>CAYOMH010000085.1:0-1509 GCA_964405055.1 uncultured Muribaculaceae bacterium | reverse complement strand
ATAATAATCTTGATTTGCTTGAATAACTAATTTATTTATTTGTTTAAGATTTGAATCATTAATTATTTCTAAGATTGTATATGCACCTAAACCAGATACTATTACTGTATTTACTTTTTCATCATTTAATACACTTAACCCATTACCTAATAAAGGAAATATAGTTTTTGTTAATTTGTTTTTTTTAATATTTTTAATACCATTTTCTAAAGCTAATTTTTTATTATCGCTAACATATATTTTTTTATAGTTAAAACATTCAACTAAATATATAGCCAAATATGCATGATCACAACCAATATCTATAATTAAATCATCTTTATTTATATGATTAATAATATCTAATAATCGAGAAGATATACTAATCATTCATAAAGTCCTTTAGTTTTTTTGCACGAGATGGATGACGTAATTTTCTTAGTGCTTTTGCTTCTATTTGACGAATCCTTTCTCTAGTAACATTAAATCTTTTTCCAACTTCTTCGAGAGTATAACTTGTTCCATCAATTAAACCAAATCTAAGTTCTAATACTTCTTGTTCACGTTTTTGTAATGTTTTTAAAACATCTTTTATTTCTTCTTTTAATATTTCGATAGTAGCGTATTCTTCTGGACTCATATCTTTTTCATCAGAAATAAAATCCCCTAAATGTGAATCTTCTTCTTCACCAATTGGTGTTTCTAATGATACAGGATCTTGACTTATTTTATATACTTCACGAACTTTTTCTGGAGAAATATTCATTTGTTTGGCAATTTCTTCCTCAGTTGGTTCACGATTTAAGTCAAGAGTTAGTTGTCTTTGAATTCTAGCCATTTTATTAATTGTTTCTACCATGTGAACAGGAACACGAATAGTTCTTGCTTGATCAGCTAAAGCACGAGTTATTGCTTGTCTAATCCACCAAGTAGCATATGTAGAAAATTTAAAACCTTTATCATAATCAAATTTTTCTACTGCTTTCATTAAACCAATATTACCTTCTTGAATTAAATCTAGAAATAATAAGCCACGACCAACATATCTTTTGGCAATACTAACAACTAATCTAAGATTTGATTCAGCAAGTATTTTCTTAGCGGTTTCATCACCATCAGCAACTAATTTGGATATTCTTTGTTCTTCACTTGAGGATAATAAACTAATTCGGCCAATTTCTTTTAAATACATTCTAACCGGATCATTGATTGACATATCTTTGGTAATGTTATCTGTAGCAATATTTATTAATTCTTCTTTTCCTTTTACTATTCCTTCGTCTACTTCACCATCTTCTTCGGCAGAAACAATTTCAATATTATTATCTAAAAATAAACTATATAATTCATCTAATGAATCACTGTCTACTTCTAATCCTTTTAATGCTTCTGCTAATTCTTCAAATGTTATTTGCTTTTTTTTAAGTCCTAAACTTATTAATTCTTTTTTTCTTTCTTCAAATGATTTTATTTCTTTTAACATATCTTCTACTCTTTTCTATTATTTTTTTCTTTATCTTTTTTTAATTT
>CAYOMH010000084.1:0-1562 GCA_964405055.1 uncultured Muribaculaceae bacterium | reverse complement strand
ATGGATTAGATAATATTCATATTGTTGAAGTTAAAGGAAGACTTAGTGATCATTATGATTTGAGAAGAAAAGCATTAAGATTATCAACTGAAGTATTTCATCAAAGTACAATTGCTTCAGCAGCGATTGCCGCTCATGAAGTTGGTCATGCAATTCAAGATAAAGAAAATTATAAATTATTAAAAATAAGATCAATAATATTTCCTGTTATTAATATTGCTTCATACGTAGCATACATCTTTTTAATTTTAAGTATGGCTTTACAAATCATGAACTTATTTTGGTTATCCATTGGATTAATGATTTTCAGTTTAATATTTCAACTATTGACATTGCCAATTGAATTTAATGCTTCAAAAAGAGCGATTGATCAACTTAAAAAATTAAATTTAATTACTGAAAACGAAGAACCGGGAACCGAAAAAGTATTACAATCAGCAGCTCTTACATATGTTGCATCTTTAGCAGCTTCATTACTTCAAATAATTCGCTTAATATTTATTTTTCAAAGCGATAATTAACATGTTATAATAAAAAAGAGGAGATAAAGTAAATGCCAAAAGATTTTAGTCAAGTTAAAGAAAAAATTGATTCATTATTAAGAAATATTCAAGGTTTAGGCATAGAAACTGGTGATGAATTAGTTAATCAAAATAAAGCCATATTAAGGCGATTTACAAATCAGTTAATAGAAGTTGTTCAGTTTTATAAACTACCAATAAGTAGTGATAAGATTGAAGAATTTGTTTTGGAGTTTATTTTCCCTGAAGTAAATAAAGATGTTTCAGCAAATTTTTTAAAAATTGCTTCTCAGCTAGTTGAAGAAGTTAGTAAATATTCTGAAGGTACAAACGCTATAATTGGTGAGCAAAGTCTTACCAATGATGATAAAAATCATGAATTTAAGAAAAATTTTTTAAATCATGCTGAAAATTTAGAAAGTATTGCCAGTCAACCAAATAATTTTGATAATTTAGTTGATAAAATAAGTCATATTTTATTTGACATTAATTTTTTCAAATCAGATAATCCCGAATTCAAATCAGAAATAATTAGTAGAATAGAACGATTATCATTTGAACTTGATGATTTGCATACAGACTTATCTCGACAATTATGCACTAAAACAATGAATGAACTTGAAGAAATCTCTCATTATATAAATGATATGTTCCAACAAGATCCAGATTATTCGGATTCTAGTAGAAAGTTTTCTTAGGAGAAATTATGAAAAAAAGAATAAAAAGCTATTGGTTATATATTTTAATAAATACAGTATGTATTTTACTATTGCCTGTAATTTTACCTAAAACAACAATGGGTGGTTTTGCTTTGATGACTCTTATTTCTTTAATAGTTATGGTTAACTCATTATTATCAAGTTATAGAAGTAAAATTTTCTGTCCTATATATTCAACAATAACTGGATTATGTTTCTTTTTGACCGCTTATTTAAGTTTAAATAATATTGCAAAATATTATTCAATAGTAATTTTTATTCTTGCTCTTTTATTTAATTTTTTTGGATATAAATACGCTAAAGATGAAGAAAAAGAAGAATT
>CAYOMH010000083.1:0-1643 GCA_964405055.1 uncultured Muribaculaceae bacterium | reverse complement strand
CAGGCTTATCAACTTTATTAGGTGCTGATTTCTCTGGTGGTGTAGTATTGTTTAATCAATTTTTATATCAAATGAAAAAAGAACATAATCGAAACAATGCCAATATGATAATTTTAGGAACCAGTGGTAGTGGTAAATCGACTGCAGCTAAATTAATGATTCGTTCACATATTCGTAATAATTACAAAATAGTGTGTGTTGACCCCGAAGGTGAACTTGGTGAAATGGCGCTTGCTTATGGCGGAGACTTTATCGATTTAGGTAAAGGCGGCGAATTTGGAATGATTAATCCTTTAGAAGTTGTTGTTGACGCTGATACAGAAGAATTAGCCCAAGGACTTGGATACACTGTATTAACAAGAACTCTTCAATCAATTAAAGCATTTTTAAAATATTATAATCCATCAATCGAAGAAGATGTTTTAGTTATGTTTAGTGAAGTCCTACAAGATACATATAAACGTTTTCAAATAGATTTTAATACTGATTTTTCTAAATTTTCATCAAAGGATTTTCCAACTTTCGATGATGTTTATTCAACTATTAAAGGTAGAATATTATCAATGCCCGAACATTCACAAGAAAAAGATATTATGGAAAGATTAGAATTAAAAGTAAGACCTTTAGTAAAAGAATTGAGATATTATTTTACTGGTCATACAACTATTAATGCTAATTCTGAATTTATTGTATTTAATATTAAAGAAATTATGAATAGTGATGAAAATATTCGTAATGCTTTATTCTTTAATATACTTAAATATGCATGGAGTTTATGTCTTGATAAAAATAAAAACACAGTTTTATCAGTTGATGAAGCCCATGTTTTATTAGCTAGTCGAAATGAATTAGGAGCTGAATTCTTAGCTCAAATTCAACGTCGTAGTCGAAAATATAATACTGGAACAATAATTATTACTCAACAACCAACTGATTTTGCTGCTGCTAATATAATTACTCATGGTAAAGCTATATTTGATAATGCATCTTATTATTTAGTTATGGGTTTAAAGAAACAAGCAACTGATGATTTAGCAAAGTTAATTGATTTAAATGATAATGAAAAAGATAGTATTAAACGATTTAATCAAGGAGAAGCTTTATTTGTATGTGGTAGTAGAAGAATGCAAATTAATGTCGTTTTAACTCAAGATGAATTAGATTCTTTTGGTTCTGGTGGCGGTTTATAAAAAAGAGGTGTTTTATGATAAAAAATTTTTTAGATTTTATTAAACAAATTAAAAGTAATAACATTATTTTACCAAGGTTAGCTTATTCATTGGCAAATGAAAATAGTATTGGTAATAATTTATTTGTCGATATTAAATCAAAACTTTCTTTTTTTGCCAATCAAGATTTTAACTTAAGTCGTCGAAGAAATGCTGGAAATGATTTAGAAGAAGGTTCAAACGATAGTGATGATTTAGATGATAATAATGGTTTAGAAGACAATGATGGTTTGGAAGATAATGATGGCTTATCAGATGAAAATGGTTTGGAAGACAACGATGGTTTAGAGGATAGCAATGAAGATAAATCAGAAAAATCAAATGATGGTTCTAGCAAAGAAAATTCAGATGAAAAAAATGAACAAACTAGTGCTTCTGAAGAATCTGAACAACAAAGTCAAAATAATGAACAAG
>CAYOMH010000082.1:0-1668 GCA_964405055.1 uncultured Muribaculaceae bacterium | reverse complement strand
CGCTCATATTAGTTACATTAAATGTCTGCCAAGATGTTAAATTAATTGTTGCTAAGGCTCGACATTCAATAAACATTTCCATCATATTTGTTACCTTTGAAGTGTTAAATGATGATAAATTAATTGAAGGTAGAGAAAAACAGTATTTAAACATTGCTTGCATATTAGTTACTTTTGATGTATTAAATAAATTTATGTTATTAATTGTAACTAAGTTTTCAAAGCTTTCAAAGAGATTAGAGCAATCAGGAAGACCATAGATTTCTACATCACTCTGGATATATAAATTATTTCCATCTAAATATGCCCACACTTCACCACTACTTGTCGATGAAACATCCCATTTTCGATCATTTGGAATACCAGCAGGAATGTCAATTTCTGATTCAAATGTCATTGTATATACATCATTTTTGTAATTCCAAAAAGCCGTATCGGCAATACTACCGTTTGCCAAGTAAGCTTTCGGTGGATCATTTATACCAATCACAAAACTAAGTTCTTTATCACGATTATAATCTTGACTTGAGCCAGTATCAATAAATTTAATTGTTAAAGTATATATATGACTAATTGCTGGCTCAATAATTCCAGCAGTAAAAGCTAAACCAGATTTTGCTGGTATTGATGTTTCTGCTAACCCAGTACAAGATGAACCGTCATTTTTTTGACAAGTTAGTGAATACTTCATTTCACTATTGGTAAAAGTGTTACTTAATCGATTAAAATAGATTTGATAAGATGCAACTGGTAATGATCCGCTGTTTGTAACAACAAAAATAACTGAACTTGATTGACCTGGAATTAAACCATCGCTTGAAATTACCGCTGATCCATTATATGACAAAGAAATAGTCCCAGAATCAATTCGATTAGCCATTGCCGTATCATTACCTTCGACTATTGGTTGAAACCATGCAAACGAAGCTCCACCAATAAAAGAAGCAATAGTAATTAAGGTAATAATTAATAATATTGATTTTTGTTTCATCTTAATCCCCTACTATACTTATTTAAATTATATCATATATTTATTTCATTTAAAATCAATAATTCTTTTTTCTAAAGTTGTTTTTCTGTTTTCTGAATAATTATTATTTACGCCTTTGATTAAGGCATTATAATCACCGACAATTATTAAACTTTTTTTTGCTCTTGTTACACCAGTATATATTAATTTATTATATAACATTCTTGAATAATTAAGTGATATTGGCATAATTACATGATTAAATTCACTACCCTGACTTTTATGAATACTTATTGCATAAGCATGTTTAATATTTATTAGATCATCTTTTTTATATGATACTATTTCACCATCAAAATTTGCTTCGATAACTTTTTTATGATCATTAACATTTACTTTTTTTATTGTGCCAATATCGCCATTATAAACGTTTTTTTCTGAATCATTTACTAATTGAATAATTTTATCATTTTCACGGTAGACTACTTCACCAAACTTTATTTCTTTTTTACTATCATTTGTTGGATTAAAATGTTCTTGCAATAACATATTTAAATTATCAATTCCATTTTCTCCTTTGTACATCGGAACTAATACTTGAATATCATCTTCATTTAATGATTTTTTATCTGATATGGTACAGATTTTTTTAATTGTTTCTTTGATTTGTGAACTACTTGCCTTAACATATTTAAAAT
>CAYOMH010000081.1:0-1678 GCA_964405055.1 uncultured Muribaculaceae bacterium | reverse complement strand
GAATATAATATTTCTTCAATAAATCTTGGTAAACGATGAATTTCATCAATAAATAGAACATCTCCTGGTTCTAAATTACTAAGAATAGCAGCTAAATCACCGCTTTTTTCAATAGCCGGACCACTTGCAGTTTTAATATTTGAACCCATTTCATTAGCAATTATATGTGCTAATGTCGTCTTACCTAACCCAGGAGGCCCATATAATAAGACATGATCTAGTGATTCATCTCGAATTTTTGCGGCTTTAATAAATATTTCTAAATTTTCCTTAACATCTTTTTGACCAATAAATTCTTCAATATGACTTGGTCTTAGATTCATTTCAAAATCATCAGTTTCAGTTTTTATTCCATCAATAATTCTTGCCATAAATCCTCCTTTATTTTAATAATAGTTTTAATGCTTCCTTAACCTGATTTTCAATAGTTTCGTTGGCATTAACTTGAACAATGATTTTTTTAATATCAGCATTTTTATATCCTAAATTTTCTAAAACACTAATTAATTCATCATAATCTTGGTGTGAATCATTACCATTTTTAACTAGTTTTCCTTTTAGATCTAAGACAATTTGTCGTGCTAATTTTTCACCAACTTTAGGAAACTTGGTCAAATATAATAAATTTTCTCGATCAATTGCATCCATTATTCCAGAAATACTACCAGTTGCTAACATTGGCATAGCTGTTTTAGGACCTAAACCTTTAACACCAATTAATTTTAAAAACAATGATTTTTCTTCTTGAGTTCTAAATCCATATAGGCAATTAATATCTTCTCTAATATGATTATATAAATAAATAATTGTATCTTCATCTAAATGATAAACAAATGGATTGGCAACAAAAACTATATAACCAATATTGTTATTATCTATAATTACATGATCAGAATTTACTTCTTTAATAATTCCTTTTATATATCCGTACAAATTATCACATCCTAAATCAAGAATAACACACAAACGAGTGTTTGTAAACAAACTTGAGTAAATAAAAAGCTAAATATTTATTTAGCTTTTTCTGAAATTTGAATTTTATTTTCTTCGATTGTTTTAACTAATGTTGGACCAAGTATTAATAAGAAAATTATTGGAATAAACATTATTACCGAAATTAAACTTATTTTTATTGGTAATTTACTAATAGTTTCTTTTGTATCTAATATTTGGGACTTTCTTAAAAACTTTATTTGATTTTTTATTGTATCACTTAAATTTACTCCTGTTTTATTTGCTTGAGAAATATTTAGTAAAGTATTATTAATTGTTGAACTAGGAATTCTTTCCTTAAGTGAATTTATTGTTTCAACTAAAGTCTTACCAACTTTCATTTCCTCTAATGCTTTTCTAAATTCGAAAGCAAGTTCATTTTCAATATTTTCAGAAGTAATTGTTAGAGCATTTTCAATATTTGCTTTATTTTCGATTGATAAAATAAGTGATTTAAAAAAGAATACTGCTTGATATTCAAGTCTTTTTCTTCTTCTAATTATATTTAGATCCAAAGTTACATACTCATATCCATACCAGAATATTAAACCTAATATCGGTCCAATTAAATAACCATAATTTATAAATAAAAGAGGAATAAAAATAAGTGCAGAAAAAATTAAACGACCAGCTAAATACTTAGTTAATTTATAATTATTAGCAATTCCCAATAATTTAATTTTTT
>CAYOMH010000080.1:0-1720 GCA_964405055.1 uncultured Muribaculaceae bacterium | reverse complement strand
ACAAACCTTGGGATAAGGTGGCAAAAGATGTTTATGAACGTTACCTAAAAATAATTAAAAAAGGGGTAAAAAACCATGAGCAAAATTAAAAATATAAAATCAAATAGTATAATAATTGTCATTCTTTCTAGTATTTTAATTTTTTATTTATTGAAAGATAATTTAAATGAATCAGTAAAACTATTAAGTGATGCTAACTTATGGTGGATTGCTGCAGCTTTTTTATTATATATTGGTTATGTTTTGGCTGAATCACTTGCAATGGGAACATTAGTATCTGCACATGGCCAAAAAATATCAAAATGGGAAATGTTTAAATTACAATTCATGTCAAAATTTTTTGATGGTATTACTCCACTTTCTTCTGGTGGTGAACCATTCCAAATATATAAATTTAAATCAAAAGGAATCACAACTGCTAATGCAACAGCAATAGTAGTAGAACACTTTGTTTTATTTCAAATAACTGTTGTAATAATGGGAATAATTGCTGTTTTATGTAATTATATATTTGATTTTTTTCAATATGTTCGTTTGTTAAGATATTTAGTATTAATTGGTTTTACTGCAAATACACTAATTACTAGTGTAGTATTATTTGCCAGTATGAATGTTGAAAGAAATAAAAAAGTAGCAAATTTTATTAACAATATTTTATTTAAGATAAGAATAGTAAAAGATAAAGAAAAAAATCAAAAAAAATTAGAAAACTTTTTTCAAGATTATTATAATGGTTTTGCTAATATTAGTAAAAATTATAAAGTAATTATTTATTCATGTTTATTAATGGCTTTAGCTATGATATTTAATTTTTTAACAGTTCAATGTGTATTTAATGCTTTAAGAATTCCTCATAGTTTAAATATTTTTACTACAATAGTTACTGGCATTTATATTTTCTTTATAGGTAGTTTTATTCCAACGCCTGGTGGAACTGGTGGAGTTGAAGTCGGCTTTGTTGGTTTATTCGTCAATTTTGTTCCAAAAGAATTGTTACCACCAGCAATGATAATGTGGAGATTTATTACCTATTATGCTCCTATTCTAGTTGGGGCAGTATTTTATAATTTTTTTCCAGAAAAATAAAAGTCAGATTACTCTGACTTTTTAATTACCACGTTATATATTCTACCAGGAATATATATTGTTTTTATAATTTCAATATTGTTGAATCTAACACTTAATTTTGAATCAGTCATAATTTTTGTATATACTTCTTCTTGAATTTCATTTTTATCAACAATAACAACTCCAATTAATTTGCCATTTATTTGTACTGGTAGATTAATAGTGTTTTGTTCCAAATATTCTTTTTCATACATTGGCCAAAAATTATTAAATATTGAAGAATTATTACCAATATATTCCCACATTTCTTCAGAAAAATGTGGTGCTAAAGGGCTGAAAATGATTAGAAATCTTTTTATTGAATTTTTTACTAATTCAATATTTTTATTATTTTCATTTAATTCATATTTATATAATTCGTTAATATATTCCATACATCTTGCAATTGCAGTATTAAATGAAAAAATTTCAATATCTTCAGTAACGGCTTTTATTGTATTATTTTCGACAAATAATAATTTTTTTTCATCTTCGTCAACACTATTTTTTTCATTATATTTATTGGTATAAATTTTATTGATAATAGCTTCGATTCTGTTAACAAATCTTGATAATGATTTAATACCATCATCATTCCATGGTCCACCTTCGG
>CAYOMH010000079.1:0-1753 GCA_964405055.1 uncultured Muribaculaceae bacterium | reverse complement strand
ACGGGGTGCGTTGACATTTCTGTGAAAGAGACCCGAAAGCTGTATGTTTTTGGTTATTTGAATAAGTTCAGATACATTTTGGAAAATAAAACCACCCAAAATGTATGCAAATAGGATTTAAGTACTATAATTGTCGTGGATTTGGTACATTATATAATGATGCAATTAAGCAAAAATATATGATTACCAAAGAAGCTAACAAAGTTTATATCTTTAACATCCATAATACGAGTTTAGAACCAATATAAGATTTCTACTCTTGTAAATCCGTTCGTCTATTATTCGTCTAATATTTGTACACAAATTAACTTAATAATCATATTTTGGTTATTTTATTTTATTCTAAAAATAAAAAGAATATGGTATAATTAATTATGTAAGAATATTATTTATTAATTTTAAATCTATGGATACTTCAAAACAATGTTGTTCTCAATTTAATCCAGAAAAATGGGATAACAAAACTTTTAACTGGTACAATAAACCTTTTATTAAAGAAAGTATGATTACTTTTTTTCATATTCCTTTCCCATGTTCCTTGAATAAGAAAATAAGTAAATTATGTAAATTAGCTGATTCATGTAATAGCGTTAATCCCGAAGAAGTTTTATTGCTATTTCGTGATCCTAGTGCCTTTAAATCGGAAATATATTTATCAGTTGATAAAGAAATAACTGGAGCTGAAAATACTAAAATAACTGGAAATTTTGTATCTAAAGTTTTTTCTGGTCCTTATCGCGAAGTTCCTAAGTTTATAAAATCAATGGATGAATATTTAAGTAAAGAAGGGAAGAAAGCCAAGGATTATTATATACATTATGCTTATTGTCCTAAATGCGCAGAAAAGTATGGTAATAATTATATGATAATATTTGCTCAATTATAATAATATGAACTATAAAAAAATTTGTGATAAGATTGTTAATAAAGATGAGCAAATTAAATATATTTTTTCAGTTGGCTATAGCTTCATAACTTTAAGCATGACTTTTTGGAGTATTATAAGTATTTTTTTTATGTTTTTTGAAGCTTATGTGGGTATATTTACTTTAATCGTTGCTATTTTTTATCATTTCTATTATTTAAAAATAGCCAATATATATATTCTAACTGATAAAAGATTAATAGCTAAAAAGGGTTGGCTATCTAATCGTACCATAAGTATAGATTATGGAGATATAACAGATATTGTTATTCATGAGAACTTTATATATCGGTTATTAACTTGTTCCGGGGATATAATTATAAATACGGCTGGTACTGATAAAGCAGAAACTATTTTACAACACGTAGACAATCCTCATGAAGTAAAAAATATAATTGATGAATTAAAAAATAATAAATAGTTATTTATTTAATTTTTTGCTATAATATAATCATAATATAATTATTAATATCATCATTATGAGTGAAGATAATAAAAAAATAAGTAAAGAACAAATTCTTGATGAATTACGTCGTGAAGAGGAAGTAGAAAATCAATTAATTTGGCTTTATCAAACCCTGATTGATTTAGGAATTGAAAATTGTTTTTCTGAAGATAATAAAATTATTTTTAGAGATAATATGAAAATATTAAAAGAAGAATCAGAAAAACATAAAATAATGATCAATGGTATCATTGATAAATATAATAATTAATTTTAAAATATATGAACTTTAATCAATGTTCCATGAGTCAAGAAGGTATTTTACTTAATTTAAATAAAGGATTGGCTAGTGAAATTAGAGCTCGTGATTTATGTAAAGAATT
>CAYOMH010000078.1:0-1799 GCA_964405055.1 uncultured Muribaculaceae bacterium | reverse complement strand
CTTTTTCCCATTGTCTTTTAATAGCTATTAATTCTCGCCACTGTGACACTAACATCTTCTTTGGTAAATTAGGTATTAATTTATAGTGCCATAATCTCATATTTATACCTCTCTTATTTTCTATTATAAATTTATATTTATTCCGGCAACATAACCAGTACTTAGAGCTATTGTGATGTTATATCCACCAGTATTGCCATGGACATCTAATATTTCCCCAGCAAAGTAAATACCTTTGTTAATAGTTGATTCCATTGTTTTAGGATTAATATATTTAAGATTAATTCCACCACCAGTAACGATACTTTGATTTAAAGAACCAGTTCCTTTAATTTCAATATTAAATTCTTTTAACATGTTTATTAAGTTTTGTTTTGTTAGTTTAGATATAGTACCTATTTTAGAATCAATTCCAATTAGATTACTTATATAATCCGCTATACGTTTGGGAAGATATTCTTTTATAAAACTGCTTATTTCTTTTTTTGGATCATAATTATTTATTTTGTTTAATAACTCAGAAACACTGTGATTAGGAATTAAGTCTATTTTTAATTCCGTGTATTTAGTATCTTGCAATTGTTTATAAACATCTTTACTTATTTTATAAATGACTGGTCCACTCAGACCATTATGAGTGAATAATAATGACCCTTCTACCTTAGTTTTATTATAATCAATATTTACTTTATCTAATGTTATTCCAGCAAACGGTAATGATTCTTTATATATAAGAAAAGTTTCCGCTGGATACAAAGAAGTAACTTCTTGATTTAATCTTTTGGCAATTTTATATCCATCTCCAGTTGATCCTGTTTCTGGATAGCTACATCCTCCAGTCGTAATAATTACACTTCTTGTTTTATAAATATCTTTATTGGTCTTGACCTCTTTATAGTTTTCTTTATTTTCAATTGTTAAAACTTGTTCATTAAAATTAATAATTACCTTATTTATAATTAACTGTTTAGCTAAAGCATCAATAATACTTCTTGATTTATTACTAACAGGAAATACTCGATCATTATCCTCTACTTTTAAAGGCACTTCAATCTTAGTAAAATAATCAAATATATCTTGAGGTCCAAATTGATTAAGAGCACTATATAAAAACTTATTGTTAACCGGTATTTCTTTAATAAAATTATCTATACTTTTTAAATTTGTTAAATTACAACGGCCACCACCGGTTAATTCAAGTTTCTTTCCTAGCCTATCATTCTTTTCAATTAATAAAACTTTATTATTCTTTTTAGATGCCATAATACTTGCAATCATACCAGCAGGTCCAGCTCCAATAACGATAACATCATACATATTATTTCACCTCACAAGTTAATTGTATCATCAATTAACTTTTTAGAGAATGTGATAATTTTTATTTAATCAATAAAAGTAAGCTAACTTTCTAAATTAAAGTACTGCTTTTTTTAATTAATTAAAAAACATTGAAATCAAATTCAATGTTTTATTTTATCTTTCTCTTTGTACAATTAGTCTTGGTTACTTCTTCTACCTGAGTTATATTCTTTTAATAATTCTTCAAAACTAAGAACAGAAACACCAAATAAATATTTACCATCCGAACCAATAATTATTTGTTTCCCTCCTCTTGTATGTTGATGAAAATATACTGTATCTTTATCAATAATTTTTCCGTGAATTTCTTCGCCTTTTTTAGCTTTAAATAATTCAACAGCTAATTCTTTCATTTTTTCTAAATTCATATATCCTCCAATATTAAAATTATAACATTTTTTAATTAATAAATTAAGCTTACTGACAAAAAATTTTACACT
>CAYOMH010000077.1:0-1830 GCA_964405055.1 uncultured Muribaculaceae bacterium | reverse complement strand
TGAATGAAAATATTAAAGTTGGTGATTTATTACTTGCTAGTTCATCTTATAGTGAGTCAACATTTGCTAAAATTTATAATAATGAAAACAGTAAGGAATTTAAAGCATCAGAATTACTAAATAATAGTATTATTGTTTCTTCATCTAAACATCAAATTAATTTAATAGTTGGAAAAATATTTTCGACTGATGTATTTGAACCATATGCCAAAAATAATATAATTAATGAGTTATTACCAAAAAACGAAAAATTTATTGGTACTGAAATGGAATCATTTAGTTTATTCTTTATTGCATCTTTATTAAAAAAAGAAGCTACATGTTTATTAACTGTTAGTGATTCACCATATGAAAATATTTCTTTAAGTCAACAAGAAAGACAAAGTGCACTTGATGAAATGATTGTGATTGCATTAGATAGCCTTTTTAATTTATAATATATATAGTGAGGAATAAAATATGAAACAAGTTATAGAAGATTTAAAAAATACAATTATTGATTTAGATTTAAAAACTAAAATAATGGCTGGTGGAGCAATATTATTTATTGTTGTTCTTATTTTTGCTAATGCCTGTAAAAAAAAGCCAAAAGATCCAATTATAGAAAAGAATAATTATGTTGAAATAAAAAGTATTATGGTTAAAGCTGCTAAAGAATATTTTAATAATGAAGAAAATATTGATTATTTACCATTATCAAACTTTGAAGATGAAGTTGATGTTGATGAATTAGTTACTGAAGGCTATATGAAAAAGTTGAGTGAATATGTTGATGAAGGCGTAATCTGTGAAGGTAGTGTTTTACTTCGTAATGTTGAAGAAAAGTATTATTATAATCCAATTCTTGATTGTGGTGATGATTATTACGATTTAACCTTAGCTGAAGCCGTTATGGCAGATAATGAATATGTTACTACTGGTCATGGACTATATGAAGGTGAAAAAAATATTTATTTTAAAGGTGAAGTAAAAAATAATTATGTTAAAATTGATGGAAATTTATGGCGAATTGTTGATATTAATAAAGAAACCAATGAAGTTAAACTTATCTTTGATTTCATTAATTATGAAATACCTGAACTAAATTCTAGATATAAATGGGATGATAGATATAATAGTGAAACAACCTATTATGATGGAAAAAATGATTTTGACTTAAGTCGAATAAAAGATACTTTAACTGAACTTGCTAAAAATAAAAAAATAATTTCTAAAGATGGTCTAGGATTATTAATAAAAAGAAATTTGTGTATTGGTGCAAGAAGTATTGATGACTTAACATATGATAACAGTAGCGAATGTAAAAAATTATCAGCAGATTTATTTTTCTTTGGCACATTTACACCAAGTGAATATATTCGTTCTAGTATTGATCCAGCATGTAAAAGTATAAATACTGAGGCATGTAACAACTATAATTTTTTAATTCCTAATAGTGGGTCTAGTTGGACAATTACACCAAATGCCGCTAATAGCCACTCAGTTTACGCTTATATTGAAGAATTAGTTTCAGTAAAAGCTAATCTTCAACAAATGATATACCCTACAGTAATTGTTCATCCTTTAGCTTTAATTCTTGATGGAATTGGGACACAAGAAAAACCATATGTACTTAGCAAATAAAAAAAGAAATAATATTATTTCTTTTTTTATTTTTCATATTTAGTAATTCGATAACGATCTTTAGGACTTAAATATTTTTTTCTTAATCTTATTTGATCTGGAGTAACTTCTACTACTTCATCATCATCAATAAATTCTAATGCTGATTCTAGAGTAAATACTCTTGGTTTAGGAAGAACAATTGCTTCATCAGCGTGTGAACTTCTA
>CAYOMH010000076.1:0-1836 GCA_964405055.1 uncultured Muribaculaceae bacterium | reverse complement strand
GAATATAATATTTCTTCAATAAATCTTGGTAAACGATGAATTTCATCAATAAATAAAACATCTCCAGGTTCTAAATTACTGAGAATAGCAGCTAAATCGCCACTTTTTTCAATAGCCGGACCACTTGCAGTTTTAATATTTGACCCCATTTCATTAGCAATTATATGAGCTAATGTCGTCTTGCCTAACCCAGGAGGTCCATATAATAAGACATGATCTAGAGATTCATCTCTAATTTTTGCGGCTTTTATAAATATTTCTAAATTTTCCTTAACATCCTTTTGACCAATAAATTCCTCAATATGACTTGGTCTTAGATTCATTTCAAAATCATCAGTTTCAGTTTTTATTCCATCAATAATTCTTGCCATAAATCCTCCTTTATTTTAATAATAGTTTTAATGCTTCCTTAACCTGATTTTCAATAGTTTCGTTGGCATTAACTTGAACAATGATTTTTTTAATATCAGCATTTTTATATCCTAAATTTTCTAAAACACTAATTAATTCATCATAATCTTGGTGTGAATCATTACCATTTTTAACTAGTTTTCCTTTTAGATCTAAGACAATTTGTCGTGCTAATTTTTCACCAACTTTAGGAAACTTGGTCAAATATAATAAATTTTCTCGATCAATTGCATCCATTATTCCAGAAATACTACCAGTTGCTAACATTGGCATAGCTGTTTTAGGACCTAAACCTTTAACACCAATTAATTTTAAAAACAATGATTTTTCTTCTTGAGTTCTAAATCCATATAGGCAATTAATATCTTCTCTAATATGATTATATAAATAAATAATTGTATCTTCATCTAAATGATAAACAAATGGATTGGCAACAAAAACTATATAACCAATATTGTTATTATCTATAATTACATGATCAGAATTTACTTCTTTAATAATTCCTTTTATATATCCGTACAAATTATCACATCCTAAATCAAGAATAACACACAAACGAGTGTTTGTAAACAAACTTGAGTAAATAAAAAGCTAAATATTTATTTAGCTTTTTCTGAAATTTGAATTTTATTTTCTTCGATTGTTTTAACTAATGTTGGACCAAGTATTAATAAGAAAATTATTGGAATAAACATAATTACTGAAATTAAACTTATTTTTATTGGTAATTTACTAATAGTTTCTTTTGTATCCAATATTTGGGACTTTCTTAAATACTTTATTTGATTTTTTACTGTATCGCTTAAATTTATTCCCGTTTTATTTGCTTGTGAAATATTTAGTAAAGTATTATTAATTGTGGAACTTGGAATTCTTTCTTTAAGTGAATTTATTGTTTCAAATAAAGTCTTACCAACTTTCATTTCCTCTAATGCTTTTCTAAATTCAAAAGCAAGTTCATTTTCAATATTTTCAGAAGTAATTGTTAGAGCGTTTTCAATATTTGCTTTATTTTCAATTGGTAAAATAAGTGATTCAAAAAAGAACACAGCTTGATATTCAAGTCTTTTTCTTCTTCTATTTATATTTAAATCTAAGGTTACATACTCATATCCATACCAGAATATTAAACCTAATATTGGTCCAATTAAATAACCATAATTTATAAATAAAAGGGGAATAAAAATAAGTGCTGAAAAAATTAAACGACAGGCTAAATACTTAGTTAATTTATAATTATTAGCAATTCCTAATAATTTAATTTTTTTATTTATTCTCTCGATTCCTTTACTTCGATAAATTTGATAAATTAAACCTTTATTTTTCATACGTTATCCACCTTTAGAACTTTTTTAATAATTAAAATATAACTTAAATATAGAATAACAATAATAAGAATAATTATTATTCCCAAAGGTGAATTAA
>CAYOMH010000075.1:0-1868 GCA_964405055.1 uncultured Muribaculaceae bacterium | reverse complement strand
CCAGGATCAATAGAAGATATTAATGCATTTTGTAACAATAATTATGATACTAAATTTCCAAGATTTAACAAAATTGATGTCAATGGTGAAGACGAATCAATATTATATACTTATTTAAAAAAATATCAAAAAGGCTTTTTTAACAAAAAGATCAAATGGAATTTTACAAAATTTCTTATTGATAAGAATGGTAAAGTAATAAAAAGATATTCACCATATATTAAGCCTGAAAAAATTGCTGAAGATATTGAAAAATTATTATAAAAATATTAAGGAGGAAAAATATGTTTCTCGCATTTAAAGAATTAAAATATTCAAAATCAAAATTTCTATTAATTATCACAGTTATTTTTTTGATAAGTTATTTAGTATATTTTTTAACATCACTGGCTAATGGTCTTGCTTCATCTTACACTAATGCGATAAAAAAATGGGATTCGAATCAAGTTATCTTAACTGTTGATTCGAATGATAGTATGATGATGTCATATATGAATCAAAGTGATTTTGATAGTGTAAATGTAAAGGGTAAGAAAACTAAAATAGGATTATTTCCAGCAGTTATTAATAATCCTTTAGCAGAAAATATACTTGAATCTCGAGTAGATGTTTATTTTGTTGGAATTGAAAATGATAGTTTTCTTAAACCATCAGAAGCTAATAAATTAGTCTTACAAGATAATAAAGTTATTGTTGATGAAGAACTTCAAAAAAATGGTTATAAAATCGGCGATTTTTTTGGAATAACTGGAAGTAAGCAACAGTATGAAATAATTGGTTTTTCAAATAATACTACTTATCAAACTGCACCAGTTATATATATGGATTTAGGTGCTTGGCAAAACTATCGGTATGGCTCAGCAAATACACCTGATTTATTTAGCGGCATTATTGTAAAAGGTGAAACAAATCAATTACCAAAAAATTTAACTAGTTATTCAATTGATGAATATATTTCTACATTACCTGGATATAATGCTCAAGTATTAACATTTTCTGTTATGATAGTATTTTTGATTATTATTACGGCATTTGTTTTAGGAATATTTATTTATGTTTTAACTATCCAAAAAACCAGTATGTTTGGAGTTATGAAAGCCCAAGGTATATCTAATTGGTATATTGGTGGTTCAGTAATAATTCAAACACTATTACTAGTAACTATTGGTTTAGTTTTTGGCCTAATCTTAACTCTATTAACCGGATTATTTTTAGCTAGTGTTATTCCTTTTGCTATTAATATCTTATTTTACATAATTATTACAAGTGCCTTTTTCATATTTTCAATTTTTGGTGGCTTATTTTCTGTAAGTACTGTATTAAAAATTGATCCATTGAAAGCTATAGGAGGTTAAAATGAAACCACTAATTGAAATGATTAATGTTACCAAAGATTTTCTACAAGGTGACAATGTAATTAATGCCCTAAAAGAAACAGATTTTGTTGCTTATGAAGGTGAATTAATTGGTATTGTTGGGCCTTCTGGATCTGGTAAATCGACTTTTTTAACAATATTAGGTGGATTACAAAAGCCAACTACTGGAAGAGTACTATTAAATAACGAACCATTTAGTGAATTAAGTATTAAAGAAAAATCAAAAATTCGTTTAGATAATATTGGTTTTATTTTACAAGCTTCAAATTTAATTCCATTCTTAACAATTAAAGAACAAATGATTCTATATAATAAAATAACTAACACTAAAATTAATCAACCTTGGATGGATGAATTGTTTTCAACTCTTGATGTCGAAAAATTAAAAGATAAATATCCAAATGAATTATCTGGTGGTGAAAGACAAAGATCAGCAATAGCCAAATCTTTATATCATCAACCTTCAGTAATTTTTGCTGATGAACCAACCGC
>CAYOMH010000074.1:0-1887 GCA_964405055.1 uncultured Muribaculaceae bacterium | reverse complement strand
ATGTTATCAAATATATCTGATTATCTTGATCAAATGTTTTTTGATTATCCATTAGATGAATATAGAGATTTTATTATAAATGATTTGTCTAGATTATTGGGTATTGATGGCCAAATTATTCTTGCTTATATTTATTGGTGTAATATTCCTGCATATTCAAGTGTTGTAGGTAACATTAATAACAATGATAAAAGAAGAGCTTCTTTTGGTGATTTTTTTTCTAGTATTTTATTCCCTGGTACTGATGAAAGTTCTATATTTAAAGTAGATCCTATGGATGCTATTTATGTTTATAAAAAACCACAAGAAAAAAGGTAAGTATTACTTACCTTGCATCATATTTATTAAATCAATTTTAAATATATCTTTTGAAGCATTTGCTTTTGAAATCATAACACCTTTATATGTGGTTAACTCAGCTTTATGACCTTCAAGTAATATTTCTGAAGGAGTAATATTAGTTAACATTACGATTTTTTCTTTTTCATATACTGTATAAATTAACTTTACATCACCATGAACTTGACTAAACATAGTATCACTTGGTAATTTTAATTCATAAGTTTGAGTATGATCTTTTTTATTTGTTTTTATTAATTGACCTAAGAAATTACCTTGTCTTAATGCTGGATAGTATTCAAAGTTTAATTTCTTATAGGCAAGCATATTATATTTCTTTAATGCTCTTTCTAACTTATTATACTCATTCTCATTAACATAGTCTAAAATGAATCCTTTCATATAACTAACCCCCTTAGTTGATAGAAATTATAGCATATTTGGCTTGATAAGTCAAATTCACCCTACTATATATCCATATTGGATTATTATATTACCCTCATTTTTTACTTTTGTCAATTATTAATTTCAATAATGGTTTCACCTAAATTATTTGAATTTAAATAATATTTAATAACTCTTTTATCAGTTTTTAAATTAGTATGAATTGCTTTTTTTAGTATTCCTTGTCCAAAGCCATGGATTATAATAATAAAATTATTATTTAATTTAATGTTTTCATTAATAAAATCATTTACAAGAATCACTGCTGATTCTCTTGTTTCACCATGAACATCCAGACGAGGATAACTATTAGTAAATGGATTCCCCAATATTTTTCGCATAAGCTTCTATCTCATCTAATTTAAAAATTGAGTTTCGACTGCCAACTTTTGTTACAGATAGACCAGCAGCAATAGTGGCAATTTTAATTGCTACTTCGAGTTTTCTACCATTAGCAATTGCATATAAAAATGCTCCGTGAAATATATCGCCAGCTCCAGTTGTATCTTCAGCTTTTACCTTAATTGCCGGCATTAATCTAATATTTCCATCAATTGCGTATATTGAACCATGGCTTTCCAGTGTAACAATAATTTCATTTTTAAAAATATCTTTTAATTTTTGATATATATTTACTAAAGTAATTTGATTATTATAATCAACCTTTATTCCACTTACTACTTCAGCAAATTCTTTTGAACAGACTATATACTTAACTTTATGACATAAACTAATTACTTCTTCAGTTGGCCTGCCGGCATCAATTACTGTAATAGCATTTTTATATCTTAAAAGAGCAAATTCAGATGCTTTTAATTCATGGCCATCAATTAGAATTGCTCCTGGTTCAATTTCAAATTGAGAACTAGATAATTTCATTCCTGGTGAAGCATTATTAAAAATTGTTCGACTACCTGTTTGTTGGTTAATAATAATAAATGAAGTATCGGTTGGATGTTCATAGTTAAATTCTAAATATTTTGTATTCACACCAATTGTTTCAAATTCAGTTTTTATACGATTACCAAAAACATCATTACCTACTGCTCCAGCAAAATAGGTTTCCATTCCCCATTTACCTAATAAATATGCAGCAGTACAAGC
>CAYOMH010000073.1:0-1890 GCA_964405055.1 uncultured Muribaculaceae bacterium | reverse complement strand
TAGTTAGTTTAGAATTAGCTTTTGGAAATTGATTAATAATATGTTCACCGTTACCCAGAATATAGTAATTATTAGTTTTTTCACCCAATAAACTGATTACATCATTTACTTCCTTATTAATTAAGTTTGGCATTTGATAAACTTCATCATTATTAGTTTGGAGATCATTTTTACCTAAATACTTATTTTTGGCTATATTTTCTACCACTGTTTTTATTGTACTACTTAATGCGGCACTACCACCTATTAACTTATTTGTGGCAATATAAATAATATATTTGGGATTTTCTTTTGGAAAAGCTCCAATAAAACTTCGAACATAATCATATTTTCCTGTTGAGTAATTTCCAGTTTTATCTACTATTTGAGCTGTACCAGTTTTACCAATCAAAGTAACAACGTCGGTTTGATAATTTCGACCTGGAACATTTTGATCATCACTATTTACTGCTTGATCTAATAACTCAATAATTTTATTAATAGTTTCCTCGCTAGCAACATTTTTTAATACTTTTCGATTACCTTGATAGGTAATTTCTTTAGTATCTGGATCAATTATTTTATCAATAATATAAGGCTTTAATAAATTACCATTATTAGTAACTGCAGTCATTGCTTGCATAATTTGAATTGGTGTAATTGTAATTCCTTGTCCAAAAGATGCATTGGCAACTTCAATATCATAAGTTAATTTTACTTTTCCACTTAATTCATTAGCAAGTTCTATTCCAGTTTTCTCATTAAATCCTAATAATTTATAGTAATTTTCTAATCGATCTTTACCAAGTTTTTTTGCTAAATATGTTGCGGCAGTATTTGAAGAATATGTAAATCCTTTATTATATGTAATATAGCCCCAACCTTTATCATTAGCATCTGATATTTTTGTTCCCTTTATATCAATTGAACCAGATTTATATTCTTCTTCGCCGTTATAAACGCCGTTTTCCATTGCCGCCATGAAGTTAAATATTTTCATTGTAGATCCTGGCTCAAACGTATAGGATGTTAGAGGATTATTATAGTTGACAATTATTTTTGTTCTTAAATCAAAGGTAGGATGAGTAGCACTACCAACAATTGCTCCAGTTTTTGCATCCATTACTGAAATAATACCCCACTCTGGTTTGTATTTACCAACTAAATCATTCATTGCGTTTTCTAAAAATATTTGGATATTTGAATCAATTGTTAAATAAATATCTTGACCGCTTTTAGCTAATTTTTCTTTATAGGGAGTATCAGGAATTTGGTAACCATAAATATCTTTTTGATATTCTTTATAACCATCTTTTCCTTTTAATTGATCATTATATGATTTTTCTATTCCCATTTCACCGGAAATATCGTTGTTATCATTTTTTCTTGTATAACCTAAAATATAACTGGCAAATTGTCCGTAAGGATATTCGCGCTTTTGACCTTTAATAAAAGATATACCAGGTAAGTCAAGTTTTTCAATCTTTTGTTTTGTTAACTCAGTAATATCTCTTCCGCCTGGACCTAATTCAACTTGTTTTGCATTTCTTGATAATAGCTTTAAGATTGCTTCTTTGCTCATATTTATTAATGGGGATAATACCTCAGCTGTATATTCTTTATCAATAACGTGTTGAGGATTATTGGCCTTTGTAGTTCTTGATTCATCAAGATAAGCAATAACAACATACGCTGTTACATTATGCGCAAGTGCTTCACCAGCTATATCATAAATTGTTCCTCTTTTAGCAACTAAAATTTCTTTACGAATATTTCGATTATTAGCAAATAATTTCATGTTTTCACCATCTACTACTTCACTATTAGCAACATATAATAATCGATAAGAAATTATGGCAAATAAAAAAACAATTACAATTAAAAATAGTTTACTAAATTTTACTCTTGTAA
>CAYOMH010000072.1:0-1980 GCA_964405055.1 uncultured Muribaculaceae bacterium | reverse complement strand
CTACAGCAAAACAAAATGAAGATATTAAAATTGTTCAAACTTATGATCAAGCAATTAAGGAAAAAACTGAGGCTGATACACGTGTTGATTTAGCTTATGAACAATTTGAGGTAAATAACAGTTCTTATGTTACATCTATGATTACAAAATTAAACAAAAATATTACTGATATTGCTAAAACTAGTCCGGAAAAACTTCAAGAATTAAAAGATAAATATGGAATTGATGGAAGTAAGCCAATAACATTTAAAGAAGCAATGGCAAAAAAAGATCATGTTGTAAAAGATAGTAATGGTAATGATAGGGTAATGAAGGTTTCATTACTTGACTGGTTTAATAATAATGCTACTTCAATAAATAAAGATATTAAAAACTATGAAAATGCTGAAAAACCTGATATGCCAAAAAAAGCAGAGAAAAAGGCTTCACCAAAACCTGATAAAAAAGAAGGAGGAGGTAAATAATGAACGATCAATATTTAGTTCCGGCTAATTCAAAAAAATCAATGTTAATATTAAGTATATTTAGACCAAAAGATTTAATTCTTGCTATTATTGGTATTTCTCTTACTTTACTTTTAGCAATAATTATTGGGACCGATACAATGACAGAAATATTAATTATTATTGCTCCAGGTTTGATTTCAGCGGCGTTGGTTGTTCCAATTCCCAATTACCATAATTTTTTACAATTAATAACAGAAATATTTCATTATTTTATAAACAGAAAAACATATTTATGGAAAGGATGGTGTTTTACAATTGACGAAGGAAACAAAGAATAAATCAAAAGTTGATGCTAAGTATTCTGAAGATTGGGTTCCAATTTCTAGTATTAGTAATGGAATGATTGAACTTGAAAAAGGAGGATTTCTTACTGGAGTAAAAATAGAGCCAAAAAATATTTTCATTCTTGATGCAAATGCAGAAAACAATGTAATTGGTAATTTCCGTAATTTGTATAACTCTATTGATTATGAATTTTGGTTAATTGTTGCTGATCGACCAGTAGATATTGAAGTCTATAAATCACAATTATTAGTTGAACATTCTAAACAACAAAATCCTGCAATAAGAAAAATATTATTACAAGATATTAAAAAAGCAGATGCATTTGGTAGCACACAATATAACGTTGTTGATACCGATTATTATTTATTATTTAGAGATATGAAAGTAGAAATACTAAATAAAAGATTAGCTAGTATAATGACTGGACTAGCCAATTGTGGGCTTAATTCTGTTCAAGTATCAAACCATGATCTAAGATCTTTATTAGATAATTTCTATAATGATAGTGCTAAAGTTGAATTTGGAATGGTGGTGCCAGAATGAAGTTAAAAAGTGAAATAGCACCGAAAGGTATTTCATTTCGAGTAACTGATTTTATTATTAGTGATAAATACGCAACGATATTAACAGTTGTTGGATATCCAAGAACTGTTTATCATGGTTTTTTATCAGGAATAACTAATTTATCAGGAATAAAATTGGTCATTAAGAATATACCAATTGCTTTTAGTGTTTTACAAAAAATGTTAAATAAAGAAATTGCTGATATAAAAATGCGTTATCAAAAAGAAAAAGATCAAACTGAAAAAGAAAGTTATCGTCAAGATTATGAATCTTTGGAACAATTTGTTCAAATGTTAGCTGCTACTCAAGCGCGAATATTTGATTTTCAAATGCATATAATGATTACAGCTGGTTCACAAGAAGAATTAGAAAATAAAAAAATCCAAGTAAAAACATATTTGGATTCAATGGGAATAAGATCAATGGCCTTAATGTTCCAACAAGAAAAAGTATTAAAGTCAATGATTCCAATTTTCCCTAAACAAGATGTTGAACAAAGAATTGGGACACCAATGCCATCTGTAACAATGGCAGCAATGTATCCATTTATTTTTGATAGTATTAAAGACCCAGGCTTATCAACTTTATTAGGTGCTGATTTCTCTGGTGGTGTAGTATTGTTTAA
>CAYOMH010000071.1:0-1991 GCA_964405055.1 uncultured Muribaculaceae bacterium | reverse complement strand
AATGTCATCCATTCTATACTGGTGCTCAAAACAAAGCTAAGAAAACTGGAAATGTTGAAAAATTCAATAAAAAGTGGAATTTAGATAAAGAAGCTGCAGAGTAATTGCAGTTTTTTATTTTTTAAGCTATAATTAAATCATAGAGGTGATATCAATGAAAATTGGAATTGCAAGTGATCACGCCGGATTTAAAGTTAAAGACGAAATTAAAAAAAATATTACTCAATACGAAGTAATTGATTATGGTAATACAGAGTATGATGAAAAAGATGATTATCCTATATATGCAATTAAACTTGCCGAAGCAGTAAGTAAGAAAGAAGTAGATTTTGGTATAATATTATGTAATACTGGAATTGGCGTTTCGATTGTTTGTAATAAAGTAGTTGGTGTTCGTTGTGCTCTAATAAATGATATTGCTGATGCAATACATACTCGTCATGATAACGATGCAAATATTATTGCTTTAAATGCTCAAAAAGATGTTAATGATTTAATTAATTATATTTTATCATTTGTGACAACTCCATTTTCTAAATTAGAAAGACATCAAAGAAGAATTGAACAAATTAGTCAATATGAGATAAATAAAAAATGAATATCAATGTACTAATATATATAGTTATGATTTTATTAAGTATTTATGCATTAAGTGGTTTAAATATTGATCATTTATTTAAGAAAAATCATATTATTGAAGCTAAATTGTTAATTATGATAATTGGTATAATTATGGGATATCTTCTATCAAATTTTTTCATAGATTTTATTGAAATAAGTAAGATATTATAAATAGTATTAATTATGAAATGAGGTGATTATCAAAACTTTTAAAGCTAAAAGTTATTTTTATTATAATATTATTTAAGAAAGGACTGAATGACTATGAAAATAAATATAAAAAGCCAAAAGCTAAAAATTACTAAATCAATCAGCCAATATATAGAAAACAAATTAAGCAAATTAGAAAAATATTTTACTGATCATACCGATATTGATGTAAATGTATTAATAAAAAATAACAACGAAATTAAAAAAATAGAAGTAACTATTCCTGCTAAAAAACTTACACTTAGGGCGGAACAAGAACATCCTGATTTATATGCAGCAGTTGATTTAGTTGTTGATAAGATTGCAAGCCAAATTAGAAAAAATAAATCAAGAATTAAAAAATTTAATAAAATTGAAACTACCAGAATTACCTCAGAGTTTGATGATATTATTGAAGAACAAAATGCAAAAAAAATCGTAAAAAGAAAATTAATTGAGGTAAAACCAATGGCAGAAGAAGAAGCAATTTTACAGATGGAATTATTAAATCATGATTTTTTCTTATTTAAAAATTTAGATTGTGGTTGTATATCTGTTATCTATAAGCGAAAAGATGGTCAATACGGTATTATTGAATCAAATTAAAGAGTTTAACAAACTCTTTTTTTATGATAAAATGGTATTTGTGGAGATGATTAAAATGAGTATATTAAAAAAATTACTAGATTCTGAGTATAAAGAGTTAAAAAGATTTGAAAAGATTGCTGATAAAATTATTTTATTAGAAGAAGAATATAAAAATAAAAGTGATGAAAATTTAAAAAATAATACAATAATTTTTAAAGAAAGATTAGCAAATGGTGAATCTCTTGATGACTTACTAGTTGAAGCATATGCAACTGTTCGAGAAGTAGCTGATCGCGTTCTTCATGAAAGAGCGTTTTATTGCCAATTATTGGGCGCTATAGCTATCCATTATGGTAATATAGCGGAATTAAAAACCGGTGAAGGTAAAACTCTAGTTACTACTTTTCCAGCCTATTTAAATGCTTTAACTGGTCAAGGCGTTCATGTTGTAACAGTAAATGAATATTTAACCCAAAGAAACTCAGAATGGATGGGTGGAATTTATACTTTTCTTGGCTTAACTGTCGGGGTTAACTTAAGAGAATTAAGTCCAAAAGAAAAACAAATAGAATATAATAAAGATATTACTTATT
>CAYOMH010000070.1:0-2089 GCA_964405055.1 uncultured Muribaculaceae bacterium | reverse complement strand
GTGGCGATGGTTGTACATCTTTTCGTCGTGAAGCATATGTTGCAATGGGAGGACCTGATGGTGGAAACGGTGGCCGTGGTAGTAATATAATATTTCGTGCTGATCGAAGTTTAAAAACACTTATTGACTTACGTATTTTAAAAAATATTAAAGGTCAAAAAGGAGATAATGGTAAAGGTAAAGCCAGAAATGGTGGAAATGCTGAAGATATTATTATAAAAGTACCAATTGGTACAACTCTTTTTGATGAAGAAACTGGATTAATTATTGATGATTTAATAAAACATGATCAAGAAGTAATTGTGGCATATGGTGGCCGAGGTGGTAAAGGTAATAAAGCTTTTGCTACTCATAATAATCCAGCTCCAAAAATTAGTGAATACGGTGAACCAGGAGAAGAAAGACAAGTAAAATGTGAATTAAAAGTAATTGCTGATGTTGGTTTGGTTGGTATGCCAAGTGTTGGGAAAAGTACAATATTAGGAATGATTAGTTCATCTAAACCTAAAATAGGTGCTTATCATTTTACTACTCTAAGTCCAAATTTAGGGGTAGTAAAAATATATGATTATAGTTATACAATTGCAGATTTACCTGGTTTAATTGAAGGCTCATCAAGTGGATTAGGTTTAGGTGATCGCTTTTTGAGACATACAATGCGAACTAAAATAATTGCTCATGTTATTGATATGGGAGCCTTTGAAGAAAGAAACCCAATCGAAGATTTTGATATTATCAATAATGAACTAAAAACATATAATGATAAAATTTTAAGTAAAAAACAAATTGTTATTGCTAATAAAATGGATTTAGCTGCAGCTAAAGATAATATAAAAAAATTTAAAAATAAATATCCAAATATTGAGATAATTGAAATAAGTGCTTTAAATAATTCAGGAATGGATGAATTAGTTACTAGGTTAAGTGAACTAGTTAAAGAAAGTGAAAGTCAAGTCATTTATGATGAAGAACAATTTGAAAGTCATATTGTCTATAAATTCAAGCAAGTAAAACCTTATGAAATTAAAAAAGAAGGAAATATTTGGCAAGTTTCTGGTAAAGAAATTGAAAAATTATTTCAAATGACTAAATTTAATTCTGAAGAAGGCCCTCAACATTTTAATCGTCAACTAAGAAAAATTGGGGTAGAGGACGAATTAATTAGACTAGGAGCAAAAAAAGGCGATGAAGTTCAAATTAACGATTATGTATTTGAATTAAAAATATAATTAATTTTAGTAATTTGACAAAATATTTAAAAAAAGATATAATTTCAACTACGGAAGGAATATATGAAAAAACTTATTATATTTTTTTTAATTACATTTATATTTGTTGGTTGTACCAATAAAGAATATACAATAGCATTTAACACTAACGGCGGTAGTTTAATTGAAAGTCAAATAATTTTAGCTGGTGATATGGTAAATAAACCTATAAATCCAACTAAAGATGGTTATACATTTGTGAATTGGGAATATAACAAAACCAAATATGATTTTAAAACAAAAGTAAAAAAAGATATGGTATTAGATGCAATTTGGACAACCGATGCAAATATTACTAAATGTTCAATTGAATTTGAAAATGGAGAAACTAAAAAAACCGAAGAAGTAAATTTCGGTGAAGTTATTAAAGAACCAAATGCACCATATAAGAATGGTTACAAGTTTATTGGGTGGCATTTAGATGGTGAAGATGAACCATATAATTTTGATCAAATTGTAACTTGTGATATTAAATTAATTGCAAAATATCAAGAAGATTCATCATCAAGTTTAACTGGTAATGATACTATTTTTATTACTAGTTTAGAATCTAATGTTGAAAAAACAATCTTAATAAAAAATGAATCAATACAAATTAATACAATTATTTTGCCAGACAACGCTACTAATAAGAACTTAGTATATGAAACAACAAATAAAAGAATTGCCACAGTATCTGATACAGGTTTAATTACTGCAATTAGAGCTGGTGAAGTAACAATTAATATTAAATCAACTGATGATAGTGGATTTAGTAATACAATCGATTTAATCATTGTTAATGAATAAATAATCACCACACTTATAATTGTGCTGATATT
>CAYOMH010000069.1:0-2210 GCA_964405055.1 uncultured Muribaculaceae bacterium | reverse complement strand
CAGCTTATGCAATAAAAAAATAATCAGTAATGATTATTTTTTCTTTTTTAATAAATCGCGAATTTCTTCAAGTAATAAAATGTCTTCTGGTTTAGTTACTTTTGTTTCTTTAGGTTTTGCTTCATCTTTTTTATTTGCTTTATTAATTAGTTTAACAATCATAAATAAGAAAATAGCTATTAAGAAAAAGTTAACAATATTTTGAATTAATATGCCATATTTAATTTCTGCTTCACCAATTTTGATAACTAATGATGAAAAATCTAAACCGCCAAGAATTACTCCAACAAAAGGCATAACTAAGTCATCAACAATTGAGGAAATGATTTTACTAAAGGCACCGCCAATCATTACACCAACTGCTAAATCAACAACACTGCCTCGATTAATAAATTTTTTAAATTCTTTGATCATTCTTTATCCCTCCATCTATATTTTAACATAAAATTATAATAATATGAACGATTTTAAAAATATGATATAATTACAAAACGGAGTGATTATTATGCAATTACCAGACATGCTTGAAGCAAAAAAAAGAGTCGATGATATTGAATTTGTTTATTTAACTGATTTTGAAGAATTAGATTTATATAGTGGTAAAAAATATTATATAAGAACATATGGATGCCAAATGAATATGCATGATTCTGAAGAAATAAAATATTTAGTTGAGAATTTAGGATTTAAAGAAACTTTAGAAATGACTGAAGCTGATTTAATAATATTAAATACTTGTGCAATCAGAGAAAATGCTCACGATAAAGTTTTTGGTTTTTTGAGTCGTTGTAAACATATAAAAACTAATAAACCAGAAACAATAATTTGTATTTGTGGTTGTATGGCTCAAGAACGAAGTGTTTGTGAAGAAATTATGAGTAAACATCAATATATTGATATTATTATTGGTACTCATAATAAACATGAATTGAGAGATATGTTAATTAATATTAATCCCAAACAAGTAATTAATGTTGAAAGTAGTAGTTCAAAAGTAATTGAGAATATAAAAAATATTCCTGATTCAAAAGTAAGTGCTTGGGTTAATATAATGTATGGCTGTGATAAGTTTTGTACTTATTGTATTGTTCCTTATACAAGAGGAAAACAACGAAGTAGAAAACATGAAGATATTATTAAAGAAATCGAAGAGTTAGTTAATCTTGGTTATCAAGAGGTAACTTTACTTGGTCAAAATGTTAATTCATATGGTAAAGATCGTGAAGATGAAATATCTTTTGGTAATTTATTGAATGAAGTAGCTAAGACGAAGATAAAGAGAATTAGGTTTGTTACAAGTCATCCTTGGGATTTTACTGATGAAATAATTGAATCAATGATTAATAATGAAAATATAATGAACGGTATTCATTTACCAGTTCAATCAGGAAGTGACCGAATATTAAAATTAATGGGAAGAAGATACAATAAGGCTCAGTATCTGGATTTAATAAATAAACTAAGAAATAAAGTCCCTAATATTGCTATTACAACTGATATCATAGTTGGGTTTCCAGGTGAAAGTGAAGAAGATTTCAATGAAACTATGGAATTAGTAAATCAATGTAAGTTTGATGGAGCATTTACATTTATATACTCACCAAGAGAAAATACTCCAGCAGCAAAAATGGTTGATGAAATATCTATCACTGAAAAAGAAAAACGTTTACATCAACTTAATGATTTAATTAATAGTTATTCATTACTTAATAATCAAAAATATTTAAATAAAGTAGTTGAAGTATTAGTCTTAAATTATAGTGAAAAAGATAAAACTAAGTATATGGGATATACTACAACTAATAAATTAATTAATGTAACTGGTGAAGATATAAAAATTGGTCAAATGATCGATGTAAAAATTACTGATGCTAAATCATTTAGTCTTGATGGTATAAAAGAATAATTGTATTTATATACTATTTATAATATAATGAATATGGTGAATATGATATGGTAAAAAGACGCAGTTATAAAAAAAGAGCAAAGATTTTTTCTTTTCCAATCGAAATAAATGGGTTACTATTTATTTTAATTTCAATTTTAGGAATTGGTGGTTCTTCGTTTGGGATAGTAGGAAATCTTGTTAGAAATTTTGCAATATTTTTATTTGGAAATGTACCACTAATATTTTTATTATCAATTCTATTTTTAGGACTATATATGTTAGTGAAAAGAAAACTTCCAGATTTTTTTACCAGTCGTAAAAT
>CAYOMH010000068.1:0-2241 GCA_964405055.1 uncultured Muribaculaceae bacterium | reverse complement strand
GGTGGATGTGGATACATCGCTTTCCTTTTTAATAACATTGCAATTATATATAATAATCTTTATATTGTCAAGTATTTTATGTGTGAACAGTTCCAGTTCGATAGTTTTCAGATAACCTAGCTTCAACCCAAGCTTTTTGGGTTGCATCTTTAACTCTAATATCTATTCCTGATGTAATGCTGGCAAACATATATGAATAATCATCGGGATTTGTATAATTAAATTCTACATTTTTTAAATCAAGACTAGTTAGCGCTGTGCAAGTATTAAACATTGATGATATCTTTGGCAATTTAGATAAATCAAAATGGCCAATATTTAAAGTTGATATACTAGTGCAACTTTCAAACATTCCCCACATAGCAGTAACATTTGAAGTGTTAAAAGTACTCAAATCAAGACTGGTTAAATTATTACATCTTTGAAACATAAAATTCATATTAGTAACTGACGATGTATCAAATGATTTTAAGTTTAGACTAGTTAAACTATTACAATCAACAAACATTGCTGACATAAATATTACATTTTTGGTATTAAATGAGCTTAAATCAAGATTTAACAATTTACGACAACGAATAAACATCCAACTCATATCAGTAGTTTCAGAAGTATTTAACAAATGAATATTATTTATTGTTGTTAGTTCTTCAAAATCCATGAAATAATTTGATAAATTTGGATTTGCGTACATTAAACCATTACTTTGAATATAAAGTTTGTTAGTACTATTTCCTAATCCATCATCAATTATATAAGCCATAACACTTGAGTCGTGTGTTTGTGATACGTCCCATGATGTAGCTCCAGTGGGAATATCAATTTTATCTTCAAAAGTAACACTAGTAATACTTTCTTTATAATCCCAAAATACATCACCAGTTGAACCTAATCCATCATAGCCAACACCTCTTAAATAGGTTTTTGGTTTACCTTCACCGGATAATTGTAAATTAAAGTTTATATTAGTACCTGATGAACCATTTTCACAATCAACATCTTGGCCTTCAATCCATAAATATACTCTTAGTTTTGTTATTCCTTCACCAATAGTTGTAATTATTGGTGAACCAGAAGCTATTTCTGATTTGCCATCAACTTCAGTTTTGGTTTGCAAATCAATATCACCTGGTCGCATTAATTTTAATTTGGTTGGCATCGATAAAGATGTTTCACCCAAACTCATCATGTCAATAAGATCAATATCAGCATATACAGCATCATATGATGGGATAATTGTTGTTGAACCAACATTCCCGCCAGTTCTAGCTAAATAAGTTGTATTAGCGTTTATTTGGCCTAAATTAGTGTGTTCATTTACATTTGGTTCCCATAACCAAACATCATCATTTGTGGCCCCATTTAACAATTGAGCCTCAGCTGCTGTTGCTGCAGTTCCTTGATTTAAGATTGCAATTCTTGCTGAATTTTTTAAGCCTTTGTCTACCCCTTCAGCAAAAACTCCAGATAAATTTGTCAAGTAGACATCTTGAGTTTGGGATGTTTTTAAAAATATATCAAAAGCAAAATAGCTACCAGTTGTTGCAGCTGCGTCAATTGTCGCTGAAGCACTCGGATCAGTTGCTTTAGTTGAATCCAAATAATATGAGTTTTCGGGAACAAAAACTAAGCCATCCCAGATATCAAGTAAACCATTAGTAACGGTTTTTGGTGATGATGAAGGAATTATTTGACTAGGAATTAAATTACGATTACCAATATATGAAGCAGTAAGCAAATCATTTTTAGTAATTGATTCCTTCCACGTTTCACCGTTTGATGATATTTCTAAGCCCATAACTGTTGCGGCACTAACTTCCATAGAATCAACATTAGTTTCTGGAACATTGAAAAACCAAGCATAAGAAACACCAATAAAAAGTGATGTAATTAATAATATAGCTATTGGTAAAATTATTTTTTTATTTTTCATTTTGCACCCTAAAATAATATTATTATTCATAATATTATTTTAACAATATAATCTCTTTATTACAATAATAAATTATTTATAGTTTTTTATTTGTTCTAGCAAATTAGCAATAAATTCTTCAATTTTCATTACTTCAGTTTGATCTGACCCATATTTTCTAACACTAATTGTATTATCAAATATTTCTTGATCACCAATAATTATTGTATATGGATTTTTATTTGTTTGACTTTCACGCATACGATAACTAACTTTTTCATCACGATTATCAATATTAACTCGAATATTATTTTTACTAAGTTCAGTCA
>CAYOMH010000067.1:0-2264 GCA_964405055.1 uncultured Muribaculaceae bacterium | reverse complement strand
CATTATTGATAGCGGACAAAAGATAAAAGAAGCTTTAAAAAAGATGTCTAAATAATTGACATCTTTTGTCTTTTATGGTATAATATTAAATCGTAATTAAATAATAAATATGCCGAATTTAGAACAAAACCCCAATTTTCTCAAACAAAAATATAATCTCCATAATACTGCTGAAGTAAAGTCAGCTAGTAATAGAACTGAAGTAAGAAGCGGAGAAAAAGTATCTCAAAAACCAAGTGATCAAATTCAAAACTATTTGGATCGGTTTAAAGAAATATTAGATAGAAAAGATGAGGGTGATAGGGAAATGGGAATTAGAGCATTAAAAAAAATAATGTACAATAAATTTGTTATTAAAGAAGAAGACTTTCCGGAATCATATTTTAAAAATCAACAAAGATTAGCCCGAGAACAAGGTTATGGAGACGTAGAGATAGAAGAAGAACAAAAAGCCCAAATGAAAGAAGTAGCGATCACTGATCAAAAAGGTTCACTAGATAATTGGATAGACTATTTATCGTCATCCGATGCGATTTATCCCGATTGGTTGAAATATTACACTTTTAGAAGTATTACTCAATTGGGTAAATATGATAAAGACAAAAAAGAATTTGCCAAAAGAACTAAAGAAACTACCGAAGTATTTCCGGATTTAAATAGAGAAGCTTTGGCTTATGTACTGGATGAAATACAGAAGAAATATGAAAATCAAAATAATCAAAAAGAAATATTAGATTTAAAAAAACAAGAAATAGAAGAAGACAATAATCTAAGTCCGGAAGAAAAAAAACAAAGGATAAAAGATCAAGAAGAATTTAATACTTTTCTGCAAGGAGAAAATTTTGCTAAACTCTATTCTTTTGCTATTAATAAGGTAACGCCTGAATCAAGAGAAAGATTGGAAAACATTACCGGACAATGGATTAAATATAATCAAAATTCCGATCATATGCCGTTAGTTAAATCCCTGCAAGGACATGGTACCGGTTGGTGTACCGCCGGAGAATCAACCGCTCAAACTCAACTGCAAAACGGTGATTTTTATGTGTATTATTCTAATGATGAAAAGAATAGTCCTAAAATACCTCGAGTAGCTATTCGTATGGAAGGAGATAATATTGCTGAAATTAGAGGAATAGCTCCTGATCAAAATATGGATGAACATATTATGCCGGTAGTAGATGAAAAGTTAAAAGAATTTGGTAGTGAAGGAGAAAGATATAAAAAGAAATCAGCTAATATGAAAAGATTAACTGAGATAGAAAACAAAATAAAAAAACAGGAAGAATTAAACAAGGAAGATCTAAAATTTCTTTATGAAATGGATGACAAAATTGAAGGTTTCGGTTATAAAGATGATCCAAGAATAAAAGAACTAAGAGAGACAAGAAAAGTACAAAAAGATTTATCAATAATTTTTAATTGTGAACCCCAACAAATTGCTATTAGTAAAGAAGAAGTAATAAACAATAATGATATTAAAGTATATGTTGGTCCTTTTTTTAAAGAATTAATAAATAGAGATAATATTGAATACATTTATACTAAATTTCCGGAACAAAGAATAGAGAAATTTAATCTAACTATTGGAGAAAAGAGCAAAAAACAAATTCAACAAGAATTAGATGAAAGAGAAAAAATTAAAGATTATAATAATCCTAAACAAATAACAAATTATGTTCAAGGATTATTAAACCATGAAAATTTTAAGATAAACCCAGAAAAGAAAGAATTAAAACTCATTAAATTATCTTTAACTTATTTAGGTTTTTCAAATAGAGCAACATGGAAAGAGATAATAGCCAAAGGAGAAGAACTGGGACTAACACTTTGTCCACCAGAAGTAGGACTACTGTTTAGACTAAAATATCAAGAACTTATGGGTTACGATCAGCCTAAAAAGGAGTGGGTTACTATTTTTATGAACCCTATTAGCGACCCGGATGGTCACGATCAAGTTTTTGATGTCACTCGTAGTGACGATGGCGAGCGTAATCTTTACTCTCATTGGGCTGGGCCTGATGGTCGTTTCACTACTGCTCATTGTTTTCTTTTCTCTCGCAAATAATTCTTTTGCTTCTTCGGTTCTTTGTTTTTTAAACTTTAATATTTAAATATTTCAGTCCTTTAAGATTATAGCTTCTTATATCTATCGGTCTTCTTAGTCACAAAAACATAAAAAACTAAAATTGAGTAATTTATTAAAACGCTTAGTATTTACAAAAGTATTTACAAAGGCGTTTTTTTGTATTATCATCATTATA
>CAYOMH010000066.1:0-2305 GCA_964405055.1 uncultured Muribaculaceae bacterium | reverse complement strand
AATCACGATATTCTAATAATTTATCTACATCGTTTATACTTATTTTTTCAGCATTAGGAATTTTATTAATAATTAAATCTGAACTTACATTAGGATAATCTTTTTGATTTTCACGATCACTGTATATGTCCATAATATATGTCTTATTAACAGTTGAAAGTGAACTAACAAAATCTTCAAGTAATGCTTCTGTTCTTGAATATGTATTTGGTAAAAATACCGCTACTATTTTTTTGGTTGGATATTTTTGTTTAGCAGCCAATAAGGTTGCCTTAATTTCAGTTGGATGATGAGCATAGTCATCAATAATAACAGTTTCACCAACTATTTCTTGTTTAAATCTTCTTTTTGCGCCTTCAAATTCGGATAAATACTTTTTAATGTTTTCTTTACTTACTCCATATAAATAACAAGTTAATATTGCCGCTGATGCATTTAATACATTATGATTACCATATATTTTAAGATTATAATGATCAAAATATTCATCATTATAATATGTATCAAAAGACGATCCTTCCTCATTTAAAATTAAATTATTTATTTGAAAATTATTATTATCACCTAGACCATAATATAATATATTTTCTAATTGTTTAATTTTTCTAATATTTTCATCATCACCACAAGCAACAACTCTTTTAGCTTTTTTAGCAAATATTTTAAATGAATCAATAATATCTTCAAGACCATTATAGCATTCGATATGTTCGAGTTCTATATTCGTAATTATTGCTGTAGTTGGTTGATAAGCCAAGAAATGTTTATTATATTCATCTGATTCTAATACAAATATATTATTTTCCGGTCTTGCATGACCACTGCCATCACCAACAAAATAATTACATTTTAATGTGTTATTTATTATATTGCTTATCATTAAACTTACAGTTGTTTTTCCATGAGTTCCACTTACACCAATTGTATCAAATTGTTTAGTAATATCTCCAATAACATCATTATAATTTTTAATATTTAAACCAAGATTCTTAACTCTTTTTATTTCGGGATGTTCTTCACTAAATGCTTTTGAATATGTAACAATAGTATCGGGATCAATATCATGTGGTCCATAAAATATCTTTATTAATCTTTCATTTAATCCAACTTCAGTATATTTTAATTCAGCCACATCATCATAACCGCTAACTTGATTACCCAAATCACTTAGAATACAAGCCAACGTACTCATTCCCGCTCCTTTAATACCAATACAATAATATTTCATTATTTATTCTCCTTCAAATACATATCATAATATTCATCATAAGTAATATTTAATTCATTAATTTTTTCAGAGTTTTCTTTACCAACATATCTTATATGCCAAGGTTCAAATTTATAACCAGTTATTTTTTCCATACCTGGTTGATAACGAATAATAAATCCATATTTATGAGCATTTTCTTTCAACCAATAATATTCATTAGTATCATCTTTTATAAACACATTATCTGGTGTCGCCAAATCAATTGCCAAACCAGTTTGATGTTCAGAAAAACCTGGTCTTGCAGAGTAAGTATCTGCTTTAGCTTTACCATCACGATTAACATAATATATATAATTTTCGTTTTGATAACTATAACTTCGATAAACACTTCGCGGTACAAAATTAATTCCATTAACTTTGGCAGCATTAATTAATTCCATTAGTGGTTCTTTTGCAACTTCCTTGATATATTTACCGTTATATAATTGAACTAAATCACTCGGAATATAATTTTGATCTAATTTATGATACTTGTTAACCAATACAAAAGGAGATTCTTCATTAGAAACTTTTTCATATTTTGTATAATATTCATAATCAAGTCCAATATTTACATAAGTAACTATTTTATCAATTGTTAAATTATATTTGCTTTTATATTGTTCATATCTAGAATAATTATTATAGTCAAAATTTTTAATTTTCAAGTAATTTAAATCTACTTTTTTGTCCTGACTTAATAAAAAAATAATTGTTTCATCGTCATAGTCTTTATATATGTTATTAATTGTTGTTGGATCATATTTATTTGATAAAAATTTATTTACTTGTTCAGTAAAGTTATCATCTTCTTGGTAGTCAATTAAAAAATAATTTATCAAATAATCATTATTATATGTATTATCATTTAAAACTTTTTCCAATGTTTTTGAATAATTGTTTTTATTTATTTGATCAATAATCCCATATTCTTTGATTTTTTCCTGAGCAACTGGATTATATTTATCAAAAGTTTGAATAGGTTTATCAATATTTATTAGATAGATTACACAACCAATAATTACTAAAACAAAGAAAATAATTATACGACGAAAA
>CAYOMH010000065.1:0-2470 GCA_964405055.1 uncultured Muribaculaceae bacterium | reverse complement strand
CTAAGACATTACCAACTATTTCAAGTAATATATTAGCGGCATTTAAAACATCTTTAGAATTTTCTTTTATTTCTTTAATATCATCAGTTTGAGTATTAATTTCACTTAATCCGACGATTGCATTTAATGGTGTTCTTATTTCATGACTCATACTTGATAAAAAATCTGATTTATGTTGATTAGCCTTTTCAGCTTCTTCTTTAGCTAGTTCCATTTCAAATAACATTTTTAAATCGGGATTTTCAATTGTAAAATACATGAATACTATCATAAATGTAACTAAAGAAGGTTCTAATAATAAATCTGGAAGTCGATATTGAATGTAGACAACCGGAATTGAAATTAACATGAAAACAATCATCGGCACATATTTTCTTTTATCAATTACTTTAAATTTGGTAATAATAAAAATAGCCCAAAAAATAATTATTAATACTATTGTTGAATAAATAAAAATTAAATTTGGTCCATTCCAATATAATTCATTATTAATGTTAGTATGAGTAATTGGTAAAATATAATTAATAACTAATAAAATAACAATTATTAAGATCGTTGGGACATAAATTTTTTTTGGTTTTTCTTGTAAAATTTTATTACTTTTTTCTTTACTTAAGGAAGCAGAAATCATATAGATTGTAATTAAATAGATAAATAAAAGAATATACGCATAATAGGTTTTAATTAGCAAAGTTCTAGTCATAATCATTTCTGGATATAAAAAATCAACTATATAACTAATAATATTTACAACAAAGCCTAGAATTGTAAATATTATTATTAGGCCATAAATTTTATTTTCTAATAAAGATAATCGTTCTTTACTAAAATATATAATCGCAATTAAAATAATATATATTAGGCTTATTATTGTTAGTACTAATCCTAAATTCACAATAAACACCTCACTTTATTAACTACTTACCGTATTTAGTGCCGCGTTCAACTAATGCTTTATATTGTAGATATTTTTCTTCAGTAACAACTATTTCACAAATCGGATATTTTTTACCATTAACTTCGTCATAAGCAACAGGAACAAAACCAATAGTTTTTGAGATTCGTAAACCTTTTTCAGTTACTGGAGTTGTCATAATATATTTAGCATTTAAATACATTAGTTTTATTAACTCACCAATCAATACAGTGGCTACTTTAAAATAATTACTTAAATTTTCTTGATTTCTAATACAAATATCAGCTAAATAAAAATAATCTGATTCAAAAGTTTTAATTACATCTTCTTCTTTAAAATCATACATATCACTTTCTTGACCAGCTCTTAATTTTTCATATAAACCTTGAGTTACTGGTGCCATAATTGCAAAAGCCAGTAATTCATCAAGTTCATTTTTAACAACATAAAACATATCAGGATTATGTAAAAACCATTTGGTCAATGATTCTTCATCAAATGCTTTTTCATATGATTCAAAAAATTGCTTTTCAATTTCCGCCATTCCTTTAATATCTTTTGCTTTTGCTTTTTCAAAAACAATACTAGCTGGTTGTTCCATAATAATTCCTCCTTATTATTTATTTATAAAATGAATTGAAGGTTTAGGATGACTTAAAAAACTATGCATTCCTTCTTCATAACAATAAGCTCCGGCTTGACGATATAAAACTATATCACCAATGTTTGCTTCATCGATATGATCATCCCAGGATAATTTGTCACTAACCATACAAAGTGGACCACTAATATCAGCTAATTCATTAATTACTTTTGGTTGATTAGAATAATATTTTTTATTAGCACAGGAAATAATATGAACTGGGTGTTTTCTACGCATTTCTAATGGTAATCCCATATGATTAACTCCACCAGCAATAATAATGTGTTTTTTCCCTTTTACTTCTTTAATATCAATTATTTTAGCGGTGTAATAACCAGCATTACCTACTATATAAGTTCCCAATTCCATAATTATTTTTTTATCATTAAAATTATATTCAGTGATTAATTTTGATAATTCAGAAAAATATTTATCAACCGCAAATGTTTGATTTTGATTGGAATAATCAATACCAAGCCCACCACCAACATCAATAATATTGATTTTAGTATTATTTGCTTCTAATTTTTTAACTAAATTAAAAATATATTCAACTGATTTAATTAAATTTTGATAATTTAATACCCCACCAGCTGCAAAAACATGAACACCTTCAATTTTAATTCTATCAAGTGCTTTAATTTGCTTTATAGCTTCTTCAACTTGATCTTCATCAATACCCATTTTAGTTGATTGCCCTGACATAAATTCTTGAGCATCCAAAATACAATAATTTAAATTAATTCGAATTAAAATTCCAACTTTTTTTATTTTATATTTTTTGGCTAATTCATTAATTCTGATTGCTTCAACTATTGATTCGACATTTATTAATCTTATTTTATTTTTAACTGCTGATGCTAACTCATATTCTGTTTTACCTGGACCAGTATAAATTATTTGATTGGCCG
>CAYOMH010000064.1:0-2478 GCA_964405055.1 uncultured Muribaculaceae bacterium | reverse complement strand
TTGTAAAGGCCTAACAGCTTTAGACTTAAGCAATTTTGATACAAGTAATGTAACAGATATAAGAAATATGTTTTATGGTTGTAGTGCTCTAACATCATTAAATTTAAGTAATGCATCGTTTAATAATGTAACATTGTCAACTGGTATGTTTACTTATGTGCCAACAACAATTGAGGTGCAAACAAAAGATGCAGCTGCTGCAGCTTTCATAGCTAATAAAATAGCAAATCCAACTGCACCAGATCCAGTAAGTTCATCATCAAGTTCAAGCACAGAAAATAATACTTCAAGTTCAAGCATCAATGGTCCAATACCAAATCCAGCAACTGGAATAGTTGGAATAAGTTCAATAGTAGTATTATTAATAAGTGCAATATATTTTGTTATAAATCGTAAAAAGATATTTAATAAGATATAAAAAGATTAATTTAGGTTGACATTGCTAAGATGATTTTATATAATTAATTAGCAATTGATGCCTCAATAGCTCAGTTGGTAGAGCATACGGCTGTTAACCGTCAGGTCACAGGTCCGAGTCCTGTTTGAGGCGCCATTGATAAATTAAAAGCAACTTTGTTGCTTTTTTATTTTTTTAATCTTGAAATAAAATGAAAAAATAGCTTTACTAGAAATTAGAAATCATGCATTATGGTACATTAAAGCACTACCAAATAGTAAAGAAATAAAGAATGAAATAATGAAAACTACTAGTGCAATAGAGCTGTTTAATTTATTAGATAACTATCTAAATTGATTGTTTTTTTCTTCTTTAATTTTAAAATTAAATGTGTTATATTTGTATCATAGAAAAGGTGGACATAAATGAAAAAAATCATTGTTGTACTTTCAATCGCATTATTATTAATATTACCGAAAGGAGTTAATGCTGCTGCTAATACATTAATAAAAAAGGAAAGTCAGACTTCAACTGAAAAGTTTTGGGAATATGCTGGAAGTATAACCAGTGTAACATTTCAAAATACAATTAATGTACCAAATGGCGCAACATCATGGGACGTATCAGAAGATCAAGATTCAACAGTAATGGCATATATAATTGATGATGGTGCTGGAACCGATACATATGATTTATATATTCAAGTTAACGGTACAATTTTAGCCAACGTTGATAGTTCTTATTTGTTTAACGGTTTTAAAAAATTAGTAAGTATTAGTGGTTTAAATTTACTTGATACATCTAATGTAACTTCTATGTTTGGTATGTTTAATAATTGTGAATCTTTAATCACACTAGATTTAAGTTCATTTGATACTAGTAATGTTATACGTATGGATGCTATGTTTTTTGGTTGCGATGTTCTCACAACATTAAATATAAGCAATTTTGATACAAGTAAAGTAACAAGTATGGTTTTTATGTTTGCTGATTCTAAATCATTAACCTCATTAAATTTAAGTAATTTTGATACTAGTAATGTTACTAGTATGTCCAATATGTTTTATGGTTGTGAATCGTTAACTTCATTAAACGTCAGTAGTTTTAATACAAATAACGTAACAGATATGTTACAAATATTTGCTAATTGTGATTCGTTAACAACAATTAATATTAGCAATTTTAATACAAGCAATGTAATAAATATGAGAAATATGTTTTATGGTTGTGAAAACTTATCAACATTAGATTTAAGTAACTTTAATACAGGCAATGTAACCAATATGTATGGAATGTTTCTTTTTTGTGAATCACTAACCACATTAAATTTAATTTCTTTTGACACTAGTAATGTAACAGATATAAGAAATATGTTTTATGGTTGTAGTGCTCTAACATCATTAAATTTAAGTAATGCATCGTTTAATAATGTAACATTGTCAACTGGTATGTTTACTTATGTGCCAACAACAATTGAGGTGCAAACAAAAGATGCTCAAGCAGCTGCTTTCATAGCAAATAAATTAGCAAATCCAAGTGAACCAGATCCGGTTAGTTCATCTTCAAGTTATGGAAATAATACATCAAGTTCAAGTACTGATGGACCAATACCAAATCCAGCAACTGGAATAGTTGGAGTTAGTGTAATCGCAATATTAGTTTCGGGAATTGGTTATTTAATAGTAAACAAGAAAAAAATATTTAATAAAATATAATTATTATTTTAAAAAGCAACTTTGTTGCTTTTTTAATATGCTTTAATTCACCTTTTTAGTAAAAAATATGATAAAATGATTATAGAAATTTATTAAAAGAAAGAATGTGACTTATGACGTTATATGAAGAATTATTATGGCGAGGATTAATTAAAGATTTTAGTAGTCCAGATTTAATTAATAAACTTAATAATGAAAAATTAACTTTTTATATTGGTACTGATCCAACGGGAGATAGTCTTCATATTGGGCATTTAGCCTCATTCTTAATATGTAATCGTTTACAAAAATTTGGCCATAAACCAATTATTTTAATTGGTGGAGCAACAGGTTTAATTGGTGATCCAAAACCTGATGCGGAACGAC
>CAYOMH010000063.1:0-2494 GCA_964405055.1 uncultured Muribaculaceae bacterium | reverse complement strand
AGTCTTCGTTATAGCCAATAAAATTATCTCGTTCTTTAGTACTATTATATATTTCATTAAAAGTTTTTAAATCACTTTCATTACCAACAATGAATTCTACTCCTAAATTTTTACTTTTTTCGACATTTCTTAAAAATGATTTATTCATTTTTGCTTCAATGTCGTTGATACTTGGTGTTAAATCAATAATAAAAGTATATCTTGGTTGATTATTTTCATATAATAAATTAAAGCCATGATGTTGATATCCTAAATTTAATAATGAATTATGCAGAGGATAATTATTTTTACCATTTGCTATTACTTTAGCATTATTATCTACTTCTTGATACATAATTTCTGGATCAACAGTAAGATAAACGGCTTTTTGTGTTTTCATAAATTTTTTTATTTCAATAGTAAAAGTATTTAATAATTCTTGATTATTAAGATCAAAATTAAAGCCTCTTGGGGCATAAAAATAACATTTTTTAAAAGGTAATTCTTTTTTTAATAATAGGGTAGATGCAACAATTTTATTATTATCATCTAATAAGCCAACATAATATGGTTTTAAGTTTTTATTTTTTCCACAAAATTGTCCCCATTCATATGATTGTAAAAAAGTAGAATATTTCGATTTTTTACAATATTCTTGATAATCTTTTTCTTTAATATTTGCAATAAATTTCATCATATACCTCTATAGTTAAGTATAGATTTTTTTTAAATAAAAGTCAATTTTAGTTAGACTTGCAATTTAGGCAATAACCTTGTATAATCTGTTTCGTGGAGTTGGTATTGTGACTAGTAAAAAAATAACATTTTTTTTAATTTTAGTATTAGTATTACTTAGCTCTAGTTATTTGATTAAAACTATTCTTGAACCGAAAGTTGAAATCAACGATTATAAGGTCAACAAACGAATTGATAAGTTTGATTATTCCCTGGATGATCGTGATTCGGAGTTAATGGTTCAGGAGTTTAATGAACTAGCTATAGTACTTAAAGATAGTAGTATCAATTACGAAAAATATGCCTCTTTATTAGCAAAATTATATATTATTGATTTGTATACAATTGATAATAAAATAAACGCTAACGATACTCCATGTTTAGAATATGTTGATCCTAGTATTAAAGAAAACTTTAAATTAAATGTTCAAAATACTATTTACAAGTATGTTATTGATAACACTAATAACAGTCGTCATCAGCAGTTACCAGTTGTTGATCAAGTAAATGTTGATGAAATAGTAAGTGAAAGTTTTAAGTTAAATCAAGAAGAATACGAAGGTTATAAAGTATCATTAAGTTGGAGTTATACCGAAGACTTAGAATATGATACTAAAGCCATTATAAATATAATTAAAAAAGATACAAAATTATTCATTGTCAAACATAGTAATTAATAATTAGTTCGGGGGGATTAAAAATGACAATTACTGATACAAGTCATTTATATGAAATAGGGATGATTAGCACCTTATTTAGTTTAAATGAAAATGAAATTCAAGCGAAAGAAATTATAGCTAATGGAGCGAATATTGGTCAAGAATATAAAGTTAAAACCAGATTATGCCCAACATCAATAGTTAAACCTAGAAATGGAATGGGAGTATACCCAATTAATATTGCCTTAATGCATTGTGATGCGCATATTATTAGTTATAGTGGAACAATAAAATTGCCAGTTAATGTTGTTTTAAATTTTGGATTTCCACAAGATGGATTTACCGAAAAATTAATTGCTTTTGAAAAATCAAGACCAAATATTGAAAGATGTATAGCTTATTTTTTGCAATATAAAAAAGTAATAACAAAAGAAATAAGTGATCAACTTTCATTATATGCTCATCAATACAATGAAACACTTGATTCATTAATAAGAGCTGAAAAACACAGTTTAGTATTTTCAGCCAAAAAAGGAGAAAACTAATTATGAAAATTATTGACACTAAAAATATTTATGAAATCGGAATGATTAGTACTTTATTTAATATTAATCCAAGTCATAAAATAAGAGAAGGAGTAATAGTAAATACAGCAGTATTAAATAATAATCTAACGGTTATTACTAGTTTAAATCTTGATCCGTTGGATGCTAAAACTGATGAATTTGGATTATATCCACTTCATATTAGTCTTCTATTAGGTGAAGAAAAAATTGGTGGTTATGATACATTAGCTACAATCGCTAATGAAGTAGTTGAAAATATTATGGATGGCAGTATTGGTTTTGAAAAGAGACTAGAATGTCTAGCAAAAAACCAACCAAACTTTGTTGAATATATGCAAAACTATTTGCGTTATCAAAAAAAAATTACGCCAAAAGTAAGTTTGGAATTAGATTCCCAACAAAAATCATATAATTATCATCTTGAAATGGTTACTTTATTATTAAATACCGGAAGAATGATAAATAGTCAAGCTAAAAAAGAAGATCAATTAACTCATTCTTCTTGAGTCAATTGATCTTTTTTTATGGTATATATATTTAATTCACTAATAGTTG
>CAYOMH010000062.1:0-2709 GCA_964405055.1 uncultured Muribaculaceae bacterium | reverse complement strand
AAATGACTATTTAAAAATAGATTTTAGTAGTGATACGGAATTTAAATATTTTGCTGATATGTTAATTAAAAGAAGTATATATGACTTTAAAACAAATGTTAATGAGAATGATAAAATCATTACCTTATCTACTTGTTATAATAATACTAAAAGAATTGTTATGCACGCCAAGTTAATTAAGACAGAAAAAAGATAATTTGTTTCAAATTATCTTTTTAATTAAACAATAAAAAATATGCTTGATATGTTAAATACGATACACTAAGAGAAATAAATGTTCCCCATAAAATATCGATAATAGTTATTTTTATTGGCCAAGATTTTAAACTTGCTAAATTAGTTAAATCGTAAGTAGCATAAGTAATAAAACCAAATATAGATGCAGATTCAATTAATAAACCAAGATTTTTTTGATTTATTGCTGGATCAATGACAAAATATAATAATGCTATTAAATATATTAAATAAAAAATTATTGCAGCTAAATAGTTTGCTTTTTTAGCTAGTAAATGGCCTATTTCTTTTTGATACATTTTTCTTGATATAAAAGCTAACCAAATGTAATCAATGATTGTAAAAAAAACTAGAGCTAAAAAATATATTTTGATATTTTCCATACTATCTCCTTATTAGTAGTTTTTTATTATTAACAGATAAGACTGTAATACTTATTAAACTAATTAAGCCTATAAAAACATATTGATAAATATTATCATTAGTATTAGGATTAGCAGTTAATTCCTTTTCAGCAAGAATATAGGTACTAAAGTGGTTTGTTTCAAAAGAAGCATAACCATCACTTACTGTTGTTGTATGTTCTTCTTTTTCATCATTACTATTTAAATAATAAACAGTAATATTTTTATTATTTAAACTAGTTGGAACTGGGATTCTAACCATAAAATTTCCAGAATCAGTTCTTTCTATTTTAGTGTTTTTAAAATTTGAATAAAGGGAAATATCAAAAGCTGTATATTGATCTGAACCAAGTATTTGATTTAGTCTTTCACTATTGGCATCGCTTACAGTTAGTGATGTATCAAGCGGAATTGCTGAATCATTACTAGTAATTCTAATTGTAGTTAATAAATCAGAACCTAGATAAGTAGGATAAGTTAAATCTTCAGCTTCTCCTTTATATATAACAAAGCGATAAGTTTTACCGCCTATTGATAAATTATAATAGTTTTCTGAGAATAATTTGTCAGGATCAAACAAACTTTCATCATTATATGTTATTGTTCGATAATTAACACAACCTTCGGGTCCATATGGCATAATATCAGTGCATTCTTCATATGATAAACTAGCTAAAGTTCCACCCGAAGTAATACTTACTTCATTTGATCCTAAATAATCATTTATTCTATCTTGAGCTGACTTTACAAAATCAGTTGCATTTTTATCTGCATAAATAATATTTAATTCGGTTACCCCGGTGTTAATTGCCTTGTAAGCAACATTATTATATAAAATAGTTACTCGACCCAATGCATATTGAAATAAACCAGTTGAAAAATCATTGCCGGCTGCAACATTAACTTTATATTTAATATTACCACCATTAGTTAAATTAATTATTTCTTTAGAAAAGTTAAATGCTGAAGTAGCAGCTCCAGGTTCATAAAATTCAATTTTGTTATTTGTTTTCATATAATTTATTAAATATAAATCACTTAGTAAATAACCATTTTTTGGTTCCCATGTTTCTTCTTCAGTTAATTGTTTTAATTTATTAATTTCACTATTTACTAAAGTTATTTTATTTGTATCAGGTTCTTCATAAGTTACTAATAAAACATGTTCTTGAGAATATGAATTATCTATTGCATAAACACCAACTGCAATTTCTTCGACTGAAGGTGTAGAGCCTTCAACATAATTACAACTAGCATATAAACGATGATTTTCTTGATCTATATATTCTTCTAACACAGATGTAATCATAAACTGTGCTTCATCGCAATCTCTTGGTCTAACTGACTTAATAGTTATTTGATTAGTTGTACTGATCTTTGTAAATTCACCCGTAAATGCTTCAGATGCCCTAACATTCAATGTTGCAAAAATTAATAGTAAAATAATTAATGCTGGTAATTTTTTCATTTTTTCCTACTTTCTTATTGTCTTAAAAATACCACTTTGTTAATAAAAATTCAATACCATTTTTTAATTATTTTTGTTTTTATTAAATTAAAGATATTAATATATTTTTTGAAATCTTTTTGCTCCCCATGTATTCAATAAATATTTTAAAATTATACCTAAAATAATAAATATTAAGATTAAAATACTACATACTAATTTAAAATCTAAGGCAATTATTTTATCAGCAAATATTCCAACAACAATTCCATAAACCATCATAGGTAATAATACCGTAATAGTCGAACTAGCACTTTGTTTTACAATTACCTGATCATTTAAGACATTTAATTTAGGATATTTTAAATTAACTAAAATGCCAAACATTGCGACAACAAATGAATAAATCACGGTTAAAATTAGTAATAAAATAATATCAATTGGTAATATATTTAAAGAAAATTTAAAGATTATTAATGATACTATTGTGATTGGTAAAACTACTAATACACTAAATAATACTTTAGCATAAATTATCTTAATTGGTTTAATTGGTAAACTTTTTAATACCCAAAAACGATTTTTTTCCATTGAGATAGATGCGGCCGTAATATTTGTCATGCC
>CAYOMH010000061.1:0-2720 GCA_964405055.1 uncultured Muribaculaceae bacterium | reverse complement strand
TTAATACATACTTTTTACTAGGTGGCGAAAAGTATTATAATGAAGATGTAGGAGCTGAATAAGATGATTGGTGGAATGTACATTGAAATTATTGTTCTTGCCGTAATTATATTTATAATTTTAATTGTTAATGGCAAGGTAGATAAACAAACGTTTTTTAGTGATAACAAAGAAATATTCAACAAATTAAAAGAATCAGATTATGATTTTTATGTAAGAGCAAAATATGGTGATGAAGTAGATGTTGATGTTTTATTTGGAAAAAGAGTTCAAACAGCAGCAATAACATTTGGAGCCTTAATGTTTATAATGATTTCTGATTTAAGTTACATAACCATATTATTGGGAGTAATAATTGCATATTTAATATTTAAATCTTCATATTCATCATTGAAACGTTTTTATAAAAGCCGTTTGCATGAATATGATACAATGTTACCTTATTATTTAAAAAATATAGAAATTCTTGTTCAACATTACACCGTTCCGGTTGCTTTAGGTAAATCAATTTCTGAAGCCCCACCAATATTTAAAAAAGGATTAGAAAAACTAGTTCGTGATATTAATGCTGGGGATTCAACTGTTGAACCTTACATGGAGTTTGCTAGAACTTATCCTGTTAGAGATTCTATGCGAATGATGAGATTATTATATCGATTAAGTCTTGGCGCTCAAGAAAATAAACAAGATCAATTACTAACTTTTTCTCGAACAATTTCGTCATTACAAGCAAAAGCTAGAGAAACAAAGTATAAAAATCGTCTTGAAAAGATGGAAAAAAAGACTATGGTCATGTTATCAGTTACAGGTTTTGGTGTTATGGTGTTATTAGTAATAGCGATATTAAATGTTATGAAAATGTAAATTTTCAAACAAAATATTGCTAATTATTAATAAATAATATATTATTAATTTATAGTAGAGGAGGAGAAAAATGAAAGAAGCAGCTGGCGAATTAAACATGACAGTTATTACTGTTGTAGCTATTGCCGCAATTGCCGCATTTTTAGCCATTTTTGTATGGCCACAATTACAAGGAAATATTACTCGAAGTACAAAATGTGCTAATGTTTTAAGTTGTGGTGAATGTAATGGTAATATATCTGAATGCAGATATCAAGCATATGATCAAAGTGGTAATGAAGTTGGAGAAGTTGAAACAATAGAATGTCCTTGTAATCAATAATAAACAAATAACTTATATTAAGGGAATGATTTAAATGCGAGAGTCAATTGGTGGAGCTTGGTTATTTCAAATAGCTATAATCTTTATTTTGTTATTTACTGGTTATCTTGCTCTATCAGTAAATTATTCTCGTGCTTTTAAAGTAAAAAATGAAATAGTGTCAATAATTGAAAGAAGTGAAGGATTAACACCTGAAGCAGAAAGATCAATTCAATCATACTTATCTGGAGTTAATCATACCGTTAATGGTTTGTGTCCAGATGTTGGTGAAAATGAAGTAATGGTTGCAATGTTAGGTGATGGTTCATTTACTAGTAATCGGGGAATATATTGTGTCAAAAAAACTTGTATATCTGGTGACACTTTTAATCGTAATTACTATCAAGTTACCGTATTCTTTAAATTTGATTTACCAATTTTAGGTGATTTATCAACATTTAGAGTTAGTGGTGAAACTAAACAAATATACAACAACGGTAATTATGATGTAAGTGGCTTACAATGTACTAATGGATAGGTAATGAAATATGAATATTATTATTGCAAATAATTTAATGGATCAATTAAAAACATTAGATATTCCAACTGAAAAACAGTTATTTGGAACTTTTTCTATTGATGATATAGTTACTACCTTTAGTAACTATACTTTTTTATTTTTAATTATTGATATATCAGCAATAAAAGATATTACAAATACCGAAGCTCTACAAAGATTAGCAACAAATATTGATAGCAATAAATTAATTTTTGTAATTAATGATGTAAGTGATACCAATGTAATTTCAAAAATGGTTCAATTTGGCTTTTATAATTTTGCGACAAGCAACGCTAAAGTAATTGAATTAATGAATAAACCAAACACTTATAAAGATGTCGCTCATTATCATGAATTAGATTCAAAAACTACAAATCAAATCAAAGTTGGTGGAACTAGAGTTATTGGTTTTAAAAATCTTACAAAAGAAGCTGGATCAACATCACTAATTTATATGTCAAAAAAATATTTAGAAAAATTTTATAATGTTTTGGCTGTTGAAATTAATCGTGATGATTTTACTAATTATGCTAAAGATAATTCTTTTTTAAGTATTAAAGAAGAAAATTTTATTAATGAAATAAATAAAAATAGTAATTATGATATTATTTTTGTGGATATTAATGATAGTAATGTAGGTATTTATTGTACTGATATCTTTTATTTATTAGAACCAAGTATTATTAAGATTGGTAAATTAAATCGAACTACAAATATTAATGAGTTATTTTTAAATAAAAAAATAATTTTAAATAAAAGTTTTTTAACTATTAATGAACTTGCAACATTTCAAACAGAAGGTCATTTAAAGGTATATTTTAATTTACCACCATTAAATGATCGCACTGATAAACAAAATTATTTAAAAATATTTTACAATAAAATTGGTTTAAATAAGAAACATGCTAGAAAAGTACGTAAACACAATAGACAATGATTGACAAAAAAAAATTAATGTCATAAAATTAAATTAGAAAGGAAATTATAAAAATGAAT
>CAYOMH010000060.1:0-2864 GCA_964405055.1 uncultured Muribaculaceae bacterium | reverse complement strand
TTAATTGGTGGAGCAACAGGTTTAATTGGTGATCCAAAACCTGATGCGGAACGACCAATGATTACAAAAGAAGAAGTACTAAGTAATTGTAGTTCGTTAGGAAATCAATTAAAAAAAATTTTTGGTTTAGAAGTTGTGAATAATTATGATTGGTTAAAAGATATTCCATTTATTGATTATCTTCGTGATTATGGTAAATATTTTCCAATTGGTTATATGCTTAATAAAGATATTGTTAAAAGAAGAATGGAAGAAGGTATTACTTATACTGAGTTTTCATATATGATAATGCAAGCGGCTGATTTCTTATGGTTATATGAAAATAAAAATTGTACCATGCAAGTAGCTGGTCAAGATCAATGGGGTAATATTACTGCCGGAATTGAATTAATTAGGAAAAAAAATGGTGGGTCAGCTTATGCTTTTACGATGCCATTAGTTTTAAAAAAAGATGGAACTAAATTTGGAAAAACAAGTACTGGAGAAAGCGTTTGGTTAAGTGAGGAAAAAACATCAGTTTATGATTTTTATCAGTTTTTCTTTAATATTACCGATGATGAAGTAATTGATTATTTAAAAAGATTTACCTTCTTAAATAAAGAAAAAATCGATGCTTTAGAAGTATCATTAAAAGAAAAACCAGAATTAAGAGAAGCATCACGCGCTTTAGCTTTTGAAGTCACTAAATTTGTTCATGGCGAAGAAGAAGCAACTTTAGCTGCATCAACAAGTAAAGAAATATTTTTACAAGGTGGTAATAGTGAAAATATGCCAAGTATAAATATTGATAAATCAATATTTAAAAATGGGATTAATGTTATTGATTTATTAATAATGACCAAATTAGTTTCATCTAAGTCTGAAGGTCGACGTTTAATTGAACAAAATGGTTTAAGTATTAATCAAGAAAAAATTACTAATTTTGATTTAATTATTGATGAATCACATTTAAATGATGATTACCTAATAATTCAAAAAGGTAAAAAAATATATTTAAAAGTAGTTGGTAACTAATGAGAGTTAAAATAGTAAAATATGATAATTTTGGTTCAGGAATTGGTTATGATGAATATAACAAGTTAGTTTTTGTGCCTAAAAGTGTAATCGATGACGAATTAATTATCAATATTACTAAAGATTATAAAACCTATTGTCAAGGTGAAATTATTGAAATAGTCAGACCAAGTATTAAGCGAGTTGAAAGCAAATGTCCATATTTTTTCAAATGTGGCGGTTGCCATTTTCGAACAATTCGTTATGAAGATACTTTATTATATAAACAAGATAAAGTTAAGGATATTTTATATCGTAATAATCAGTATAGTCAATCAATTAGAATTATTCCAAGTTCAGATGCTTATCGGAATAAAGTAAGTTTAAAAATAATTGATGGTGTAATTGGTTATTATGAATTAGGTAGTAATACTCTTATTGAAATTGATGGTTGTCTTAATGTTAAAAAATCGATTAATGATTTCATAAATTATTTACCTGAATTAAATATTAAGAATGGTATTATTACGATTAGAGCTAATTATAATGATGAATTGTTAATTAAAATTGAATCAGAAGATAAACTAAATATTAAAGATTTATCTAAATATTTAGTGGTTGGAATTAAACAAAATGAACAAATAATCTATGGTGTTGATCATTTTATGGAAAATATTAATGGAATATTTTATAATGTTTCAATTGATTCATTCTTCCAAGTTAATAATGAAATTAATGGTAAGCTTCAAGACTTAATAAAAGATCATATCAATGAAAATGATATAATTATTGACTTATATTGTGGAGTTGGTTCATTATCAATACCTTTAGCTTCAAAAGCTAAAAAAATATATGGCGTTGATAATAATCCAAGCAATATTAAAGATGCACTATTAAATCAAAAAATAAATAATATATCAAATATGCTATTTATTTTAAATGATGCTTCCAAAGCTATTAAAGACATTAATGATAAAATAAATATTTTAATAGTTGATCCACCCAGAAGTGGTTTAAATACGGAAGGAATAAAAAATATTAATAGTATTTTACCAGAAAAAATATTTTATGTTTCTTGTGATCCAGTTACTCTAGCTCGAGATATAAAATTACTAAGTAATTATCAAATTCAAGATGTAGTTTTATTTGATATGTTTCCTTATACATATCATGTTGAAAGTTTAACAATATTAAATTTAAAAAATAATTAGTTGTATTTAAATGAAATAATATTAAAAATTATTTTATTTTTTTAATAATTTAAAATAAATGTCAAGTTTATAGGCTGTTTACATAATTATATTTTTGATATGGTAAAATATAATAGGAGCTGTTTAGAAGATGAATTTAATCGAATATTTAAAACAACATGGTCAAAAACAATTTAATGAATTTGATTTAAATGAAATTGATTTAGCAATTTTTTCTATTTTAGCTTATCTAAAATATGATGAATTATTTAAGCATACTTATTTACTTAATGATTTATTAAATAGTGTCTTAAAAAAACGTCCAACCTATTTTAAAAAAATATCATTATTAACTTCAATTGAACCATTAATTGAAGAAATAAATAACAGTAAGAGATTTAGTAATATTTATGTAAGCGATTACTTAGAAGATGAAAATATTTCCAATGAAAAACAATATGCTTCAGTAACATTTCATTTAAATAAATATTTTCATATTGTGGCATACCGTGGCACTGATCGTTCAGTGGTGGGTTTTAAAGAAGATTTTAATACTTTTTATTTAAAAGAAACACCATCTCAAAAAAGTGCCAAAAAATATTTAAATAATATGTTAATTAAATATCCAGGTAAATTTATTATTACTGGTCACTCAAAAGGTGGTAATTTAAGTGTTTATGC
>CAYOMH010000059.1:0-2883 GCA_964405055.1 uncultured Muribaculaceae bacterium | reverse complement strand
GTAATATATTAATGTTCATAAAGTATCACTCCTAATATTATTTTACCATAAAAAATAAGAATAAAACCTTCTTAAATCGTTATGCTGATTTTTTCTGTGTTAGGTTGTAACATTTGTAATATATCTTGACCTTTTGCCAATCCGTTGAATAATTTCTTTTTTAAATCGTAATTCCCTCTATCAAAGGCTGATGATATTATTTCTTTTTGCTCTTCAGATAAAGAGTCACTTGCATAAAGCATTCTATTAAAATAGTATTTTTTATCTACAATTATAAGCGGAATATCAAACTCTGATGCAGCTTTTAAACAATCTTCATAGTATTTTGCCTTCATTATTGATTCTACATATTGATTTGCTAAATCATTTAATTTTATTCCATTAATTTCAGCAAATCGCTTAATTATATCTTTATATTTAATAAGAAATTGTTTTAATTCTCTACTATTTCCTATTCCGGCTATTATATTTCTATCTTCATCACTTATAAAAGATAATTGGTTTTGATAAATTGAATCTAAATAATTAAAATTTATTGGATCCGAAGATTCAGCCATCATTATTATATAATCTGGTTTCCTTTTAATTGGATAATCTTCATTTTTTTTTGTACTTCTTCTTTCTACAACAATTTCGTTATACCTATTATTAATTGTTTGTAATATTTCTGAAGGAACAAAATAACGAGCCCTACTGCCATTACATTCTTGAAGTTTCCTTGAACCAGCATATGAATTTGCATATGGCCCTATTGAGTCAATATCAGCGTTGCCCATTCCACAAATTGATCCTCCTTTTAAATTATCAAATCCTAATATAATACTTCCTTCCGATCTAATTGAATATATTCCTCTTTCGTTAACATAACTACAAGCAACAAAATGGTTTTGTAATTGCTGACGATCCATCCAATCATTTTTATAATTTTTATCGATAACTTCTGAAGCTAATGAACATGAGCCAACACAGTGAACAAAAAATCTAAAATTTTCACGAGGAATGCATACTTTAATAGTATTATCATGAAATTCTGCTTGCTCAAAATAACTATCTTTTGGACCATATACCTGATTTCTTTCATCAATTTTATAAAGTGAATCTGAATATAGTTTTGAATATTGTGCTCTTAAAAAAACTTCGAATGGAATAACTTCGTCATATAATTGATCATGATATTGGTTGTATATTTCCTTTAAAGAAGAAACGTCTTTGCATTTTATAATCATATTAATTATATATAAATAATAGTAAATTTCCTTTGGTAATTCACTATTTGCCAATCTATCTAAAACTTCTTCATCATCATTATTATGACAATATTTATAATCAATATATTTAGCTTCATTCACGCTAATATTAAATAAATATTTTAATAATTTATCTTTACTTTTTATTAAATCATTATTTTCAATACTTAAATTTAACGAATCAACTTTTCTTTGATTATAATCTTGTAATGATTCAATATTTTTTATTTGAAATTCATTATTAGGTAACTGAATAACTTTTACTATCTCAATTATTTCTTCGTTAGTGATATTATTAATATCCATAGAATCAATTAATTCTCTATAATGATTTATATTTACTATTATACTTGATATTAATGATGAAATTTCATAATCACGGTAATCCATGTTTTCTAAAGTTCTTCCTAAAAATAATATTTCTTTATCATTTAATTTTGAAATTTGCATTTGTAATTCAACATCATTAATAAATCTTTCATAATGTTCTTTTTTTATTTTAAACATATTATCACTTAATGAAGTACCTAAAATAGTATTAAAAATATTATTGTTTTTTTCATAATATAGTAATATCCATTTTCCTCTTTTATAAAGCTCCTGCTTATCAATTTTTAATTCTGAACAATACTTATCCATCAATTCATCGTTTTGGAATAAGTCGTTTGGTACAACACATTTTATTGCTAAATCAAACCTATTATTCTTTATACAATAATCTCTAAAAATTTTTGATTCAATTAAACATTTTGGAGTTATCCCTGTTTCAGTAACTTTTAATACTAAATCTTCAACATTATTTTCAATAAGCAATTCAAAATTACTTACTCCTTTTTCTTCTCTATCATAAATTTTTTTTTCAAGTAAAATAGTTAATAATTTGCAAAATTCATTTGATGTAAATTGTTCTTGATTTTCAAATAGAAAAATTGCTAATCTATCACTTCCTTCATTATATGATAGTTGTAATCCATCATCAATTAATGGTGCAAGTTTTTTTAAATTATTTAGACTATATTCATCAACTCTTTTTATTAAATTAACATATTTTTCTTTTAGAAGAATATCTATAAATGATTCAAATTTAAACAAACCATACAAACAATTATTTTGATTATTTTCTATATATCTTTTAAACAATTCTCTATTATCACTAATTAATGCTTCTAACTCTTCTTTGGTAGTAAAAAAACCACTTATAAAAATTCTAAAAACATTTTCATCATCAATATGATTTTTTATTATAAAATTACTGATTTGATTTTTTGTTACCTCATCAAAGGAATAACCTTCTCTATATAAATAATATAATATATTTTCATCTGAAAATAAGTATTTAATTAAATCTTTTGCCGAATCACTTTCATCTATATGTAATTCAATATTATTTTCAATTAGTTCATCATACTTTTTTTCTTTTAATAACCTTACAAATTCAACATTTGTATCAGCTAAAGAATCATTTGGCATTACTACACCATCCTTAAAAAAATTATAACATAAAAAAGATGGATTATTGCATCCATCTTTATATCTTGCTCATGGTATCTGAAAAGGTATCTACTTTTATCCTTTATATTCTGTATTATATCCATGGTTTTCTTTTGGTCTTTTATCGTTCGGATACATTACATCT
>CAYOMH010000058.1:0-2972 GCA_964405055.1 uncultured Muribaculaceae bacterium | reverse complement strand
AATAATCGATTAATTGATGAAAATAATTTTCCAGCAATAAAATTAATTCAACCAGGAGATGAAATAATTAAAAAAGAAGCAATTCAAAATTTACTTAATTTTTTTCAATTAAAATCAGATTATGCAGATAAAAAAGTATATATAATTTTATTGCCTGAAAAAATGAATGCGTCATCAGCTAATTCAATATTAAAGTCTTTAGAAGAACCGGAAGAAAATATTTATGGTATTTTTATAACAGAAAAAATTAATATGATACTGCCAACAATTATTAGTAGATGTCAAATATATAAATTCATATACGATAACGATTTATTAGAAAATATAAATTTAACTGCCGAAGAATTTAAAATTTATAATAATGTTGCAAAAAAAATAATTGGTTTCATTATTCAAAAAAATATCAGTAATTTATTAATTTATAAAAAAGAAGTGATAGAAATCATTGATATTAAAGAAAAATACCTTGTTTTATTAAAAATAATAAAAAAATATTTTTATTATTCGTTATTTAATGATCGTAAAGAAGAAATTTTTGACATTGAGTTAATTAATATAATAAGAAAAAACAGTATTAAAAAAAATATTAATATATTAAATTTAATTGATATGATAATATTTAGGTGTTCATATAATATAAATTACGAATTAGTTTTTGATAATTTTATAATAGAAGCGGTGAAAAAATATGAGTAAAGTATTTGGTATTGAATTTAAAAGAAATAGTAAAGCATATAATTTTGTTAGTGATATTGATGATATTAAATTAGACGATTATGTTATTGTTGATACAGAAAAAGGCTATCAATATGGCAAGGTAGTAAAAATAAATATTGAAATAAAGGGAAATATTAATAACTTAAAACCAATAATAAGAAAAGCAAGCACAAAGGATCAAAATACACATTCAGATAATATATTAGCGTCTGAACGAGCATTAAAAAATGCAAAGGAAATAGCAAAAGAACTTAAATTAGATATGAATATTATTGAAGCTATATATACATTTGATAAAAAACAACTTTTATTTAATTTTATTGCTAGTGAAAGAATTGATTTTCGTGAATTAGTAAAAAAATTAGCATCTATTTATCATACTAGAATAGAATTACGACAAATTGGTGTTAGAGATAAGGCAAAAGAAGTTGGTGGTATTGGCCAATGTGGTCGATGTTTGTGTTGTAATGTTTTAAATAATAGTATAGAATCAATCACAATCAATATGGCAAAAAATCAAAATATTGCCTTAAATCCAACTAAAATAAATGGCTGTTGTGGAAGATTATTATGTTGTTTACAATATGAAGATGATTTATATGCCGATAATCGAAAAAACTTACCTTCAGTTGGCGAAAATATTGATACAAAATTTGGAAAAGGGTTTGTTGAAAGTGTTGATGTTTTAAACAATAGATATATTGTGTCAGTAAATGGAGAAAAAAAAGAAATAAATTTAGTAAAAGAAAATTTTGTATGTGAGAGGTTAAAAAAATGAAAATAATTATTGGCCTAGGTAATCCTGAAAAAAAATATCAAAACACTAGACATAATGTTGGTTTTGATGTTTTAGATCGATATTTAGGGTCAATAAGTTGGCAATTGAATAATGATGCATTAGTATATGAAACTAAAATAGATAACATCAAAACAATATTTATAAAACCGCAACTATATATGAATTTATCTGGTGTAGTTGTAAAAAAATTTTTAAAATATTATAAAATTAATTATAGTGATATGTTAATAATTCATGATGATATTGATTTAGAGGTTGGAAAATATAAAATAAAGACAAACAGTACTTCAGGTGGACATAATGGAATTAACTCAATTATAGATGAAATAAATACTATAGATTTTAAAAGATTAAAAATTGGTATTTCAAAAGTTGATAAAGTTGATATAATTAATCATGTTTTAGGAAAATTTTCTAAAAAGGAACAAGAAATAATTGTTAATATGCAACCAATATTTAATGAAATAATAGAAAAATTTATAAATAGTAAATAGGAATATTATGAAAATAATAAAAGATATAATAAATTTTAATAAAATATATTATGAAGGCTTAACAGATGATTTATATGCAATGATTATTGCCGATAATTATAAATTTTCTGATTCAAATATATTAGTTTTGGTAAACAATTCATTTGATGCTAATAAAGTATATGAAAAAATTAAGTTATATTGTGAAAAAGTATATTTGTATTTAGCTGATGATTTAATTTCTTCATTAATAATTGCCGAATCACCAGAATTAAGAATTGGTAGATTAGAAGCAATCAGAAAAATCAACAATAATGAACGATGTATAATAATTACAAATCTAATGGGTTACTTGCATTGTATACCAAAAATAGCAATAAAAGATCAAAAAATAATTATAAAAACAGATAATCAATTTAGTCGAGAAGAATTTATTTCTAATTTAATTAATTATGGATATAACCAAACTTCACTAGTTACAACAACTGGTGAATTTGCTGTTAGAGGATATATTATTGATTTTTTTGGTATTGAAGAAGAACAACCAATAAGAGTAGAGTTTTTTGGCGATATAATTTCTTCAATTAGATATTTTGATGAAATGACTCAGTTATCACTTGATATAATTGATAAAATAACAATTTACCCATATAAAGAAATAAAAAGTGAAACAAAAATTTCATTAGTTGAATTATTGAATAATCCACTAATATATAAATATAATTCCTCACAAATAATGCTATCTTATGAAAAATTAATTAATGATATTAAACAATATAATGAATTAAAAAAAACGAATGTAGACAATAATATTTTTAAACTAAACGAAATTAAAGAAACAAAAATTATTGAAATTAATACTATAAATAAAACAAATACCAAAAACAAATGTGAAAAAATCAGCGAAAATTTTACAAATTTTGATATCTTAGAAAAATTTGTTAATGATAATTTATATAATAAAAAAACAATAATATTTTGTT
>CAYOMH010000057.1:0-3063 GCA_964405055.1 uncultured Muribaculaceae bacterium | reverse complement strand
TAAAAAAGATTGTTGAAGAAATGGAAAATCGTTATACAATATTTAATGAACATGAATGTAAGAATATTGCTAGTTACAATGAATACTTAGAAAAAGAACAAAGAAAACATCCTAATCAAGTTATTGCTAAAATGCCTTATATTGTTACAATCATTGATGAACTTGCTGATTTAATGTTAGTATCAGCAAGAGAAGTAGAAGATTCAATTATGCGAATTACCCAAATGGCTAGAGCTGCAGGTATTCATTTAATTGTTGCAACTCAAAGACCTTCAACAGATGTTGTAACTGGAATTGTTAAAGCTAATATTCCTTCAAGATTATCTTTTGCTGTTAGTAGTGGAATTGATTCAAGAACTATTTTAGATATGCAAGGTGCCGAAAAACTATTAGGTAAAGGTGATATGCTATACTTACCAATGGGTGAAAATTCTCCAGTTAGAATTCAAGGAACATATATTTCTGATGATGAAATAAAAAGGTTAGTAGATTTTGTTAATACTAATGGAGAAGCAAAGTTTGATGTTGAAGCTTTAAATGAAACTGTTAAGGCAAGTAATTTTGAAGAAGAATATGAAGATGAATTATATGAAGAAATAGTTGATTATGCTATTAGAAGCGGTGAAGTAAGTGCTTCAAAATTACAAAGAAAATATCGAATTGGTTTTAACCGAGCAGCAAGAATAATTGATCTATTAGAAGAAAAACAAATAGTAGGTCCACAAAAAGGTTCAAAACCAAGAGAAGTTTTAGTTAAATACAAAGATGAATAATCAGGAGAGTACTAATGAAAATAGATAATGTTGAATTAAAAGTTTTAGCAACTAGAACTAGTCAATATCCAGTTGATGATTTAGGTGAATTTCTATTATTAGGTAGAAGTAATGTTGGTAAAAGTAGTTTTATTAATACTATCATAAATCGTAAAAATTATGCTCGTACTAGTGGTAAACCAGGAAAAACTCAAACTCTAAATTTCTATTTAGTTAATAAAAATTTTTACTTAGTTGATGCTCCCGGTTATGGTTATGCCAGTGTAAATAAACAACAACAAAAAAAATTTGGTTTAATGATTGAAGAATATTTAAAAAATAGAGAATACTTAATAAGAGTATTCATGTTGATTGACTTTCGTCATCGACCAAGTGAAGACGATAAACTAATGTATAATTATTTAAAATACTTTAGTTTACCTGTTACTGTTGTGGCAACAAAATATGATAAAGTAAATAGTAAAAATTGTGATAAACAAGTAAAAATAATTAAAGAGACTTTAAAGTTAGAAGAAAGTGATCTACTTGTTTTATTTTCGGCCATTAATAAAAAAGGTCGCGAAGAAATATATAAAATTATTACTGCTGATTTAGATGGGGATAATAATCATGAATAGAAAAGCATTTACTCTAATCGAAATTATTGTTGTAATAACTATTCTTGGTTTATTAATTGTATTAACTATTCCAATGTTTGGAAATATGGATGAAAAACAAAAAGAAAAAGCATTGACAGTAAAAATAGTTAGTATTGAGACTGCTGCTGCTAGTTGGGCTATAGATCACCAAAGTGATCCGACTTGGATATTTAACACAACTTGTAAAACATCCGAAAGTGATGGCACAAGTACCACAAGTTGTGATAAAATAACGATCAAGGTCCAAAAATTGATCGATGACAAATATTATTCAACTGAAGATAATGGTAAAGTAACTAATCCAGTTACTAAAGCTGATATGCGTAATGATGATGTAATAATTGAAAAAAAATATGGTCAATTTTATGGAAATTATCAGAAAAAATAGAGGTAACTATGAAAAAAACCGTTTGTATTATTGGCAAACCCAATGTTGGTAAGAGTACAGTATTTAATCGACTTATAGGTGAAAGAAAAGCTATAACATTGGATACTCCAGGAGTTACTCGTGATCGGATATATGGAATCGTTAATTATCGCGATTATTCTTTTTATTTGATTGATACTGGTGGAATTGAAATTGATAACAAAAATTTAAATGAAGCAATTAAAATTCAAGCCGATATTGCTATTGAAGAATCAGAAGTAATTGTTTTTGTTGTTGATGGTAAAAGTGAATTAACAATCGAAGATTATAAAATTCGCGATATGTTAAAGAAAAGTGGTAAAAAAATTATTGTCGCGGTTAATAAATTAGATCATTCTAATGTTCGTGATAATATATATAATTATTATGAACTTGGTTTTGAAGAAATTATTGGTATAAGTGCTGAACATAATTTTGGCTTTGGTGAGTTACTTGAAGGCATCATTGATAAATTACCTAAAAATATTAATGAAGATAATGATTTATTAAAATTTTGTTTAATTGGGCGTCCAAATGTTGGTAAGAGTAGTTTAATTAATGCCCTATTAAATGAAGAAAGAGTAATTGTAAGTGATATTCCAGGAACAACCAGAGACGCTGTTGATACAATATTTAAATATGAACAAAAAGAATATATGGTTATTGATACTGCTGGAATGAGAAAAAAAGGTCGAATCTTTGAAAGTATCGAAAAATATAGTTTAATAAGAAGTATGAAAGCCATTGATCGCAGTGATGTATGTGTTCTTGTCATAAATGCTGATGAAGGAATAGTTGAACATGACAAACATATAGCTGGCTTAGCAATAGAAAATGGTAAATCTATTGTCATAGCAGTTAATAAATGGGATTTAGTTGCCGATAAAGATATTGAAGTATGGGAAAAAAAGATTAGAGATAATTTTCAATTTATTCCATATGCTAATATCGTTTATTTATCTGCAGTAACTAAGAAAAAGATAAATACATTAATGCCAGAAATTATTAAGGCATATGATAATGCTTGTATAGAAATAAAAACAAGTCAATTAAATAATATTATTTCTGATGCTGTTTTAATGCATTCACCACCATCATATAAAAATAAAAAATTAAAAATATTTTTTGTTAGTCAAACCGGAATTAGACCACCAAAATTTACTTTTAATGTAAATGACAAAAAACTAGTTCATTTTTCTTATGAACGATATTTAGAAAATACAATTAGAAATAATTTTGATTTAAC
>CAYOMH010000056.1:1978-3093 GCA_964405055.1 uncultured Muribaculaceae bacterium | reverse complement strand
CGAAAGAATAAATGTTATTTATTTAAATTTTTCTGATCCTTGGCCAAAAAAACGCCACAAATCAAGACGACTTACATATTCATCATTCCTAGATATATATAACAAATTATTAATTGATCATAAAAAAATATATATAAAAACTGATAGTGATTTGTTATTTTCTAGCTCATTAATTGAACTAAATAATTATGGAGCAATTTTTAACGAAATTAGTTTTGATTTAAAAAATGCAAACATTGATAATGTATTAACAGAGTATGAAGAAAAATTCAGTAAAAAAGGCAATAAAATCTATTATTTAGATTGTAGTCTGAAAAGAAATGACAAATAATTAGATATTTGTTATAATTTATTAAGAAATGTAGGTAATAATGAAAAGAATTATTTTTATAATGATATTAATATTTCTATTTGTTGGCTGTCAAAATATTAATGATTTAGATTATGATAAAATTATTAATAATGTAGTTAGTAGTAATCATAAAATTACTAATCAATATCGTACCGGATATAAATACTATTTGCCCAAAGGTTTACAGGTAGAATATAGCAGAGAATATAATGAAAAATTATCTAGTAATAAAACAAACTATTATTTATTTATAGATTTTTTAAGTTATATTAATAAAAAAGAATTTACTTATAGTATTAATGATAATGCCTATTATAGCCAAGCAATTAACAATAATAAAAAATTTGGATATATTGAAATTAATGAGGATGACAACAAGTTTTATATTGAAATGATGTACAATTATGCTAAAATAGAAGTGGTTACTAATAGAGAAGATATAAAACAAACTATTAATCGAAGTATTGCGTTGTTATCTTCAATCCAATATAACGACAAAATTATTGCAAATATTATTGGTGATAATATATTGAGTTTTAAAGAAGAAAAGTATAATATATTTGAACCAAAAGAAAATCCTAAAAGATTTATTGATTACATTCAAGATAATGAAGATTCAAAAGACAGTAAAAATAAAATTCCAGACTATGATTTAGTCAAATAAGAAGGGTGATTAGATGAAAATTTTTGATAAGATTAAGAATATCTTATTTGAGGAAGAAGAAATTCCTACAATTACTGAAAAAGAATTAGATGTTGCTCC
>CAYOMH010000056.1:0-1878 GCA_964405055.1 uncultured Muribaculaceae bacterium | reverse complement strand
GCAGAATTAGAATCAGCAGAAGACGAAGATTTATTTAATTTAATTGACTCAATGTATAGTAATGAAGAGGAAGAAGATAAATAATGGAAAAAATGAATGAAATATTACCAATTATTATTTACTTTCTGTTAATTGTTATGTTAATTGTAAGCATTATCTTAATCATTAAAATAATATCAACAATTAATAAGGTTGATCAAGTAGTTGATGATGTTAATGATAAAGTCCAATCATTAAATGGTTTTTTTAGAGTAATTGATTTTACAACGGATCGAATTGTTAGTTTAAGTGATAAAGTAGTTGATTTAATATCAAACGGTATAAATCGATTAATTAGTTCAAAAAGCAAAAAAAGAAAGGAAGACAATAATGAAAAAGAAAAGTAGTATTGGTAAATTTTTTACTGGCTTAGGAGTTGGGGCTGCTTTAGGAGTATTATTTTCACCAAAAAAAGGATCAGAAACTAGAAAAGAAATTAAAAACAAATATGATGAAATAATGGCTGAACTTAGCGAAATGGATTTAGGAGAAATTAAAGATTTATTTTTACTAAAAATAAATGAAATAAAAGAAGATCTCGAAAATATTGATGGCGAAAAGGTTTTAAAAATGGCCCAAAAAAAAGGTCAAGAAATAAAAACAAAAACTGATGAATTAATTAAAATAGCCAAAAAAAATGCTAGCCCAATGATTGAAAAAGTTGCCAACGAAGTAAAAGAAAATGCAATCAATGTAATCGAAAAAACATTGAACAAATTAAAAGATTCAGATAAAAAGCAGTTATAAAACTGCTTTTTAAATTGATTATTTTTTCATATTTTTAATATATTTTTTTAATGTAATTGAATCAGTACCTAAAATAATTTTGATTTGATTATCTATTTCAACTATTCCCTTAGCACCAAGTTTTTGAATTGCTTCTTTATTAACTTTAGTTGTATCTCTTAGTGTTACAATTAACCTCGACATATTGCTTTGTACATCAACAATATTTTCTTTGCCGCCTAAATAATTCACCAGTTTATTCGTTTCAACCACAAAGTTTCGGCTAATTAATTTTCTAATAATTAACGACATAATTATTAATATTATAATTATAATAATATATTCCATAAATTCACCTAGTAGTAATTATACATTAAAATTATAAAAAAGAAAATAGTATTTGCCTATTTAAACGATTGTTTTTCTTGAAATAAATAAACAACTAGTTTATAATCTTAATTGTAGAGGATGTGGATATATGTATGAAGAAAGACGGGCTTTTCCAACAAAATGGGTAATAATTGCCGCAGCAGTTATTATATTAGTAGTTGGCGTCCCTTTATATATAAATTATAAAAAAAATGCAGCTCAAAAGGCTTTTGATGATGTAATTGCTAGAATTGAAGCAGCGGGTAAATTATATGGTGACAAAGAAATAACCAGATTAAGAGTTTTAGAAAAAACATGTCTAACTCTTGATTTATTGATGAAAGAAAATTATTTAGATAGTGATTCTGAAGATGAATTTGTAATATATAATCCTAATACAAAGGAAAAAATGAATGGCCAAGTTGAAGTTTCAATAAAATCTCGAACTGGCCGCGAACAAGAAAGAATAAATAGCAAATATCAATATGATAAAAAATGTGAAGTTGATTATCAAGATAAAATAAAATTAGTAATTGATTCAAAAAATACTCATAGTTTTGTTGCAAAAATAGATGCTGATCAAAAAGCATTAGGTTTAAATTCATTTGAATATAAATTAGATGATGGAAAATCATTTAAACATGACGTAAATGAATATACATTTGATGAGTTAGTAGCTGGAAAATATAAAGTAATTGTTAAAACAACTGATTTTCTTGGTCAAATTTATGAACGACAAGCAGT
>CAYOMH010000055.1:0-3251 GCA_964405055.1 uncultured Muribaculaceae bacterium | reverse complement strand
GGTATATTATTTTGAATTTTAGTTAAATTTATTGTATCAAGTAAATTTCCTAAAGTCATATCATCTGAATCTAAAGAAGTATAATCCGGTTTAGGATTATTTGTTGATCCTTCAAAACTGTTGTTATCTATATTATGTACATCATTTTGTACATCTATTTTTTTCTCACTTGCTAATTTTGGTAAATTATCATTACTGTTAAAATCGTTCCTCATTGATATTTTATCCCTTCTTTATTCAAATAAATAATACCATTACCACAACAAAAATTCAACTATTTATTATGTTTGATTGGCTTAACTGTTAATGTTAAATAATTATCTAAAGTAATTTTATTTAATACATTCAAAGCAATATCATAGTTTGAATCATTTAGTAAGTCATAATAATCAGCATCTATTTCATTTAATATAATTATATCAGTGACAAAACTATCAATTACCGCACCAGGATAATCAAACATATTAATATATTTACTTGTTTTAGCTTTTTTAAAACGATTAAAATCCACTTCATTTAATAACATATTATTAATTTTATTAGTTATTAAATCACTAACTTTTTTTACATATTTTGTTTCAGCATTAATAAGAATTATAACATGTTGACTGCCAAGTTCAATTAAATAATCAATGTTTTTCATTATTAATTTTTGATCAAATAAATATTGATGAAATTCAGTTGATGGTCCAATATTTGAATAAACAATCGCCTCTAGATAAAAAAGAATATCAGCATCATTTATATTTAATGACTTAAAATTAGTTAAAGGAATTTTATAAGCTATATTAAATCTTGGACTTTCAACATTTAATTTTATTTCCCCATTTTTGCTCACCACTGAATCTGGTTCATTATTTTTTTGAACTACTATTTCTTCTTTTTTTGTATATTTTTTTGCACTTTGATTACTAATAATTAAATCAAGAGTCTTTTTAACATTTATATTACCAGCAACAAATAAAACCATATTACTTGGATGATAAAAATAATCGTAAGCAAGTTGTAATTCTTCAGTCGTAGTATTATTAATATCTTCTTCATAACCAATAATTGGATTTTTATTATTATCATGATGATAAAGTTGGTTCATTATCTCATTATAAATAGATTCGTTAGTGCTATCCTTACCCATTTTTAACTCTTCAATAATAATTCCTTTTTCTTTTTTTGTTCCAGCATCACTAAAATAAGGGTCTTGAACATAATCAATTAAATAAGATAAACACTTATAATAATTTTTTGTTGTTGATGCTACATATTCAGTTGATAAATATGAAGTACCGGCATTAACATTATCAGCCCCAATTTTAATAAAATGTTCAAAAGCTGAACTATCATCTGGTCGAGAAAATAATTGATGTTCTAAAAAATGGGCAGTTCCAGGGCGAATATGTTGAAATTTTTTTTCATTTTTTCGCTTAAAATCGATCATATTACTACCAAACTTAGTTAAAAAAGAAAAATAAACTGCTCTTGAATTACGATTAATAATTAAATAAACATTTAAACCATTATCTAATTGATGATGATAATAATATTCATTAACACCTTTTACTTTATATTTTTTCATTTTTGCCTCCAGAAGATAGAAAGTAAATAACTTGTAAATTAATTTTTTGGGCTACTTTTACAATATCATCTTTGGTAATATTTTTTACTAATTTAATTAATTCACTACTTTCCTTACCTTCAAAAAATACTTGTTCAACATAATTATCCAAAATATCTAATGTTGAATCATCATAATTATTTAAATAATTTATTAATTGTTTTTTAAAATCTTTTATTATTTTTTGAGTAATATTACCAGCTTTAACTTGGTTAATTACTTTCTTTATTTCATTTACAGCTAAATCATAATTTTTATCATTAATTGACGTTGTAACTAACAAATAATTTTCATATCTAGAAAATGTTGAACTTATTGAATAACACAATGATCTTTTTTCTCTAATCTCATCAAATAATAATGAGTTTGGTCCTCCACCTAAAATAAGGTTTAATAATCTAAATACTACATGACTTTCATACCAACTTAAATCATTAGTTGTGTAAGCCATAACTAATTGAGATTGATTATTTGGTTCTTTTTCAATTACTTCTTTTACTTCTTTGTTTAGTTTTTGAACACATGGAACTAACGGAATTGATTTTTGAATCTTTCTTTCAATAAGTCGTGACTTAATAATTTTTTCTACTTCGCTAATATCAACATTACCGGCAAAAAAGACATGCATTTCTCGATTAATAAGTTCATGATAATAATCGACCATATTACTTGGATTTAATAATTTGTAATCTTCAACAAATCCATAATGTAGAAAACTACCCGGCATGTTAGGATTTAATATATTTTTTGTTCGCCAGATAGCATATTTTCTCTTATTTTCATAAATAGAGTTTATTGCATTAATAAGTGATTCAACTGTATAATCAAAAATATTTTGATTAAATTTATTATCTTTAATGTTTGGTTTATATATTACATCAAACAAAAAATTAATATTTTTAGCTAATTCTTCTTTATTTGTATATTTAGGGTTTAAAAAAGAAAAAATAACATTAAAATTATTTCGATTGCCAATAGGATAATTAAAAATTGATAATCTACTTGCGTATAAATCTGCTAAAGCGCGACGAAGTTCAAAATATGTTGGGTATGTTTCTGTAGAATCAGCCATTAATTCATTAAGCAGTGCGTCTTTAGTTACATTTTCTTTTTTTGCTTCAGATAAAAAATGAACTGAGCAAATACAAGTTTTAAATTTATCGGTTTTAATTAAATGAATTTTAACACCATTATATTCAACTGTTTTGTATTCCATATATTCTCCTTAAGTAAATTATAACATAATAGCATTAACTTTTATTATGTTATTTGATATAATGTGTTTAATAAGGATGTGTTTTATGGCAAGTATTCATTTAGAATTTGAAAAAGAAGATGTAGCAGAGATTGTATTTATGCCTGGTGATCCATTACGCGCAAAATATATCGCTGAAAAATATTTAACTGATGTTGTTTTAATTAATCAAGTTCGAAATATGTTTGGTTATACTGGTTATTATAAGGGAATAAGAATTAGTATTATTCCATCAGGTATGGGTATTCCAAGTATGGGAATATATGCTTATGAATTATTTAATTATTATGACGTTAAAAAAATAGTAAGATTAGGAACTTGTGGATCAATGAATGAAAATATTAAAGTTGGTGATTTATTACTTGCTAGTTCATCTTATAGTGA
>CAYOMH010000054.1:2169-3372 GCA_964405055.1 uncultured Muribaculaceae bacterium | reverse complement strand
TTTATTATGTATATTGGTGAAGATAAAAAAGTATTCTTTTCTTTTTTTATTAATGCCTTAGTAATTGATGAAGCAGAAATTACCACTGCTTTTTTATGTTTTTTAGTATTGTTTTCATTTAATTTAGAAATAATTTTTTTGTAATTATTATTAATTATATTTACAAAAAAGACTGCAATTATAAGGTTCATAAATAAATATAAGATAAAAGTTAAATAATTGGTATTAAACAGTGATTCGCGAAGTAAATAAGTTGGATAAGAAATATACTTCATAATTTGTTCAATAACTACGCCATTATTAGTTATACCTTTTATTAAGCCATCCATATTATAATTAGCGTACATAATAACTAAGATAAAAGCAAAAGTTAAGATAATTTCCATATAATTTTTTTTATTTGATTTTGGCATTAATTTAGCCATTAAATAACCAATAAAAGAACCAAGTACGGTGGAAATTATTGGCATAATAAATAAAGAAATAAAGTATAAAATACCAAAGCCTACACTAATATTTACTTTAGTAGCATATATTATAAATGTTGGAATTAACACTAATGAAGATATAGTAAAACTAACTAAATACATACTTAATATTTTAGCAACAACAATATCTTTAGTATTAATTGGTAAAGATAGTAGTAAACTATTATCTTTTGATTCATATAAAGTATTTTTTGCATAACGCATTGTCGTAAAAAGTATGATAGTATTTACAAAGTTAAAAAATAAAATTAAAAAAAACGGCATCATCTTAACTTTAGATAAATTTTCGGCCATACTATAAGAAGTAAAACCAAATGAAAACATTACTGATGCTAAAACATAAGCAATTAGAATAATTATACCGATTTTTTTAATTGGTTTACTTTGTTTGAATTTATTTAAGGAAAAAATATTATATAAACTGATTTTAAATATTTTATAAGCTTTATTCATTGTTAATCTCCAAAAATAATTTTTCTAAACTATCATGACCAATTATTTCTGCAGTTTTACCTTCTAAAACTAATTTTCCTTCCTTAATTATTCCAACTCGATCACATAATTTTTCTACTACTTCTAAAACATGTGATGAGAAAAAAATTGACGCACCTTCAGCACACATTTCTTTCATAATTGTCTTTAAAGCAAAGGCTGCTTTAGGATCAAGACCAACAAATGGTTCATCTAAAATTAATAATTTTGGTTTATGAATTAA
>CAYOMH010000054.1:0-2069 GCA_964405055.1 uncultured Muribaculaceae bacterium | reverse complement strand
GCAATTGCTTTAATTGTTGTTGTTTTTCCAGCCCCATTATGACCAATAAAACCATATATTTCACCAGTTTTAACTGTTATTGTTAAATTATCAACAGCCTTTATTTGATTGTTTCCATATGTTTTTGATAAGTTTTTTATTTTTAGCATAATAATCCTCCGTTTTCATTATTTTGTTAAATACTTTTTTAATAATTGATCTAAAACTACTTTATCAATTGGTTTTGCTAAATAATCATCAAAACCATCAGCTAGATATTTTTCTTTATCACCAATTTTTGCATTAGCTGTTAATGCAATCATTGGTGTATTACAGCCTATTTTTCTTAATTCCTTCATCATTTCAGTACCAGACATTTTTGGCATCATATCATCAATTAAAAGTAAATCATATTGTTCATTATTTTTGATTAATTCTAATCCTTCAAATGGCGTTATGCACTCAATTGAATCAATGTTATACAATTTAAGATATCTTGTTGCAACTTTTAAATTAATGGCATTATCATCGACTACTAATACTCTTTTGTTAGTAAAATCAACAAAATTTAAATCGTTCTTTTTTTCTGGTTCAGTATTGTTATTAGTTAAATTATTTGTTTGATCAGGATTAAAAACTATAATTGAATTTGGATATGGATTTTTAATTGCATTGCTAATTTGAACAGTAAATTTACTACCCGACCCATAAACACTTTGGACTGTTACTTTACCACCCATTAATTCAATTAGATGTTTAGTTATAGCTAGACCTAATCCAGTTCCTTCATTAGTTGTATTAGCATCTTCTTCTAATCGATTAAATTTAGTAAATAATTTTTTTATTTGATCTGGTTTAATTCCTCGACCAGTATCTTCAACTGATAATATCATTGTACAAATATCATTTTTATTTATACAAGAAACGTTAAAGAAAACACTTCCCTCATTAGTATACTTAGCTGCATTAGTTAATAAATTCATTATTACTTGTTGAACCTTAGCTTTATCACCATAAAGAGTTGTTGGAATATCAACTGGAATATTTATTTTAAAATTTAAGCCTTTTTCTTTAATTCGAACATTAACTAATCGACATGTATCATTAAATAACTCGACTGGGTTATACTCTGAATTAACTATTTCCATATTTCCTGATTCGATTTTTGATATGTCTAAAACCCCATTAATTAATTCTAATAATATATCAACCGCTTTTAATACTTCTTTAGCGTTTTCATTAGCTTCTTTTATATCGGTAGTTGTCAGTGTAAATTCAGTAAAGGATTTAATAGCGTTTAATGGTGTTCTTATTTCATGACTCATATTAGATAAAAATTCTGATTTAGCCGAATTAGCTTTTTCAGCCTGATCTTTAGCAAGTGACGCTTCTCTAGCTAACCTTACATCTGGGTTTTCAATTGTATGATACATTAATACATTAATAACCGTCATAATTGAAGTAGTCAATAAAATTGCTGGATTTATTGAACGAACAATGAAAGTAACAATTCCCAAAAATAATAAAGCATAAATAGGAATATATTTTTTAGAAATAATTCGTTTGTAATTTATTAGGGCTAATATGACAATAAATGCAATAAATACCGCACAAGTTTCATATAATAATCTAACACTTGGCCCATCTGTATACATTATTACTAAATCATTAATTAAAGTTATTGGTAAAATAATTATTAAGATTGTTGCTGCATAAGTAATTATACCAATTGCATATTGAACAATCTTTAATAACTTTTTCTTTTCCCCAATTGATATATTCGCAATATAAATAGTAAATAGTGCTGCCCAAAATAATATATATAGTAAATAAAATTTATTTAAGATATATAAAGATTCATGAAAAGGTGTTACATATGATAAATAAACTATTACTAAATCTAGTATAATACCAATAATGTTAACAATTGAAATCACTGAAAATAAGCTTGTTTCAATATTTTTCACTCTTTTTTTAGAGAAAAATAAAACTAGTATAATTACCATATAGACAAAACTTGCACTTTGAAAGTATAAATTAGTCAAATAAAAACACCTTACTCTCATTATTCATATAAATATAATAACATA
>CAYOMH010000053.1:0-3547 GCA_964405055.1 uncultured Muribaculaceae bacterium | reverse complement strand
CTTCAATAAGATTTGGTAATGATACAAAAAGACCAAAATTTGTTACTCCAGATATAACACCATCAAAAACTGAGCCGATATGTTTACCCATATATTCAGCCATTTTCATATCTAACACTTCACGTTCAGCTTCAATTGCGGCTTGTTCTCTCAAACTTGAATTTTCTGCGACAAAGCTTAAACGATTAGTTAATTTATCCGCGTTACGATCTTTATTTACAACATATTTTTTTAATAAACGATGAACTGTTAAATCTGGATATCTTCTAATAGGACTAGTAAAGTGTGTATAACAAGTACTTGCTAAGCCAAAATGACCAAGGTTTTCCACGGTATATAATGCTTTACGCATACTTCTTAGTAAAAGACTTGATAGAATATTTTTATTTGGTAATTCGTTTACTTGATATAAAATACTTTGAATTGTTTTAGGAATATAATTAGTTATTTTTTCAGATAAAACAAAACCAAACGAAGTAGCAACAGTTAAAAATTGTTCGATTTTTTCTGGACTAGGTTTTTCATGAGTTCGATAAACAAATGGTAAATTTTTTTGAAAAATATGAGTTGCGACAGTTTCATTTGCCGCAATCATAAAGTCTTCAATTAACATTTCCCCAACTTCACGACTTCTTAATACAACATCTATTGCTTCACCATTATCATTAACTAATACTTTTGCTTCCGGAATATCAAAATCTAAATTTCCTCTTATTTCTTTATTTTTTCTTAAAATATTTGCCAAATCCTTCATTAAAAACAAATTTTCTTTATATGGTAAATAATTATCATCAACTATATTTCTAACTAGAATATCATTAACTTTTTTGTAAGTCATTTGAATACTTGACTTAATATAACTTTCATATATTTGATGATTAACAACATTACCACTACTATCAATATCCATTTCACATGTTAAAGTTAATCTTATAACCCCTGGATTTAATGAACAGATTCCATTTGATAATTTATGGGGTAACATTGGAATTACTGAATCAGCCAAATAAGCACTAGTTCCACGTTTTAAAGCTTCCTTATCTAAAGGACTATCTAACCCAACATAATAGCTGACATCAGCAATATGAACACCAAGTTTATACAAATCGCCATTTTTTTCAATGCTAATAGCATCATCAATATCTTTGGTGTCATCACCATCAATAGTAAATATAATCTTATCAAGTAAACTTTTTCTGCCAATTAATTCAGTTTCTTTTATTTCATTATCAATAGCATCTATTTGTTTGATTACATCTTCGTTAAATTCTTCATCAAAGCCATATCTTAAAGCAATAGATTTAACATCGACTTTTGGATCATTTTTATGACCAATTATTTTTTCAATTTTAGCATTATATAAATTGTTTTCAGTTGTTTTTATTACTCTGACTTTGACTTTAGTTCCTTCAACACAATTTTCTACTTGATCATCATCAATAACTATTTTTAGTCCATGACGATTATCATCTAATTTTACATATGCAATATTATCAACAAAATATACTTCACCAACTAAATCATCAAGTTTTCGATCAATAATTTTTATTACTTTTCCACTGTTATTTTTACGATTAACACTGACTAAAACTTTATCTTTATCAATTGCTTTATTTAAATCATTAATATTAATGTATAGATCATCACTGAATTCAGGATTAACTACAAAACCAAAACCTTTTTTATTTAAAGATAATTGCCCAACACGATAATGCTTATTATTAGCAAATAGCATATATTTGTTTTTATTAGTTTTATAAACAACATAATTTTGTTCTAACTCAACTAAAATACTTTTAATATTTGCTTCATTAGCACCTAATAATCTTGCTATATCTTTTACTGATAAATTTTTTTTTGAACTTGTTAATAAACTAATTATTTTATTTCTCATTTTGTTCTCCTAAATACATTTTATCACATATAGTTGCATTTTTATTAATGATAATTTTATTTACATTAAAAAAGATGTTAACTATTAGCATCTTTTTTAATTGTTATTGGTTCAAGGTGTTTTTTTATTAATTCAATATTATCTGCTGATAAGTAACTATTATATACAATTGCAGCAAATACATATGGTTCTGGGTTCATATTATTATCAATAATTGTTGATAAATATCTTAAAACTTTATTTCTAGAAATAATTTGAGAATTAAATACATAATTGCCTTCATAATTTAAATTATTTTGTTCTAATTTAGTAATAACACTTAGTTCAAATACTTTCGGATTTATGATTAAACTAGCTGATTTAGACAATATTTCTCTTACTTCAGAATTTACTACATCTAAAGTATCATCAATTATAAAATTGTCTAAATTTTCATCATTAATCATAAAATTTTCACCGGTAACAATTTCTTTCGTTAATGAATGTTCATATATAATTGGATAATCAATTGAATTAGCAATAAGTATTCTTTTACAAATTGCCGGAATATCACTGTTACCAATATTAGCAAAATTTAATTTTTGAACAACAATTCCTTGTTCAATTAATAAATCAATTAGTTGAAATAATTCCGGATTACTTAATAGACTTACATCACGTAAATTATAACTTGTCATTAAATTACTTGTTTGACTAAATATTTCTGGATTTATTAGTAATATATTTGGATTATATGAACTATTATTTAAGTTTATTTTTTTTGAACTAATTACTTTTATATTTCTAGTAAAAACATCATATAATCCAGAAGTTATTTGAATATTTTCTTCTATATATTTATCAGCGTTTTCATTACTAATTAATACTCCTAAATTTTTTTCAACAAAATCAATAGTTATTCTTTTATTTAAGACTTGGCGAATTACATATGAACAAGTTTCTATATCTGAAGCTATTAAAACATCTTCTAATCCGCTGTTTAAACAAGCATCAAAATTTAAACCACCACTTTTTAAACATTGGAGGATTGCAAATAAATTATTTACATCACAATATCTTATAATTTTTTCTTTATTTATAAACATATCTAATGACAAGTGAAATTTACTTAATATTTTATTAATTTTATCCTGTTCATTATTTTTATCGTATTTATCAATTTCAGCAGTTAATTTATTATCTTTTTTTATTTGATTAGCAAGAATTATTTGATATATATAATATTTTATTTCTGGAGTTAGATTATTTTGATCTTGTTGTGGAATTGCATAAATTGGATTTTTATCATTATTTAATAGAAGTTCTTCAATACTTGTATAACTACTTGCAATTTTACGATTTTTGCCCATGTTGTTTACTGCGTAGTCTTTTAATTCTTTTATTTTATCAGCAACTGTTTTAAATACTTGATCACAGCTATAAATAAATCCCATTTCTCTTTCTGGCAACTCAATTTCTGCATTAACATCAATATTTTTTATTGCACTCATTGAATTATTTCGGTTTTCTCTTTCTTTATTTAATCTTTTTACTTCGTAAGATAAAATATTATAGCCGATCAATATACTTATCATTTCCTCAATATCTTCATTGTTATCAACTTGATTCTTAATAATGTTATACATTTTTAGTAATGAATCTTTAGATAATATT
>CAYOMH010000052.1:1646-3677 GCA_964405055.1 uncultured Muribaculaceae bacterium | reverse complement strand
TGTATTATATCCATGGTTTTCTTTTGGTCTTTTATCGTTCGGATACATTACATCTGTATATATATCTTTTTGTAATTTTTTTACTATATTATATACCTCTGTATAATTAGAAATACTACTTAAAGATATTGTATCAATTTGATTATTTATGGAAATTTGATTTGTAGTTGCTATAACATCGGCAACATTAAACATTTGATCAAATATTCCCATATGTAGGTTAATATGCGATAATTCAGCAAATGGTTTAGTTTTAAATTTTTTAGAAAAAATTCCGCTTGAAACATATATAGCATGATCTGTTACAATATAATATGTGTTTTTATACTTTTTAAATGTAAATAGTACACCTCCTAAATATATCCAAACCGGCATTAAATGTAATGTCATAAAGGGAATTAAAAAGTACAAAATGTTTTCAGGAACTTCTGCAAACATTGAAGCTCCAATAATTCCGAAATCTATAATTGCCCAAATTAATGCAAAAGGTAATAATGGATTAAAAAAACTTTCAAATATAAAGCATTTTTTATTTGGTTTTCCTTCATATAGAATTTTTTCATTTTCATTAACTAATTGTTTTAATTCATTTTCCATAACTATATCTCCTTTAATTATTATAAAATTAAGTCTCATTATATTTTAAATGTGTAGTTCATTTTACTTTTTTAGGGTATCTAAGCTCTATTTTCTTCACCTCTTATTATTTGAGTGTTACTATCAGATAACAAATATTCAAACTCGAATGCAACTATTTGATTTTTTTCTATTTCATCACCATATATTTTCTTCATCAAATCTATAAGTTCTTCATTTGAATGCCCAGGCATTATTCTTTCAACATCAAATAAATTTAATAATTCATAAATATTTTTAACAATAGTTTTATTAATTACTTTTACCTTCAAAAATTTACCGGCACTATCTTGATTATTGAAAGTTATATAATCTCCAACCTGGATTAAATATGATTTTTCTTTCAAGATTCTAACTTCTATGTCTTTTTTTCTAGATAGTATCCAGCAATAAACATCATCAATAATATTATATGTATATTCCAAAATTACCTCCTTAGCTTTAAATTATTTTTCAAAGACGAAAACTTTATTTTCTTTTATTTCATATTCATTATTTGTATATTGTTCAATAGTTTTTTTCCAAAAGCAATATGCCTGTTCACTATTTTCTATTGGTTCAATTTCCCAATAACCTCTATACTTTTCAAAAATTTCAATGGCTACTTTTTTTCCTATATGATTTCTTCTGTATTGTGGCATTATCAAAAATTCTGCTATACTTTTACCTGATTTATTAAATTTTAAGTTTTCATTTATCATAATAAAACCCAAATACTTATCATTATCTTTTATAAAATAGGCTTCTCTGTCTAAATCGGTAAAATAACTATCAAACCAAGTATAATTAAATTTTCCATTTTCAGTTAATTCATTCTCAATATATTGACTTCCATCATATAAGGCAAATTGCAATAAATTAAATAATATATCTTTATGATCGATTGATACTCTTTCTAATTGATAATTCATAATCATCACTTTCTATGTATTTATTATACTATAAAAATTTATTTTTTATCATTTATATAGTTAAAATAGTTCTAAAGCTGTTTTGGCCTGTTTTTTAAGAAAAAGAAAAACCTGAGTTTTCCCTTTATTTACTTGGACTATAAAGTTATTTTCCGCAGCATTGTTTATATTTTTTGCCACTTCCACATGGACACGGATCATTTCTACCTATTTTACTAACTTTTTTAGGTTTACTTTTGATTTTTTCTTTACCATCTTGAGTATTACCTTTTATTGTTTGTTTTCTTTCAATATTTTGTCTTACCTCTGATTTAAGAAGAAATTTTAATATATTAATATCAATATTATTTAACATATTTTCAAATATTTCAAAACCTTCTAAAGCATATGCTTGAACTGGACTACTTTGGGCATATCCTCTTAAACCAATTCCTTCACGCAAGTGTTCCATTACATTTAAATGTTCAACCCACGCATTATCAAT
>CAYOMH010000052.1:0-1546 GCA_964405055.1 uncultured Muribaculaceae bacterium | reverse complement strand
CCTAAACTAAGTAACATATTTTTTATTCGTTCAGTACCAAATCGTTTCATTAAATCATCTTCGAACGAAACAAAAAATTGACTCATTCCAGCATCACCTTGACGACCGCTTCGTCCTCTTAACTGATTATCAATTCTTCGTGATTCATGACGTTCAGTACCAAATACACATAATCCACCTAATGATTTAACTTCTTCATCTATTTTAATATCAGTACCACGACCAGCCATATTTGTTGCAATGGTTACAGCGCCTTTTTGGCCAGCTTTGGAAATTATTTCTGCTTCTCTGGCATGATTTTTCGCATTTAATACTTCATGAGGTATTTTACTTTTAGTAAGAATTTGACTTAATTTTTCATTTGATTCAACTGATATTGTACCAACAAGTATTGGTTGACCAATATTATGTTTTTCTTTAATACATTCTAAAATTGCTTGATATTTTCCTTGTTCAGTAGCATAAGCAAGATCTGGATAATCAATTCTAATTACTGGTTTATTTGTAGGAATTTGAATAACATACATGTTATAAATATCTCTAAATTCTTCTTCTTCAGTTTTAGCAGTACCAGTCATTCCTGAAAGTTTATTGTACATCCTAAATAAATTTTGGAAAGTAATAGTTGCTAGTGTTTTTGTTTCTTCATTAATTTCAACACCTTCTTTAGCTTCAATTGCCTGATGTAAGCCTTCACTAAATTGACGCCCTGGCATTAATCTTCCAGTAAATTGATCAACTATTATTACTTTTTTTTCTTCATTAACAATATAATCGACATCTTTTTTCATGCCAAAATTTGCTTTTAAAGCTTGAGAAATATGATGAACTAAAATAGTATTTTCTAAATCATATAAATTATTTAAATTGAATGTTTTTTCAATTTTTGAACTACCTATATCTGTTAGAGATACACTTTTTGTTTTAGCATCTAAAGTATAATCTTCATCTTCCTTAAATCTTAAAACAGCACGATTTGTATCGATATAAAGATTTGCCGAATCAAATTTACCGCCAGAAATTATTAATGGGGTTCTAGCTTCATCAATCAAAACTGAGTCAACTTCATCAATAATGCAATAATTTAATTTTCTTTGAACTCGATCTTCTTTTTTTACTACCATATTATCTTTTAAATAGTCAAAACCAATTTCATTATTTGTTGAATAAGTAATATCTTTATTATATTCTGTTTGTTTTTCTTTTGGACTTAGTTCTCTTAAATTAACTCCGACAGTTAAACCTAGATAAGTATAAATTCCACCCATCCATTCTGAGTTTCTTTTGGTTAAATATTCATTTACTGTTACAACATGAACACCTTGACCAGTTAAAGCATTTAAATAAGCTGGAAAAGTAGTAACTAAAGTTTTACCTTCACCGGTTTTTAATTCAGCTATATTACCATAATGAATAGCAATAGCACCTAATAATTGGCAATAAAACGCTCTTTCATGAAGAACGCGATCGGCAACTTCTCGAACAGTTGCGTATGCTTCAACTAGTAAGTCATCAAGAGATTCACCATTTGCTAATCTTTCTTTAA
>CAYOMH010000051.1:0-4036 GCA_964405055.1 uncultured Muribaculaceae bacterium | reverse complement strand
GGAACAAATTATAATGCATATTTAGATCCAAATGTTAATGCTCTTAATCAAGCAATAGTATTTAAAATTCCGGTCTATATTGCAATGAATGAAAGTAATGTCTTACCAAATCCTGGTAACCCAAACAATCATTTAAGTAATATTACAATTAATGGTGAACAAATTCCGGGGTTTGCTCATGATTTATTTACATATAATTTAAATCTATTAGATACTGTAACTCAAATCGAAATAAACGCTAATCAAATAAATGCCAAAGCAGTTGTTACAGGAATTGGTAAAATTGCCATCAATCCAACAATGACTATATTAAATATTAATGTTAAAGCCGAAAATGGCTTAGAACAAACATACACAATTAACTTATCTTTTACCAAAACTGATTTTACTTCTCTAAAACCACAAGAATTAGTTAGTCGAACAATTTTAAAAAGTGATGGCACTTATATATTAGGTTTATTTAGTGGTGCTGATAGTAATTTAATAATTAATGAATTAATTAAAATTAATCCTTTAGCTCAAAACACAGTATATGATGCTAATCGAAATGCCAAAAGTGGTCTACTAGGCACTGGTGATATAATCACCATTAATAGTGGTAATGAGATTAAAGAATATCCAGTCATAATCGTGGGTGATGGTAATGGTGATGGCACAATAACTTTAGTTGATCTTTTAAAAATTCAAAAACATATATTAAATATTAATCCACTTATTGGTCCATATAATAAAGCTTTAGATGTTAATTATGATAGTACAATTGATTTAAAAGATTTATTAAAAATTCAAAAATATATCTTAGGTTATATTGAACTTGATTAGGAGGAATATATGAAAAAAATAGGTTTAATATTAGTTACATTACTTGCTAGTTTGGTTCTTACTACTGAGGTAAGTGCGGCAAGTGCTACAGTAAAAGTAGGCATTAACAATCCCAAAATAGTAGTTGGTTCTTCCGTTCGTGCGACGGTGACAATATCATCAGCTTCACCATTAGGTAGTTGGGAATATTCCCTAAACTATGATAAAAGTAAATTATCATTAGTAAAATCTGATGTCGATTTACATTATGTTTATGTTGCTCAAAATAATAATACTAAAACAGTATCATATTCATATACTTTTAAAGCTATTAAAAATGGGACGGCTGAGTTTTATTTAACTTCAACATCAGTTATTGGTTGGGATGAAAATGATATGACAGTAACTAAAAAAAATAATTCTGTTAATATTATTACTCAAGCTGAACTTGAAGCATCATATAGTAAAGATAATTACTTAAAAGAATTAACTGTTGAAGGTCAAACCCTAACTCCAGAATTTAATAAAGAAACCTTAGTATATAATGTTACTTTAGAACCACTTACAGCTAGTATTATTGTTAGTGCCAAAAAAAATGATTCAAGATCAGCAGTTGAAGGTGATGGGGAAAGAACCTTAACAGTTGGTTTAAATAAAATTGACATTGTTGTTACATCTCAAAGTGGAAATAAAAGAACTTACACTATTAATGCCAATGTTAAAGAATTAAAACCAATTAATGTTACAATTAATAATGAAAATTACACGGTATTAAGAAACTTAAGTGAAATAAATAAATTAGCTATATTCACCGAAACAACAATTTTGATTGATGGTGAAGAAGTACCCGCTTTATATAATGAATTAACCAAATATACTTTAGTTGGTTTAACTAATTCTAATAATGAAAGTAAATTTTATTTATACAATCAAGAAAAAAATGAATATTTACCTTTTAATACGATTAATGTAAGTGGTTTAGTAATTCAAATTCTAGAACCCAAATCAATTTTAAAACCATATAAAAAATTTACGGAAACAATTAATGATTTAAAAGTATCTTCCTTAAAATTAAATTCTAAATCAAATTTTAGTATTATTTATGGTCTTGATTTAGAAACTAATAAAGAAAACTATTATTCATTTGATCATGAAGAATTAACAATGCAAAAGTATAATAAAGAAGCAATTGATTTACTTTTAGCTGATAATCAAGAATATTTATTACTGACATTATTATTTTCTGGTATTTCGGTAATCTTGTTAGCTTTAATTTTAACTAAAGCAATTAAGAAAAAACCCAAAAAAGAAAAAATTAAAGAACCAAAAGAAGAAAAAATAATAGCTAAGAAAACTAAAAATAAAAATGATGACTTAAAAAAATGGTTTAATGAATAACCATTTTTTTCTTTAATAAATCACTTGCTTCTTTAATTCCTTTTTCTTTAGCTAAAGTTAAATATTCTAAAGCTTTTTTAGGATCAGTTTTTAAATAATAATATTTAGCTAAATTATAATAAGCATAATAATTTCGTTCATTTATTGGACAATTAATTGCTTCTTCATAATAGATAAAAGCGGTTTTTAAATCATTATTCTTTCGGTAATATTCACCAACTTTATTTAAGGCCCAGCTTTCTTTTAAATCAGCACTTAACATATAATAATTGATACTTTTATTTATGTCACTTTTTTCATATATTTTGCCAAGATTATTTAGGGCATAAACATAACCATATTCACTTGCTTCTAAATAGTATTTTATAGCCGTATTTAAGTTTTTTTCTCGATTAGGAGTTAATCCCTTTAAATAACAATTACCCATTGTATTTAAAGCCGCAATACTACCTAAATCAATAGCTTTATTTAAATATTGCCACGCTAAATTAAAATCTTTATTTACTTTATTAGTTAAAATTAGATTAGCAACCATCCAGCAACCTTTCGGATGATCTTTTTTTGCACTTTGATAATAATAATTATAAACTTTTTCATAATCACAATTACCAGTTATTAAGCCACTAAATTCTAGAGAACCTAATTCAGCATTAGCGTACATATTATCTTTTTTTGCAAGTTCTTTTAGGGAAGTAATATAACTAATTCCTTCATATAATTTAATAGTTAAATAATCTTTCATTTCTTGATCATTAAAATTTACTTTAATTTTGGTAATATACTTAGGTTGTTTATTTTCAATAATTGCATAATATAAGTATTCAATTAGACATTCATATAAATTATTATTTTTAATTAATGATTTAATTTTTACTAAAAATTCATTATCAATATTTTCATCATTTTGACAAATCACATATAATTTATTACATAATTCGAATAGTTTTAAATTGTTATTAATCAATTCAAGGCTATTATCATTAAAACTATAAATATGATCGTCTAAGATACTTAAAATGCCTAATAAAAGATTAATAAAGACATAATAATTATTTACCATTTCATTTTTTAATTCCATAAATTTTTGTTTATAAATAATACTAATTGCTCGGTAACCCGTACAGTAATTATTTACTGTTGTTTTATTTGCATCATTTACATTAAAAACAAGTGAAAATAACTCTAATTGTAGAGCAGCATTTTTACTTTTGGCAATACTCTTTATTAAATTAAAAATATTACCAAGTGATAAATAATTATCATTTTCATTCATCTTAATATAATTCTTTTTCATAAATTAATTATATCATATGTGGACTTATGTGGACTTATATGGATGGAAAATAATAATAAATTATTTATAATTTTAGATAGAAGGAGAAAGTATGAAAAAAATCATTAAAAATTATCAATCAGTTATTATTTTATTAGGTTCAATTATTTTAGGTGGCATTCTTGGCTTAATATTCAAAGAAAAAATTCTTGTTTTAAAACCATTAGGAGATTTATTTATTAATTTATTATTAGTAATTATTGTGCCTTTAATATTTTTAAGTATTACTACTTCAATTGGGAGAATGCATCAACCAAAAAGATTAAGGAAAATATTATTATCAATAATTGCCGTATTTTTATTTACTTCAATTGTTAGTGTTATTATTGGGATGTTTAGTACGAGAATTACCTTAGTAAACAATCTTGATGGTCAAAAAATTGTTAATAATTTAGATTTAAATGTTAAAGATGAAGAAGTTGAATTAAATTTATTAGAACGAACAGTGAAAATGATTAGTGTTAATAATTTTAACAATTTATTTAGTAATGAAAATATGATTGC
>CAYOMH010000050.1:0-4159 GCA_964405055.1 uncultured Muribaculaceae bacterium | reverse complement strand
GCTGTATTTAAATCTATTTCTTCTAAATTAGTAATTATTGCTGAATAATTTAAAGAATTATCACTTACTTCTCTTAAAAAAAGATTAGTATTTAAATTTGTTGAACCTTGAGCAATATAGCCAATTTTAATTTTTGCTTTTGGTGCTTCATCATCAACAACAATTATATAATTTGTATACAACTTTTCATTTGCTGTTACAGTATATGGAAATTTCCCAGCTTCAATTAATTTATTTTCTACATCTTTTGGAACTTTAGAAAAATCAATATTAAGTAAATCATTATTTGGATTTTTTTCTATAAAAAAACTAGTTTCGGTATTTAATTTATCACCCAAATCATAACTTATTTCTTTTAATATAATTTGTTCAGGTTTTTTATCATTATCTTTTTTGTCATCAACATTTTTCTTATAACCAAATATACTTTTTATTGGGTCAAAATATGTTGTTTTACTTGTGATTAAAATTATTGAAGCAATTACAATAATTATACCAACAACAAATATTATTACCTTAGTTAAAGTAATATTATTCTCAGAATAATCAGTTTCTTTTTTGATTTTTTTTTGATTTTTTTTAATATCATTTAAATCAAAAACTTCAATATCATTTTGTTTCACATTTATCCCCTTTTATTTTTTTATATCCATCTAGAAATATATATTTTTTTTGTAAATTCTTCTTCATATTGATTAAAAATATTTAATACTCTTCTTACTACTTCAAGTATTACATTTTCATTTTTCTTAATTTTCATTTCTTGTAGACCTAAACGCATTTCCTTTCGAAAATAATAATCATCAATATATTTATTAATAATACTATCTAATTTTTCAATATTATTTACTTGCTCTGAATCGTTTAAATCAACGCCAAATATGTATTCGCGGTATATTGTAATTAATCTTTCAGAAATTATATCGCGTTCATTATATTCAAAATTACTAATTTTATTAAAATTTGTACAATGTTTTAAAACTTCTTTATTGTTCATAAAACACCTAAACCAATCTGATAATATCTTGAATTGTAATATATAACATTAATATCATTAATAAAACAAAGAATATAGCGTGAATTATATTTTCAATTTTTGAATTAATTGGTTTACCAATTATTTTTTCTATAACTAAGAATAATGCTCGACCACCATCAAAAGCTGGAAATGGTAAAAAATTTATAAAACCTAAATTTATACTTAGAAGTGCCATTAAATAAAGTACTCCACTTATACCAATTTTTGATGCTTCACCAACAAATGAATACATACCTACTGGACCAGCTAAATTATTTAAAGAAATTAAGCCATTGAATAAACCAATAATTGTAAACCACATTGTTTCAATGATCAAAAAGAATTCACTAAAAGCATATTTTATTGCATTTGTAAAACCTTTATACATTTTATCAGATGCATCAAAACCAAAAATCATTCTCTTGGTATTATCTTTTTCAACGTGTTCCTTTTTGGCTAATTTATAAGTTATTTCTCTGCCGTCAACTTTTCTAACTAAAATTTCATATTCATTTTCTTTATTATTAAATGAACTTTTAATATTAAACATTTTCCATGAAGATACATTTTTACCATTTAGTTTTAATAATTGATCTCCTGGTTCAATTCCAGCAAGTGCAGCTGGATAGTCAGCTATTACACTTCCAACAATTGTTTTAGGTTCAGAATATCCCCAAATAAGTGCGTATATAAATAATATTATTATCGCTAAAATAAAATTGTTAATTACCCCAGCACTTATAATTTTAAGTCTTGAAAACCATGGCTTATTACACATAAACTTAGTTTTAGGAATTTTATTATCATCTTCAAATACTTCGCCAGCCATTTGAACAAATCCACCGATTGGAAGCATTCTAATTGAATAAGTAATCTTATCTTTTTTTCCAACCTTTGACCAAATTTTTGGTCCAAATCCTAAAGCAAATTCATAAATATGAACTCCGGCTCTTTTTGCTGCTAAAAAATGTCCAAGTTCATGAACAAAGATTAACACTCCTAGTATAAATATTAATAAAATTAATGTTGTCATTTTGTTTTCCTCCTATAAGTAATAATAAAATAGTAAATAACCAATCATAACAAATATTAAACTATCAAAACGATCTAATATACCACCGTGTCCAGGAATAATATTTGAATAATCTTTGATTCCATATTCTCTTTTTATTGCACTAAAAAATAAATCTCCTAATTGACCAATTATTGATAATATGAATGTAATCCCAATTATACTTAATACATTGGCGTTACTATTTACAATATTAAAGAAAATAAATGTAGCAACAACTGTACCAAGAATTGAACCAATTATGCAACCTTCCCAGCTCTTTTTAGGTGAAATGTTTGCAGCACATTTGTGTTTTCCAATTAATGATCCAGCTAAATATGCAAAAGTATCACAAAAAACTGGAATAGATATTAAATATAAAAAAATGTTTTTATTATAATTAAATATTGAAATGAATAAATTAAATCCAACTCCCAAAAACAAAATCATACCTAATAAGCGAAAAGCTCTTGTCACATTATATTCTTCTTTACCATAATAAAAAACTGTTGGTAATAATAACATAATTGTAATTAATGCTATTTTTTGATAATTTACTCCTAATAAAATACTATAACTATCAAAATCAGAATAAATTAATAAGATTAATGAAATTACCCCAACAACAATAATTGGCATTGGTAATTTTTTTTCTCCTTGTTTTTTTAAAAATATAATTTCCTGATAGGCTAATAAACCAAATAACCCTACGCCAATTGCATAAGGTATCTTACCAATTATTAGTAATGGAATAATTACTATCATTAAAATTGCTGCCCCAATAAGTCTTTTTTTCATATGATTCCTCCTGTATTATCTAATACAAAGTATACTATTTCTAGGTTTAAAATGCAAATAAAAACCAAATAGTTATATTTGATTTTTTTATTTAATTAAAATGAATCAACATTAATTTTAATTTTATCTATTCCCTTATTGTAAGCTGCAACTTGAATAAGTGTTCTAATTGAATTAATCATTTTTCCACCTTTTCCAATCACTAGGCCCATATCATCACCATGAACAACAATTTCCAAAGTAACATTTTCTTCATCAACAAATTGTTGAACTTTAACCATTTCTGGTTCTTTAACAATATTTTTCACTAAATATTCAGTAAATAAAACAATATCTTCCATTATTTACCTTCTTTTTCTTTATTTTTATATTTAGCAAGAATTCCTTGTTTACTTAGAATGCTACGAACTGTTTCAGTTGGTTGTGCACCAAAATTTAGCCATTTAATTGCTTTTTCTTCATCAACATTCACATTAGCTGATTTACTAATTGGATTATAAGTTCCAACTATTTCAATAAATTTACCATCGCGTGAACTTTTTGAATCAGATGCAACAATACGATAAAAAGGTTTTTTCTTTGTTCCCATTCTTCTTAATCTTAATTTAACTGCCATAATTTACCTCCCGTTTCCATTTAACATATTAACAAATATCTAATATCATGTCAACCTTTTTTGGTTAACACAATATAAAATTATATACAAAAAAATCACTATATAATAGCGATTAAATTTTATAAGTTGGTGGCTTCAGCGGGAATTGAACCAGCGACACGAGGATTTTCAGTCCTCTGCTCTACCGACTGAGCTATGAAGCCAAATTATGGCGGTTCCGACGGGACTTGAACCCGCGATCTCCTGCGTGACAGGCAGGCGTGATAACCACTACACTACAGAACCATTGGTTGCGGGAGCAGGATTTGAACCTACGACCTTCGGGTTATGAGCCCGACGAGCTACCGAACTGCTACCATCCCGCGATATATTTTTGGCGGAGGAAAAGGGATTCGAACCCCTGCGTCAGTTACCCGACCTTTCGGTTTTCAAGACCGATCCCTTCAACCAGACTTGGGTATTCCTCCGAGATCCCTATTTTTGGGACAAATTGATTATATCATTGCATTTTTTTAATGTCAAGGTATATTACCAGGCATTTTTTCGAAGAATTGAATAAAATACTTGTCAAATTATTTAAAATAAGTTATACTCAAATAGTCTTAATTATTATTAAGACTTGTGCCTGCCCAAGTGGCGGAACAGGTAGACGCACAGGACTTAAAATCCTGCGAGA
>CAYOMH010000049.1:0-4314 GCA_964405055.1 uncultured Muribaculaceae bacterium | reverse complement strand
AAAATAAAAAAACTTGTACAATAAATACAAGTAATTTAACTAATGGTGCCCGTGGTCGGAGTCGAACCGACACAGTGTTACCACCACTGGATTTTGAATCCAGCACGTCTACCAATTCCATCACACGGGCTTAATTGAGATTATATCTTGAATTAATAATTTATTCAATATTTTCTTTATACATACTAGAAAAAAGTTCTGATTGTTCTTCAGTTGCGGGTGTATCTTTTTTAATTTCTGGTAAATCATTAATTGTTGCTAAACCAAAAAAATCTAAAAAATATGATGTGGTCTTATATATGTTTGGTCGACCAGGTGTATCCTTCTTACCAACTTCTTTTAGGAATCCTTTTGCTACTAATTTACGAATCATTTGCGATGAATTTACACCACGTAAATTATCAACTTCAATTCTAGTGATTGGTTGATTATAAGCAATAATAGCCAAAGTTTCTAGAGCTGTTTGACTTAATTCATTAGTTTCTGGACTCTCAATTAATTTTTGATAATAATCACGGTGTTCATTTTTTGTAGTTAACTTAAAAGCATCACCTAAAAAACTTATTCTTAATCCGCGATTATCGTTTTCATATTCTTTTCGTAATTCAACAAGTAATTCTTTTGCTTCTTCAATATTAATATTTAATATTTCACAAATAGTATTTAAAGTTATTCCTTCATCCCCAACTACAAAAAGTATACCTTCAAGAATACCAATTAAATTCATATTTTCACTTCATTTCTATTAAAATATCTCCAAAATTTTTATCTTGTACAAGTAAAATTTCATCTTTTTTTGTCATTTCTAAAACAGCTAAAAATGTAACAATAATATATTCCTTAGTCATTATATCAAATAATTCAGTAAAATATATTTGTTTTTTTGTTTGTAATTTTTGTTTAATTACATTGCATCTTTCTTCAATGCTATATTCTTTTTCAACTACTTTGGTATTTAAAGGTTGTTGTTGCTTTTGTCTTTCTATAAATAAATTAAAAGCGTCTAATAAATCATTTATAGTAATATTTGAATTAATAACTACACTGTCATCGACATACATTGATAACATTGAAGGTATTTTGGTAAATACTTCATTTCGTTTTTCTTCCAATTTTTTAAAATCATTAGTGATATTACGATATTGTTCATATTCAATTATTTTTCTTTGGAGTTCATCAACACTTTTTATTTCGTATTCATCATCTACAATTTCTTCATCCTTGTTTAATAATACTTTGCTTTTTAGATGAAGAAGTTCACTAGCCATAATCAAATATTCACTAGCAACATCAATATTTAAAATTTCCATATTATTTATAAAATTGATATATTGATCAGTCAATGAAACAATATTTATTTCATAAATATCTTTTTTTGATTCTTTTACTAAGTGAACTAATAAATCTAATGGACCTTCAAAATCATCAATAATAAATGTGGGTTTCACTGACAATTATATCCTCTTGAACCCATAAGAAAATTTGCCTTCTTTGGTGTTGTTGATTTTGCTAGATAATTTTCATCAATGTTTGTAAAGTTGCCATTAGATAAATCAACTTCACTTTCAAAAATAAAATTACTGACATAATTACTAAATGAAGGTTTGAAACTTTGATTTGTTAAGTAGTTTGTATACTTTGCTTGATATGTATCAAATAATATACTATATAAATTTGAATCATTATTTGTGTTGGCAGAAAATTTTTCTTTTATTTTATATATTTGATTATTATTAAAATAATAATAATATTGGGAATTTCCTTTTGAACACAATAAGTATTGTAATCCTTGATTATCAGATAGTAAATTTACTTCTGGATAATCACTTTCATTTACAACACCAATTTTTATATATTTAATTGCATTTAAATCTATTCCTTTTAAATCGATACTAAGACTATTTTCAACGTTATATTTTAATACTTGATCTTCAATTGGTTGATAATTAATTAATTGTTTAGCATCATTATATAATGTTACAAACCAATCATGACCAAATGTACTTGTAGATATAAAATTATAATTAATTGCTAAATAATTAATTATTTGATTTTCTCTATCAATATTGAAATCAAAAAATTGATTATTATCGATAATTATTTTTGTTTCTTTTTCGATTAAAAAATATTCTTCGTTGTTATTAACTAAGTTTATTTTACTTGATGAATTGTTATCACCACTAATTTGATCTGGTTTACTAAAAACTTTATATATGTCTGGTAAAAATAAAACTAATAGTAAAAAAATAATCATAGTAAAAAAAACTATAAAAGTTGTATTTCTTGCTTTGGCTTGTTGTAATTGCCCAATTGAAGTTGCTTCAAGTCCAGATTGTGGTTTATTACTATTATCAATATTATCTTGTTTCATTTTAATCCTCATATTCTAGATAAATTATAACAAAATATGCAAATAATGTATAGCCAAAATAATTTAATTATTAATTATTAAATTATTGACAAAATTATTGGTATTTTTTTAAAAATATGTTATAATTCTACTTGTCTATCAAATGCAGGTGTAGTTTAATGGTAGAGCTTCAGCCTTCCAAGCTGATAACGTGGGTTCGATTCCCATCACCTGCTCCATTAAAAATAAAACCTAACACAATTAAGTGTTAGGTTTTTATATTTAAAAGAGGCATTTTGTCAATAAAATTTTATTTATGATAAGAAAGTAAATTATTGACATATTTATAAGTGGGATTTTGAATATAATCACTTAAATTATCCATACATATATGTTGATCAAATGGATTATCTTCACTTCTTCTTAAGAATGAATCACTCAAGAAAAGTGAGTCGTAGTCAAAATAATTTTCTATAGCTAATTGATTACCATATTGAGTTGATGAATTAGTTAATTCAATATAATTACCATTATGCAAAACTACATAAACAACTGAATTATTTGCATGTCTAATTGAATCAATTGATTTAAATCTAAGAGAAGCATTAAAATTAAATAATCTATATCTAAGAGCATCTGGTCTTATTGTACATTCATTATCAGCAATTAATTTTTCATCTTGATAATTATATGTTCCATACAACATTATTAATCTTCCAGATTCTTCATAAAGCATTGTTTCACCATTGCCACACTTAGAATGATAATGTTTTATAGCTTCTTCAAAAGGAATTTCTGTATCCCAAAATATATCGGGAATACTTGATAAATATGATTTTTCATTATCTAATATTATTGATCTTCTAAATTTTGGATTTTTTAATAAAATATCATCTGGCTTTATTATATAATCATATATTGATAATAATCTTTTTGCTTCATAAGCCAGTGGATTATCTATATCAAGTATTCTATAACTTTCTTCACCATGAGCTTTAACTAACATATTTGCAAGAGCAAATAGAATATCATCTTTAGGTTGATAATCATCTGAAAGCATCCAACTTATTTTTGGGTATAACATACCGTCACGACTAGTAAGATAAGCTATTTTTCGCAAATCATTTACGTTATTTGGATCATAACCGTAACTTTCAATTAAACTTATTATTTCTTCTTTTAGTAACTCTTGTTTTTTACATACTTCCGCCATATTTTCTCCTTGTTTGGCAAAAGTTTAACATCTTTTTTATTAATATTCAATAATTAATGAAAGATTTACATGTTATAATATATTAAATATTTAGGAGGAATTATTATGGCAAAAGATTATGAAGTTGGCGATTCAATATTAATAACCGATGAGGCTTATATAAAACATGAATTCAAAGTAATTGCTGTTAATGAAAAAACATATATATTCTCAGTAGTTGACTTTAATCAAGAAGTCCAAACAATTGAAATAGAAAAAGGATTTGAATATAAGTTTTTTTCAAAACAAATATTATTAAATGCCCTAGGAGAAAAATTAAAATTACTTTATCCAGAAATTGTATTTGCTCAATATCCAAGAAAATTTAATTTAGACAGTGAAATAGAATTATATGATATTGGTGGAAAAAGAATAGTCATTAAAATAATTGATGAAAATGATCAATATTTCATTTTTCAAATGCATAGTAATCCAGCTAATGGGCTTATTTTTAAAGCATTCAAAAATTTTACTGAATATCCATATCCAATGAGCTACCTCTTTGCCGAAATGACAAGTGAATTAAATAAAAGCAACGGTAAGGCTTTTACATATATAAGTTAATTTTAATCAATTATTTTATTTACAGAAATAAAATTAATACTTCCGGATTCATTAATATTAAATAAAAATTTATATGAATCAATTTGATTATACTGTTCTTCAGTTACTTTGGTATTAACTACACCAATTTTATTACTATCAGTAATTG
>CAYOMH010000048.1:0-4507 GCA_964405055.1 uncultured Muribaculaceae bacterium | reverse complement strand
GGTACTCCACCAAGATTAGAAAAAAAATCAATTGACTTCTCAAAATTTAAGGAAGAAAAAGGCGATTCAATTCATTTATATTTTAGTTTTGATAATCAAAAACCATATGATATAGATAAACAATTAAGTTGCTATTTAGCATATACTAGCGATGAAACAAAAAAAATAATTACTGAAAATTTAAATAAATCAAGTATGTATGGTGGGTTTGTTACCGGTGTTGGTCCAAGATATTGTCCATCAATTGAAGATAAAATAGTTCGCTTTAATGAAAAAGAAAAACATCAAATATTTTTAGAACCAGAAAGTCTTTATTATGATGATATTTATTTACAAGGATTTTCTACTAGTATGCCAATTGAAATTCAAGAAAAAATGGTTCATAGTATTAAAGGCTTAGAAAATTCAATAATAAAAAAATATGCATATGCTATAGAGTATGATGCAATTTCATCTTTACAATTAAAACCATCACTTGAAACAAAAGTGATTAATAATTTATTTACTGCTGGTCAAATAAATGGAACTAGTGGTTATGAAGAAGCAGCATGTCAAGGTTTAGTTGCCGGAATAAATGCTTGTTCTAAATTAAAAAATAAAAACCCACTAGTTTTAAAAAGAAGTGATGCATATATTGGGGTGTTAATTGATGATTTGGTAACAAAAGGTACCGAAGAACCTTATAGATTATTAACATCAAGAGCTGAATTTAGATTATTACTTAGAAGTGATAATGCTGATTTAAGACTAAGAAAGATTGGTTATAAGTATGAAAATGTTAGTAATCAACAATATGAAAATACAATTAACAAAGAACAAAATATTCAAGAAATAATTAATTTATTAAAAAAAAATAAATTGAGTAAAGAAATCCTTGAACCATATATTAAAAAAGGTACTAATTTTTATGAAATATTAAAAAGACCTGAAATTGATATTAATTTTATTGTTACGTTATTTTCAGATTTAGCAAAGTATAATCAAGAAGAACTTGAAGAAGTACAAATAAATATTAAATATGAAGGATATATCAAAAAATCATTAATTGAAGTAGAAAAAATGATTAAAAACGAAGAAAAAATGATTCCTGAAGATATTGATTATCAAAAAATAAAAAATCTTGCCACTGAAGCAAGACAAAAACTAAACAAAATAAGACCAACAACAATTGGTCAAGCCACCAGAATAAGTGGAGTAAATCCTGTTGATATTTCTGTTTTATCCATTTATTTAAAAAAGGAATATAACAATGACTGAAAAAGAATTAATAGAAGCAACAAAAAAAATAGGTTTTGATTTTTCACCAAAACAATTAGAGTTATTAAATAGTTATTACGAATATTTAGTATATTATAATAGTATTACAAATTTAACAGCTATTACGGATAAGAGTGAAGTATATTTAAAACACTTTTACGATTCAATATGTCTAATTAGGAGTATTGATTTTTCAAAATATAAAAACATAATAGATGTTGGAACCGGCGCTGGATTTCCAGGTTTAGTAATTAAAATATTATATCCTCATCTAGAATTATTTTTATTAGATTCAAATGCAAAAAAAACAAATTTTTTAGAAAGCCTTTGTCAAAAATTAAATATTGATAATGTTACTATTATTAACCAAAGAAGTGAAACATTTGCTTTAAAAAACGTTGATAAATTTGATTTAGTTGTTGCTAGAGCAGTAAAACAATTAGATATATTGGTGGAATTATGCTTACCACTTGTAAAAGTTTCTGGATATTTTATTGCGATGAAAGCCAATATTGCTGACGAAATACAAAATAGTGAAGAAATAATTAAATTATTGGGTGGCAATATTCAATTTATAGATAATTATGAACTTCCATATGACAAATCAATTCGTAATAATATTATTATTAAAAAAGAAAAAGTAAATCCTAAAGGATATCCAAGAAACTACTCAAGTATATTAAAAAAACCATTGAAAAAAAACCATAATTAATATACAATTGATTATAGAATAGAATAAAAGGGGCAAATATAATGAATAATGAAGCAAAAGTCTTGGATATTTTTGTTGAAGATATTATTCCAAATCGCTTTCAACCACGATTAGCCTTTGATGACGCAAAAATTGAAGAATTAGCTTCATCAATCAAAAATCACGGGATAATTCAACCACTTGTTCTTAGACAAGTAGCAGATAAGTATGAAATAATTGCTGGTGAAAGAAGATATAAAGCCGCTATATTAGCTGGATTACAAAAAGTTCCAGCAATTATTAGTAATCTAGATGACAATCAAAGTGCTGAAGTAGCACTAGTTGAAAACATTCAAAGAAGAGATTTATCAGCTATTGAAGAAGCTAAATCATTTAAAAAATTATTAGATCGTGGTTATTTAACTCAAGATCAATTAGCAACTAGAATGGGAATATCACAATCAACAATGTCAAATAAAATGCGCCTTTTAAATTTAGATGAATCAGTTCAAAGAGCTTTATTAGAAGAAAAAATATCTGAAAGACATGCTAGAAGTATGCTTGCTATTAATGACTTCGAAAAACAAAGAGAATTACTAAATATTGTTTTAACTAACCGATTAACAGTTCGTCAATTAGATGAGGAAATAAAAAAAATGATTAATAATATTCCTATAAATAATGAATATAATATAGAAAAATTAGATGTATCATCAGCTGTAGATCAAGCAAATATTGTTGATTTAACCCCAACTTTTAAAGAAGAACCAAGTATAGTAAATGAAAATGTTGAAGTAAAAAAATCGGAATTATCAAGTTTAATTGATTTAAGTCAAATAGCATCTAAACCATCTAATGAATTTTTTCCAACCGAAAAATTAGATGATTTACCAGTAAATTCATCTCCATTAATATTTGATGATTTACTAATTAACAAACCAATGCAAACATTTCCAAATTTTACAGATAAAAGTGATGATTTACCAAAATTAATAAGAGATGATAGTCCAGAGGAATCAAATGTTTCTGAACCAGTTGAGCTACCAGCTTTTGATAATAACAACATAAGTAGTCAACCTGAAGAATTGACATTTAAAATAGATAAAAACAATTTTAGAACTGTTGAACAAGCTTATGAAAAAATTAAAAATGAAATTGAAGCAGCAGGTTTAAAAATTAATATGGATGCATATAGTTTTGATGAATATTATCAATTAATAATTAAAGTATATAAATAAACTAAAAAAAATATCTATAACAATATAGATATTTTTTTATTTTGATAAATATTATTAAAAATTATGCTATAATGTGTTAGAAATTTATGAAGGAGATTACTATGATAGAGATTTTAATAAATGAAATTGAAAAATCATTGACTGCATTAAATTATTTTTATAATGATAAAATTGAATTAGTGGCAACAAAAGATAAAACTTTTGGTGATTATTCTTCAAATATTGCTTTAAAATTAGCTAAAGATTTAAAACAAAAACCAATGGATATAGCTAAAAATATAATTTTAAATATATCAAATCAAAATATAATTAAAGTTGAAGTAAAAGAACCGGGTTTTATTAATTTTTATGTAGAGAAAAATTATTTATTTAAAAATGTATTTAATATTATTAGTTTAGGTTCAAATTATGGTCGTCAAGATTTTGGTAATAATAAAAAAATAAATTATGAATATGTAAGTGCAAACCCAACTGGTATCTTACATTTTGGAAATGCTAGAGGTGGGGCTTATGGTGATAATATGGCAAGAATATTATCATTTTGTGGTTATGATGTAACCAAAGAATATTATATTAATGATGCTGGTAATCAAGTTAAAAATCTTGGCCTATCAATTCAAGCAAAATATTTTGAACTATGTGGAAAAGAAAGCAACTTTCCTGAATCGGGTTACCACGGGCAAGAAATTACTGACTTAGCAAAAGAATTATTTGATAAACATTTTGATAAATTATTAAACTCAGAATTAGAAATTTTTATTAAATCTGGTATTGATAAATTTTTGAATGAAATAATTAATGATCTAAAATTATATCGTGTATCTTATGATGTTTTTACTAGTGAAAAGCAAATATATCAAAAATATCCATTAGCGGATATTATAAGTTCTTTAGAAAAAAGTAATTATGCTTATAAAGAAGATGGAGCAATTTGGTTAAAATCTTCAAGTCTTGAAGATGATAAAGATCATGTATTAGTTAAAACAGATGGAACATATTCTTATTTAGTTCCCGATTTAGCATATCATATTGATAAAATAAATCGTAAATTTGACCGTTTGGTTGTTGTTCTTGGCACTGATCATCATGGTTATGTTAATCGAATTAAATCTGGATTAACAGCACTTGGTTATAATTCCAAAATTCTTGATATTAAATTATTACAACTAGTTAAATTAATTCAAAATAATGAAGAAGTAAGAATGAGTAAAAGAACTGGAAATGCCATTACTTTAAAAACATTAATTGACCAAATTGGAGTTAATTCTGCCAGATATTATTTTGCTTCAAAAAGTTTAGATACACAAATGGAAATAGATTT
>CAYOMH010000047.1:0-4512 GCA_964405055.1 uncultured Muribaculaceae bacterium | reverse complement strand
TAACAGTGTTGTTCTTATTCTAAATAAGAATAAACCAATTAATATTAGGATAATAACAATAAGTAAAACAAAGGTTATCCAATTATCTTTAGCATAAGCAAAAGCTGATATGGTTGTGGCAATATCTTTGGTGGTATAGTTTTTTAGAAAACTATAAATTTGTTGTTCATTAAAATAAGCTGGTAAAATTAATACCGCTGAAAAAACAAATAAAATAACAACATAACCAATTGACAAAAGAAAACTTAACAATTGGCCAGTTAGTTTAATCATATTAGTTAAATAATACATTGTTTTTTTCACTTTTATCAACCCACTTATTTACTATGTATGTATTATAACATTATTTTAACAAAAATATATTATTTCTTACCACTATTTTTTAATCCTGAATAATTAACATTAGCTAAAATATTTGAATCAAATGATGATACTAATTTACTTTTTACTTCATTTTCTTTGATTGCGGCCATTATCATTTTATCAAGAAGTTCAGCATATTCAATACCACTTTCTTTCCATAAGTAAAATGATAATGATCCTGGAATAGTGTTTATTTCATTAACATAAACATTTTTACCTTCTAAGATAAAATCAATTCTTGCTACTCCTGCACATCCTAAAATATTAAATGTTTCTTTAGAGTATTCTTGAATTTCTTTTTTTAATGACGCAGGAATATCAGCTGGTAATTTCCTTTTTAAATTTGCCATTCCATTTGATTTTGAACCTTTATTAATATATTTATCTTCATAACTTAATATATCATGTTCAACAACTGGTTCTTCACATTCTGATACCAATACTTCTTTATCAGTGCTTAAAACAGCACAATTAATTTCTCTTAAATTTTTGACACATCTTTCAATTATTATTTTATTGGTAAATTCAAAAGCATAATCAATTGCTTTAACAAATTCAGCTTTATTATCTACTTTAGTTATACCAATACTTGAACCTAAATTAGCTGGTTTAATAATTAATGGATAACCAATAGATTCTAGAGTTTTTCGAATAATTTTTTCAACTCCGTCATTATAATCACTACGATTAAAAGTCATATAATCAATTACTGGGATTTTATGAGTTTTTAATACATCTTTCATTATTTGTTTATCCATACCTACTGCTGATGCAACAATATCTGAACCAACAAAAGGTAGATTAACCATTTTAAATAATGAAATTAAAGTTCCATCTTCAACATTTGTTCCATGAACAATTGGTAAAGCTAAATCTAAATAGTCATATACTTTACTAAATAAGTGAAATGGATATTTAACTAATCTAACTTGATTTCTTTCATATACTAATACTACTCTTTTACTTCTGGCTAGAAGTAATTCGATATTAGAGTAATTTTCTATTTTACCGATATCAAAGCCAACATACATTAAATTATCCTTTGTTATATAGATAGGGATAACATCATACTTTTCTTTATCTATTGCGTTATATGCCTGTAATGCTGATATTATTGATACCTCATGTTCTACACTATTACCACCAAAAAATATTCCAATTTTAATTTTCATTTTATTTACTCCTCCTAATATTGATCTGGTAAATCATTTTCTATTAATAAGACAATTTTATCATTTTTTTCGATTTCTGTTAATTTTTTGAATGCTTCTTGAATATCCTGACAAATAAATATTTTATCTTTAGAATATTTGCTATCAATTAAACCCTTATAGATTGATTTTGTTTGTTTTTCATTAACTAACAATACATAATCACATACTTTTGCAATTTGTTTACCAAATTCATAATTATATTCATCTTCTTTAGTTCCTAATTCAACCATGCCCGGGGTCATAATTACTTTTTTTTCAGCAAATTGGCTAAGGGCATCTAATGCAGAAGAAGCACCAAGCGGATTAGAATTATAGGCATCATCAATAATCAATCTATTACCTTGTTTCTTTAATTCTAAACGGTGTGGTACCGGTTCTAATCTTCTAACCACTTCAACTAAATCTTTTAATTTAATTCCCATTTCCGAAGCTACTGCTAATGCCCCAACAATATTAGTAACATTATGTTCACCAATTAATTTGGTTGTAAATTTAACTTTGTTAACTACAAATGAGAGACCATTTTCATTTACTTTTATATCTTTAGCTTGATAATTTACATTTTCATTTTTACTACCATATGTATAAATATTACCTTTTCGTTTTTCTTTTTTAATATATTCGTTATCATAATTTAAAAATAACATTCCTTCTTTTGGTAAAGCATCAGCTAATTCAAATTTAGTTCTAATAACATTTTCAATAGTTTTAAAACTTTCTAAATGTTGCGGTCCAACTGATGTTATTATTGCATGTTTGGGATTAACTAAATTACATATTTCTTTTATATCATTTGGTTTTGTTGCACCCATTTCACAAACAAATATTTCATGAGTAGATTTTAATTGTTCACGAATAGTTCTTACTACCCCAAGAGTAGTATTATAATTTCCCGGGGTTTTTAATACACTATATTTTGTACTTAAAAACTCAGTTAAAAAATACTTCATACTTGTTTTTCCATAACTACCAGTAATACCAATTACTATAAGTTCCGGACTAGCTTGTAAAATTCTTTTGGCATCATTAATAAATTGATTATTTATAAATTTATTAAGTGGTTTTTGGGTATAATCAACAAATAAAAGAATAAAAGGTGTCAAAATTAGAAAAATATAACCATATAAATAATAATAATTAGGACTAAATATAAAAGCAAACGCCATAGTTAATATAAATAATATAAGTGCTTCAACAGTTATTCTTACTGCTCTTGGAGTAAATACTAACTTTTTTTTAGCTCGACGCGGAATATTATATATTATTTGTAAAATTCCAATTGTTAATAAAAATACATTTTCACTAACAATAATAAGAATTACTTGTAAAAGTGATAAAGAAATATTTATTGCTATTAATGTTTGATTATTAAATAGCCACTTTCTTTGTACTTCACTCTTATAGTAGTTTAATTGATAAATGTGTAAGTTATGTAAAAAAGATAAAACAAATGAGATAAATATTATGCTAATTATTACATAGTTCACTTCTTTTCGCCTCCATTAATAAATGAATCTATTACTAAATGAACAAGAGTTGGATTATCTAAAAATGAAAAATGACCAGCATTAGGAATTTTAACAACTCCTGAACCAGGGATTTTACTTTCCATAACATAAGCATCACTAATTGGTGTAGCTTGATCATTTTCACCCCAAATTAATAAAGTTGATTGTTTAATTTTAGGTAAGTTATCAACTAAATCTTCATTAACAACATTAACTAATGTTTCTTTCATGACTGGACTTGCATTACGATAGTCAGCCGAACCAAAAATATTTTTGGCTTTCTCTGCCATCTTTGGACTTAATTTGCCAATGGTATTTTTTAAGAGTTTTAGAATATAAGTTTTAACTTGTTTATTTGATTTATTTTTTATTCCAGCACTATCAATTAAAATGATTTTCTTAATTTTTACTTGTTGATGTTCACTAGCTAATTTTATTGCGATTCTGCCACCAAAAGAATGGCCAATAATAATTGGATTATTTATATTTAATTTTTTCATAAATTTAATAATAAATTCAACATAATCATTTAATGACCAACCATTATCTAATTTATCTGAATCACCAAATCCTGGCAAATCTAATAAAATAACATGATTATTTTTACTTAAATAATTAAACATATTTTCCATTATTTTAATTGATGTACCCCAGCCATGTAAAATAAGAATATCTTGGCCTTTACCATTTTCAACATAATTTATATTTAATTTGTCTATTATAACTTTCATATTTTCCTCTATATTTATTATACTATTTTTATTAAAATAATAATAGTATTAAGATATAATCCTTAATTTTTTGACATAATAGTATAAACCGAAATGTAAACTATACTTTGTTTTACATTTTAATATTTATTATTTAATTTGAAGATGTAAAAATACTCTTAACATTATTTAGTAAGCAAAGGTCAAATTCACTTTGACTTTGATTAACTTTTAAATCTTCAAGTAATGCTCGAGAAAAACTAGCAATCATTCCCTTGTTTCTTGCTAGTTTTTCAACCGCAAATTCTCTTGAATAACCACCAGATAAGGCAAGAACACGTAAAACATTTTTATGTGTAGTATATTCTTGATAGAAATTATCTTTAGTTGGAATAGTTAGTTTAAATATTATTATGACATTTTCAGCCAAATTATTTAATTGCTTGTCAATTTCTATTTTTAATATTTCTTCGCATTTTTCTTTATCAACTGCATTGATATCAACTTCTGGTTCAACAATTGGAATTAATCCTTGAGCAAATATTTTTTTGGCAAGATCAAATTGTTGTTCAACAACTAATCTGATACCTTCAACATTAGGTTCTATAATTACTGAACGCATTTTAGTACCAAAAATATTTTTATTTATAGCACTTGATATCATTTCATCCAAATTAGTAATTGGTTTCATTAATTGAACCCCATTGTTTAAAACAT
>CAYOMH010000046.1:0-4670 GCA_964405055.1 uncultured Muribaculaceae bacterium | reverse complement strand
ATAAAAATTTAGTTTGCATAATTTCTCTTTTGGTGACCCGTACGGGATTTGAACCCATGAATGTATGCGTGAAAGGCATATGTGTTAAACCGCTTCACCAACGGGCCATTTAAATTAAAATGGTGGGCTTGAATGGACTTGAACCATCGACCTCACGCTTATCAGGCGTGCGCTCTAACCAGCTGAGCTACAAGCCCACTTTGGAAAACCTCTTACATTTTATAATAAAAAACTTTATTTGGCAAGTGTTTTATTGATAAATGTTTAAGTAACATTTATATATCTTCCATAGAACATAGAAATTATATCACATCTATTGTTTAATATCTATTATTTCCAGCCATTTTTTTCAAATAAACGGGATTATCTGAGGTAATTACTAATTTTTTGGCATTTTCTTTGATAAAACCCGCTGATACTCTACTCATTAATTCACTAATATTATTTAAATCATTAATTGTATATAATCCGGCATAACCATATTTATTAATTATTGCTGTAAGCCACTCTTCACTAACAGCATTTCGTCTTTCAAAAAAAGCTGCATTTAAATTGGCATAAAATTTTGCTAAAGGATTGATTTCGATAATTCCTTCGGTTCTTTCATTTTTTAAACCAAGAGAAATACCATCAATAGCTGAAGACCAAATTCTTTCAATTGGTCTTTCTTGACTAAAATCAACTAATAGTTCTGTTTTAGTTAAGGAGTCATTATTACTAAGTTCTAAACTTCTTAATTTATTTAAATTCCAAGGGAAAAATGAAATATGAAGTATATTTTCATTTAATGCTTTATATTTAATTAATAATTGTTGAAAATTTCTGATTGCATCTTTATTTAAGAAAATTGTTTTGGTTTCAATTTTAATAATTTTATCTGATATTTTTTGACGAGCATCTAAAAGAATCGCTAATAATTCATCTAATGTATGCAATGTAAAATTTTTATTTTCTTGCCAAGGAATATTACTATTATAGTCACTTCTTCGGTATCCACATTTTATTTTTGCTAAATCACAATAATTAGTTTTTCGAATAGCCATGGCTGTTTCACTTATATCAGCTGTATTAATATCATGAATTACTATTGGAATACTATCAGCAGTAAATTGAATATCAAATTCAATTCCATTTATTGAATCCAAATAAGTTTGATTATCTAGTATTGCCATTAAACTTGCTAAAGAATTTTCTGGATAATCAGTCATAATATGACCAAGGCGATGAGCTATAAATCGATAGTTATCGCAATTAGCTAAAAAAGTATTAATTGAATCATCATTAATTGAAGTCATAATAATTCTCCTTTTTTTAAATTAATTGATATATTATCATTAATTTGATAAAACAGCAAATTTTTAAAAAGATTCAAATTAATAAAAAATAACGTTTTGCTTTTCAATTTGTTTTTATTAAAGTATTAAATTATACCAACTCTTTTTTATTATAGCGATTAATTATTAATAATAGTAATATTATTGAAAAAGTTATACTAATTATTATCATGATTGGATTAATAGTAACATTTACAATTACATTTCTTATATCAGCAAGAGTGAATACAGAAAAATATTTTAAAAAGTCTGTTGTTTTAGATAAAGATGAAAACATATTAAGTGCATAACTAAATAAAACGACTCCTAAGCTTAATCCCATCATTTTTTTTGTTTTATGAGTAAACGTTGAAAGAAACATACATAGAAAGAATATTACATAAGAAGAAAATAAAGGCGTAATACTTAAGAAAATAAATTGTTTAAAATCAAATTCACCACTAATTGATAGTCCAATATAATTTATTATTCCAACAAGTAGAACCATTGAAGAAATATATATTATTCCGACAACTGCTTTTTTTAAGACTATATCAATTCTTTTAATTGGTAAACTGCTTAAATATTCAATGGTTTTATCACTTTCTTCTTTTAATAATATGTTAGATCCCAATACACCAGCATAACAACCAATAATTAATAAAATAAAGACAAAACCCTCTGATTTCAGCCATCCAAAATAACTTTCCAAGGAAGATAAATCCATATTAAATGCTTTAAGAATTTTTTCAGGAAATATTTTCATTATTTCTTCCATTTGTCCCATTAATGAATCACTAAAAATTGACGGATATAATAAAAATATTGGTGTAAATATTCCTATCAACACCGCGTTCCATATTAGAAAACTTTTTATATTTACTTTTATTTCTCTTCTAAACATTTTATTCACCCTACTCATAATAATGTAAGACAATATCTTCTATTGTTGCTGGTTCGATTAATATTTTTTTAATATCATATTTTGATAATGTCTTTATTAATTTATTTATATCAATTGTATTATTAAATTTTATAGTATTTTTTTCTTTAGAAATTATTGTAATATTTAATTCTTTTACTATTTTATTTATATTATCCGAAGTAATAGTTACATTCATAAGACTTTTATCAAGCATATTTTTTATTGGTTCAACATTTAGCAATGTACCATTTTTTATGATACCAACTCGATTACAAATTTTAGATATTTCAGCTAATATATGAGTTGAATAAAAAATTGTTGTACCTTTTTGTTTTTCTTCCTTTAATAAATCAAAAAATACTTGTTGCATAATTGGATCCAACCCACTAGTGGGTTCATCAAGTATTAATAACTTTGGTTCATGCATAAATGCTAGTATTATACCAATTTTTTTCTTATTACCAAAAGATAAGTCTTCTACTTTCTTGTTTTCATCTATTTTAAAAATAGAAACTAGTTTTTTTCTACTTTTGCTTAAATCTTTATCATAGAAACTTTCGTGGAAATCCAACATTTCTTTTACCGTTAAATCATCATATAATGAAATTTCACTTGGCAAGTAACCAATCAATTTCTTAAATTCAAGATTGTTTTTGTCAAGTGTTTGGCCTTGAAATAAAACTTCTCCGCTAGTCTTATTAATTATATTTAATATACAACGAATAGTTGTTGATTTTCCTGCTCCGTTTGGACCTATAAAACCAAATATTTCTCCTTCATTTAAAATAAGAGATAAATCTTTTACTCCTAATACTTTACCATAATATTTTGTTAAATTTTTTATTTCTAGAATATTTTGCATTAAAACCTCCAAAAAATTATTAAATTGTTAGAACATCTATTTTTATTATATCATAGTAATATTACTAATTATTTGAAAAATGATATATATTTATTGATTATATATCATTTGAAAATCACTATCTATATTTTGTAAATTTTTATGATGAGCCAAAAATTGATTAATTGAGTTTTTAACAATTAAAGTAGCTTGAGTCTCACTTAACCCTTCATTAGTCATCAAAATAATTAATAATTTGATGTTACCTGCAACGATACTTTTACTCTCTCCTGAAAATATTTCTTGATAATTAAATCTATATTTACCCATAAAATATTCAAAATAATTTTGCCAAGTATCACCATAATATGATCTATCACCAGTCGGATAATCTATGAAAACTGCATCTTTATTATTTTCTTGTCTTAAATTTTTTTAAAAAATTTCACCAAATAGCATCATCTCTTTGATATCAATTCCATCATTAGTAATATCGTGTTTTAATTGACTCACAGTACAAGAAAGAATTTGTTCGGGATTTACCCAAATAGCCATAACATCACCTGTATTAACATTATATCATGGGAATAAAAAACGAATAACTAAAAGTTATTCGTAATAATCATAATGGTGGGCGATAAAGGATTCGAACCTTTGACCTCTTGCACGTCAAGCAAGCGCTCTAACCAGCTGAGCTAATCGCCCTTTTTTCAATGTAATAAAATTATATAATATTTTCTTTGTTTTGCCTAGATATTTTTGATATAATGTTTTTAGGTGGGAATATGACAAATATAGAATCTATGGAATATGTTAATCTCTATCATGATTTTAGCAATAAAAATAACTATCTTTTAGTTAAAAACGATAACGCTGTTTTTTCAGTATTAATGCCGCCAGAGTTAGAGTCAAAGAATGATACATATCGAAAAAAATGGTTAATGAAAGCTTATTTTAGAGACCAAATTGATTTATTTTATCGAATTAATAAAAATTATGCCCCAAATATTAATTTAGATTTTTTTAATAAGAATTTATCTACATTAAAAATTAGATTCATTAGTAATGCTGAAGCTCAAAGACATGAAGCACAAGAAATTTATTATCTTGATAAAAATCTTCTTGTTGTTACTAGAGAAACAAATTTATTACCCCAAGGATTATATAACTTAGCATCTTCAATTAATCGTGATGAACGTGGATTTTCTGGTTTTAGCCAAGTAAATTATTTTAATGGTAAAGTTATTGGCAGCGAAATAAATAAAGGATATACTTCTTTGTTAACTCAAAGATATTTTAATATAACTGATGAAAATTCTATTCAACGTGCAATTATGAAATTTATTGAAAAAATAATTGGTCGAGATAAGATGGAAAATCTTTATTCTAAAGCTAATTTATGGGGATTATTAGGCGAATTAAAAAATGAAGGATTTTATCAACAATTTACTAGATTAATGAATGATTTAGATTCATCTTTTCGATATCTTAATTTGGGTAATGGTCTAATAAGTGTTGATGAACTTCGTTCAACCAATTCATCATATACAAATGAAATTAAATCTGTTTACTTATTAATAATTGATATAAT
>CAYOMH010000045.1:3495-4721 GCA_964405055.1 uncultured Muribaculaceae bacterium | reverse complement strand
GCAAGTCTTGCAATTGGTACTCGGTATGGTGAACAAGATACATAATCTAAGCCAATATTGTAACAATATTCAACTGTAGCAGGATCGCCACCATGTTCTCCACAAATACCTATTTTTAGATTTGGTCTAGTTGTTCGACCTTTTTTGATTGCCATTTCAACTAATTGACCAACACCATGTTGATCTAGTTTAGCAAAAGGATCAAATTCAAAGATTTGTTTTTTATAATAATCATCTAAGAATTTACCTGCATCATCACGACTAAATCCATAAGTCATTTGAGTTAAATCATTAGTTCCAAAACTAAAGAATTCTGCTGAAGAAGCAATTTCATCAGCTAATAAACAAGCTCTAGGAATTTCCATCATTGTTCCAATCATATATTTTAATTCAATTCCAGAAGCTGATATTAATTCTTCTGCTGTTTTAACAACAATTTCTTTAACATATTCAAATTCTTTTGTGTCACTTGAAAGTGGAATCATTATTTCTGGAATAATGTTTAAACCTTCTTTAGTAACATTAATTGCTGCTTCAATAACAGCTCTTGTTTGCATTTTAGCAATTTCTGGGAAAGTAATTGCTAATCTTAAACCACGGTGACCCATCATTGGGTTAACTTCTTTTAATTCTTCAATTCTTTTCTTTAATTGATCAAATGAAATACCTAATTCATTAGCTAAAGGTTCAATTTCAACATCAGTATGAGGTAAAAATTCATGAAGAGGTGGATCAAGATATCTAATTGTTACACTATATGGAGCCATTTCTCTGAATAATTGTTCAAAATCTTGACGTTGCATTGGTAATATTTTAGCCAAAGCTTTTTCTCTTTCTTCAACTGTTTCGGCAACTATCATTTGACGAACTGCAGAAATTCTAGTTTCTTCGAAAAACATATGTTCAGTACGGCATAGGCCTATTCCTTCGGCACCAAATAATTTTGCTTGTTTTGCATCTTTTGGTGTATCGGCATTAGTTCTTACTTTTAATTTACGAATTTCATCTGCCCAACTCATTACCGTTTCAAAGTCACCACTTATTTTTGCTGGTTCAGTTTCTAATTTTCCAGCATAAACATGTCCAGTTGAACCGTCTAAAGAAATGATGTCATCTTCTTTTAATACTAGACCATCTTTAGTAGTTAATGTCTTATTATGTTCATCAATTTTTAATTCACCACAACCACTTACACAACAAGTCCCCATTCCTCTGGCAACAACTGC
>CAYOMH010000045.1:0-3395 GCA_964405055.1 uncultured Muribaculaceae bacterium | reverse complement strand
GAATCCAATTGTTTTGGTTCAATTTTCATTAATGCTTCTTCTTTACTTAGCATTCCTTCACTAACTAAATCAGCTGCTATTTTTATTGCTGCTGCGCCAGTTCTTTTACCATTTCTTGTTTGCAACATAAATAATTTACCACCTTCGATAGTAAATTCCATATCTTGCATATCATGATAATGATGTTCTAAAATATCACATATTTTAACAAATTCATCATATACTTCAGGCATTATTTCTTTTAATTTTGAAATTGGATTTGGAGTTCTAATACCAGCAACAACGTCTTCACCTTGGGCATTGATTAAATATTCTCCATACAATATTTTTTCACCTGTTGATGGATCACGAGTAAAGGCAACACCAGTTCCACAATCATCACCACGGTTTCCATAAACCATTTCTTGAATATTAACTGCAGTTCCCCAACTACCTGGAATATCATTCATTCGACGATAAACAATTGCTCTTTCATTATTCCAACTTCTAAATACTGCTTTTATTGCTTCCATTAATTGTTCTTTTGGATCTTGAGGGAAGTTTTCTTTTGCTATTTCTAAATAATTTTCTTTAAATTTAGCAACTACTTCCTTCATATCATCGGCAGATAACTCAGTATCATAATTTACATTTTTTTCTTCTTTTATTTTATCAAAAAATCTTTCAAATGATGCTTTAGGATAACCTTTAGCAACATCACTAAACATTTGAATAAAACGACGGTATGAGTCATATGCAAATCTTGGGTTATTTGTTTGCTTTGCTAGACCTTCAACCACTTCATCATTTAAACCTAAGTTTAAAACAGTGTCCATCATTCCCGGCATACTTGCTCTTGCTCCAGATCGAACAGAAACAAGTAATGGGTTTTGTGGATCACCAAACTTTTTACCAGTTATATTTTCTAATTCAACTAGTTTTTGATAGATTTCTTGTATTAATGATTCATTAATTACTTCACCATCATCATAATACTTATTACAGGCTTCAGTAGTAACTGTAAATCCTCTTGGTACAGGTAAACCAATTTTAGTCATTTCGGCTAAATTTGCACCTTTGCCACCGAGTAAATTACGCATGCTCTTATCGCCTTCACTAAATAAATAAACATACTTTTCCATTTTTTTCCTCCTTAATTCACAATACTTAGTATATCAAATAATCTTGTTTTTTTCGACAATAATGATAAAAATTTACAATTTATCGTATCGTAAAACATATTGGCTAGTTTTTTCACGCATTACATATTCATAAAAATGTTGACTACAAACAGATACATAACTAACATCTTGACTTTCGCCATCAATTACTACTTCAGCACCAGAATTCATCCATTTTCCATCAACCTTTCGAGCATTGAATTGAGCCGCATCTTTGCAACCAATAATTTCGCAATTACATAATAATTCTGTTTTTTCATCAGCAACAGATAAAAGTTCTTCACTACCTTCAAAAAAATCACCAAGAAAATTTGTTTTCAAACTCGAAAAAATAAATTCTAAATTATATCCTTTGGCTAATGCCCACATTTCTAATATTTGTTCTTTAGATAAAAATTGAGCTTCATCAACTGCTATAAAATCATAATCAAGCGGGTTAACATTGATATTTTTACATGCTTCAATAAAACTTTCATTTGGTTTAATCATGACATCCACTGGTCGATAAAATTTGCCCGTCATCCTTGAATCAAGATATTCACCACCTTTTGTGTCAATAAATGGTTTAACAATTAAAACTTTGTGCCCCGATCTTTCATAATCGATTATTTTTTGCATTAATATGAGTGTTTTTCCGGTTTTCATTACACCATATATTAATCTAACTTTTCCCATAAATCCTACTTTCTTTTTGCTCTAGGATGAGCTTTTAAATATTCATTTCTTAATTTATTATTACTAATATGTGTATAGATACTTGTTGTGCCAATACTAGCATGGCCAAGTAATTCTTGAACAGTTTTCGAATTAGCTCCTTCATTAATCAACATTGTTGCAAAGGAATGCCGAAAAGTATGTGGTGATACTTTCTTTTCTATTGATGTTTTATTTATTAATTTTTCAATGATATCAGCAACACCTCTTGGGGTAAGCGGATTACCTAAATGATTAATAAATAATATATTACTTTTTTTATTATTAAGAAGATTATCTCTACTTACATTTAAATAAGTAATTAGCGAATCTTTAGCATATTCACCAAAATAGACAATTCTTTCTTTATTACCTTTACCAATTATTTTTATTGAACGATTATTTAGATCAAGATTATTTAGATCAACCTTTGTTATTTCTCCAACTCTTAATCCACTAGCTAGCAGCAGTTCAATTAAGGCTCGATTTCTTATTCCTAAATCATCCTCTTTACAGCTATTTAAAATTTCTTCAAACTCGTTATATTGTAAGTAATTAGGTAATTTTTTTTCTTTTTTCATTCCTGAAACTAATTTAAAAGGATTATTTTTAACAATTTCATTTTTGACATAATAATTATATAAACTTCTTAATGCACTTAAATTTCTTGAAATTGATGAAGGGTTTAAGTTGTGATTTTTTAAATAAGTTAAATAATCAGTGATTTTTTGATATTCTATATCTTTATAATCTAATTTATTGTCATTAACATAATCAACAAATTTCAATATATCTGTTTTATAATTTGTAATTGTATATTCAGAATAATGCTTCTGATACTTTAAATATTCTAAAAAAACCGTAATATTAATAATTATCACCCACCTAGATTAATTATAACCCATTATTTATTTTATTTGAAAAGATTTGACATTTTTAGACTATTTTTTTTAAAATAAAAACCGTAAAAACGGTTTTTTATTTTAATTTACAAACATTGTTGTTTGACCATCAGGAATTTGAGCTAATCTCTTTTCAAATGTAAGACTTTTGCCTTTATCTTTCTTAGTTGTTGTTTGATAAATATATTCTTTTTCACGATTATAACTTGATAAAAACATTCCTAATTTTCTTAATCGATAATAATCAATTAATGGTAGACCATTTCGACCTAATTTAGTACTGTTTGTTTCTTGATCAAATTGTTCAACTTCATTTTTAATCATTTGTTCTATTTCTTGTTTTGGAACTGGAACAAAGCTTTCTTGTTGTGATTTGATTTTGTCAATATATTCTCTGATTGCTTTAATTGAACTAGAGTGAATTTGATTTTTTTCATACAATCTAATTATTCGATTTAATAAATCAAAATCATTTTCTGTGGTTTTAGAAATTAAGTATTGAAAAATATAATCACGATCTAAGAATTTTAAATCTTGTTGATAAGCAACACCATTATATAATTCTACTTGACTACGACCGTTATAAAAAATAATTTTCAATGGAAATGATTCAAATACATAATTTAATTCAATACTTTCA
>CAYOMH010000044.1:0-4843 GCA_964405055.1 uncultured Muribaculaceae bacterium | reverse complement strand
AAATATTATTTATGGAGAATGATGTTATGAATGAAATAAAAGTGAAAGGAATATATAAACATTTTAAAGGTGATTTAATATTAGTTGAGGATATTGCCATTCATAGTGAAACCGGAGAAAAGTATGTTATTTATAGGGAGTTATATGGTAGTACAGAATTATATGTAAGACCTTATGATATGTTTTTATCTGAAGTAGATCATGAAAAATATCCAAATATTAAACAAAAATATAGGTTTGAATTACAAGCAATTAAAAGTGTAAGAGATAAATAATTCTTTTATTAATGCAAAATTATATTACTATGATATAATTTATTTATTAATAGAAGGGAGGAGAACCTTAAAAAAAAGATAGATAATATGTAATTTATTATTCGAAAATTTTAAAGGAGATTTTATATGAATGAAAAATTAAAAAAACTAGTTAAATTTAATCAAATTATGGGATTCTTACATTTTATTCAAGCAATTATAATGATTGTCTTAGCAAGTAGTGTTATTCAAAACATTAAAGAATTTAAACCAACTATTATTCAAAGTTATTTAACTTTTAATCCATTATCTAAAGAATTAGAATTAACTTCTAAAGAATTATTTACTTTACCTTTTGGTATATTAGTAGCAAGTTTCTTACTAATATCATCAATTGCTCATTTTGTAATAGTATATAAACAAAAAAAATATACTGAAGATTTAAAAGATGGAATTAATCGTTTCCGTTGGTATGAATATGCAATATCTTCATCAATAATGATTGTCTTAATTGCTACATTATTTGGTGTATATGAATTTTCAACTTTATTATTAATATTCTTTATTAATGCTTTAATGAATATTTTTGGCTTAGTAATGGAAGAAAAAAATATGAAAAGTAATAAAGTAAATTGGTTACCATTTGTTTGGGGATCTATAGCGGGTATTATACCTTGGATAGTTATTCTATTATATATGTTTACTAATGGTAACTTTGATCTTATTCCATGGTTTGTCTGGGCTATCGTAGGTACATACTTTGTATTCTTTAATACCTTCCCAGTCAATATGATCTTACAATATAAAAAAGTAGGTAAATGGAAAGATTATTTATATGGAGAAAGAGTATATATTATTCTTAGTCTAGTTGCTAAATCAATTCTAGCATGGTTAGTCTTATTTGGCGCAATGCAACCATAAAATAATTATTGTACACTCTTAATGTGTGGGTGATGAATTAAGATCAATTCCTCTATATTATTATAAAAAATATAGTATGATATAATTTAATTGGTGAATATAATGAAAAAGATTAGTATTAATGATTTAAAATGTATTAGTGATAATATTGATATAGATAAGTATATTGAATTTTATAATTATGTAAAAGATAATATGGAACATCCAGAGTGGTTGGGTGATTTTACTAAAGAAGATTTTGAATCAATGTTATTAAATAATTCAAAGATATGGCTGTATTATATTAATGATATTATCGTTTGTTCAATGATGTTTATTCCTTCAAAGAAGAGATCCTTAGAAAAGCTTGAAATAGAACTAGATTATAATATAGTTGCAGAGTATGGCCCAATAATGGTTAATCCTGAATACATTGGAAATAGTTTACAATATCAAATGTTGAAAGTATTAGATGAATATACAATAGATAATGAATATAAATATGCAGTAACAACTATTCATCCTGATAATATTTATTCTATTAATAATTTCATAAAAGATGATTTTAAAATAGTAAATCAAAAAGAATTTAAAAGAGGAAAAAGAAATATATATTTGAAGATACTTTGTTAATAATTATGTTATAATTTTAATATTGGAGGATATATGAACTTAGAAAAAATGAAAGAATTAGCTGTTGAATTATTTAAAGCTAAAAAAGGTGAAGAAATTCATGGAAAAATTATTGATGAAGATACAGTATATTTTCATCAACATATAAGAGGAGGAAAACAAATAATTATTGGTTCGGATGGTAAGTATTTATTTGGTGTTTCTGCTCTTAGTTTTGAAGAATTATTAAAAGAATATAATTCTGGTAGACGAAGTAACTAAGATTAATTGTTCAAAAAGTAAAAAACAAAAGGATTTTTAATAAATCATACTGATTTGATATTAAAATAAAACATCGAATTTAAATTCGATGTTTTTTAATTAATAAAAAAATTATATCATATATTTATTGATTAAATAAGAATTATAACATTCTCTAAAAAGTTAATTAATGATACAATTAACTTATGAGGTGAAATAATATGTATGATGTTATCGTTATTGGAGCTGGGCCTGCAGGTATGATGGCAAGTATTATGGCATCTAAAAAGAATAAAAAAGTTTTATTAATTGAAAAGAATGATCGATTGGGAAAGAAACTTGAATTAACCGGTGGTGGCCGTTGTAATTTAACAAATTTAAAAAGTATAGATAATTTTATTAAAGAAATACCGGTTAACAATAAGTTTTTATATAGTGCTCTTAATCAATTTGGACCTCAAGATATATTTGATTATTTTACTAAGATTGAAGTGCCTTTAAAAGTAGAGGATAATGATCGAGTATTTCCTGTTAGTAATAAATCAAGAAGTATTATTGATGCTTTAGCTAAACAGTTAATTATAAATAAGGTAATTATTAATTTTAATGAACAAGTTTTAACAATTGAAAATAAAGAAAACTATAAAGAGGTAAAAACTAATAAAGATAATTATAAAACCAGAAGTGTAATTATAACAACTGGAGGATGTAGTTATCCAGAAACAGGATCAACTGGAGATGGATATAAAATTGCTAAACAATTAAATCAAGAAGTAACTTCTTTGTATCCGGCTGAAACTTTTCTGATATATAAAGAATCATTGCCTTTTGCTGGAATAACATTAGATAAAGTAACTATTAATTATAATAAAAATAAGGCAGAGGGATCATTATTATTCACTCATAATGGTCTAAGTGGACCAGTAATTTATAAAATAAGTAAAGATGTTTACAAACAATTACAAGATACCCAATATACGGAAATAAAAATAGATTTAATTTCTAATTATAGTGTTTCTGAGTTATTAGTTAAAATAAATAATTATGATCCAAAAAAAGAAATAAATAGTTTTATAAAAGAATATCTTCCAAAACGTATAGCGGATTATATAAGTAATTTAATTGGAATTGATTCTAAAATAGGTGCTATATCTAAACTAACAAAACAAAATTTAATAAACATGTTAAAAGAATTTAAAATTGAAATTAAAGGAACTGGTTCTTTAAATCAAAGTATCGTTACTGGTGGCGGAATTAATATTAAATATATTAATCCTAAAACAATGGAATCAACTATAAATAAAGGAATTTACTTTGCTGGAGAAATATTAGATGTTCATGGCAATACAGGCGGATATAACATCACAATAGCCCTAAGTACTGGTTATGTTGCCGGAACAAATATAAATTTAGAATAAAAGAGGTAAAAATATGAGATTATGGCATTATAAATTAATCCCACATTTACCAAAGAAAATGTTAGTGTCACAGTGGCGAGAATTAATAGCTATTAAAAGACAATGGGAAAAAGGAACACTAATCCATCCTTTAGTAAAATATGTAAAAGATTATGATAAATCTTATTATGCTTATTATACTAATTTAGTATATGCAGAAATGATAAAAAGAAATATAAAATGTAAAAAAGTATATATGGATGAAATACTTAATTTTACAAAAGAAATAAAAGATAATTTAATATATAAAGAACATGATGATGATTATTTAAATATTTGTTATTACAATTTAAAAGAAAAATATTTAAGAGGAATTATAACTGAAGAAGAATGGAATACTCTAAATAAAAAAGAATAGGAAATAACAACTAAAAATAACCAAATTTTTATGTTAAAATTAATTTAATTGTTATACAATTAAATAGGTGAAAAAAATGAGTGAATTAATGCCGGAACAACTAAAAAATTATATAATTAGTCAACCAACTGAAAGAAGAATGGAATTATTAGCTGATAAGCAGATTAGAACTTTATTCTTAACTGATAATCATTATCATTATCCTTTTGTCTGGTTAGTTCAAGAATTAGGTGATAGTTCAATTAAGTATTTAATTGATAATGATTTTATTAATCAATTATTAAGTTTAAGTACTGTTCGAGTTGATGATAAATTAAACGCTATTATTACTTGTGGTAATCATAGTGTTAATGAATGTTTAAATAACCAAGCAATCTATGATTATTTAAGTGAAAGTGATAGTTTAAAAACATTTTTTTCTTCCTTAAATATAGTTTTTTGTAAACCTTTTTATAATTATTTATTAACCAATAGCCCAAATTTAGCAAGAGATATTGTTTACTTTAATGATGAAGTTCAAGAATCAATATTGACAGATGAAACCATAAAAAAGATTCTTGATTTAGGAATAAATATTCATTTTATCCCAAATTTAAGGCTAAAAACAATGGCCAAAATGGTAAATAATCCCTTACTAAGTAATGTATTAATAAATTATTTTCCTGAACAAATTGAGCAAATTGCTAAACTAGGAGTTTCTTTACCATTTTCATTACAGAATAATGAAATTATTATTAATAAATTTTTAACAATTACTGATATCGATAATTATCGTTTTATATTAAATAATTTAGCAATTAGTAATCAAGAATTATTTTATCAAATTCAAAAAAGAAGAAGAAAATATTATGACGCTTATGTTGAAGACATTAATCCTAAAGAACCAATATTAACTAATCTTGATCATGTTGATATCAAAAGTGAAGCAAAAAGTCTTGATTACTTTATTCAAATATTAATCGATCGTTATTTTGAAGATATTGCTTATAATTTTCATGTTA
>CAYOMH010000043.1:2781-4926 GCA_964405055.1 uncultured Muribaculaceae bacterium | reverse complement strand
CTGCCAGATATTATTTTGCTTCAAAAAGTTTAGATACACAAATGGAAATAGATTTAGATTTAGCAATAAAACAATCAAATGATAATCCGGTATACTATATAAATTATGCTTATGCAAGAATATCAACTATATTAAATAATTATAAATTAGATAAAAAAATACCAGCATTAAATATTATTAATAAAAACGAAAAAATATATCAAATATTAGAATCATTATATGATTTTCCAAGAATAGTTAAAGATGCAGCTAATAAAGAATTTCCACATTTAATAACAAATTATATTTATGACCTTGCAACTTTATTTCATTGCTTGTATAATGAATATCGATTTATTGATGAAGATGAAAATACAACAATAGAAAATATGTATTTATTATCAGCAATTAAAATCACAATGAATAATGCATTAAATTTAATTGGGATAATCCCACCAGAAAAAATGTAGGAGGAAAAAATGAAAAAATTTACAAAAGAAGAATTGGAACAAATGTCATATGATGACCTAGCATATGAATTACTAAAAGATTATGGTCAAAAAATGAAAATAATGGATTTATTTAATCAAATCATTGAAATATTGAATTTATCAAAAGAAGAAGTAGAAAAATATATTGCAGATTTTTTTGAATTACTATCAACTGACAAAAGATTTATTATGTTAGAAAACGGCTATTGGGATTTAAGAATTAATCATAGCCATAAAGTAATAATTGATGATGACGATGAAGAATTTATTGAAGAACTTGATTCTGATGCATCAGATGATGATAAATCAATTGATGATGTAGAAGAAAATCCAGAAGAAGATCCAGAAGAAGATGATTTAAAAGATCTTGTTATTCTTAATGAAGACGAAATAGACGAAATGTCTTAGCTTTTTTTCTTTTTAATTTGAAAGGAAGAAAAAAATGATTGAAAGACTTAATATAATTGAAGAAAAATATAATTATTTAAATACTGAACTAAGTAATCCTGATATATTATCAGATTTTCAACAAGTAAAAAAAATTAATAAAGAAATAAGTAAAATTCGAGATATATATTTAAAATATCAAGAATATAAAAAAAATATTCATGATATTGAAATGTTAAAAGAAATGCTTAATGATGATAGTTTTGCTAGTGAAGCAAAATTAGAGTTGGAAAAATTACATGATAAAGATGAAAAATTAATATCTGAATTAGAAGAATTATTAATTCCGAAAGATGAAAACGATGATAAAGATATAATTTTAGAAATTAGGGGTGCTGCTGGTGGTGATGAAGCTAATATCTTTGCTGGTGATCTTTTTCGTATGTATAGTAGATATGCCGAAAAAAATAATTGGCAAGTAGAAATTACTAATGAAATAATTGGCTCAAGCGGTGGTTATGCTCAAGTTGAGTGTATTATTCGTGGTGAAAATGTATATTCAAAACTAAAATATGAAAGTGGCTCTCATCGTGTTCAAAGAGTTCCAGAAACAGAAACACAAGGAAGAATTCATACTTCTACTGCAACAGTTCTTGTAATACATGAGATAGACGATGTAGAAGTTGATATAAAAGACAATGAATTACAAATTGATGTTTATCATAGTGGCGGAGCTGGTGGCCAATCAGTAAATACAACTAATTCTGCAGTAAGAATTACTCATTTACCAACTGGAATTGTTGTAACATGTCAAAATGAACGTAGTCAAATGAAAAATAAAGATAAAGCTTTAAGTATATTAAAAATGAGATTATATGACGCTAAGGTTCAAGAATTAGAAAAATTAAGTGGTGCTGATCGTCGAAATAAAATTGGTACTGGTGATCGATCTGAAAAAATTAGAACTTATAACTATCCTCAAAATCGTGTTACCGATCATCGAATTAATTTTAGTGTAATGAATTTAGATCGAGTAATGGAAGGCTATCTTAATGAAATAATTGATCAATTAATTATTGAAGATCAAAAATTAAAGTTAGCATATAACACCAATGAATAAACCAGATAATATCACTAATAATGATTGGCAATTATTAGTTAAAAAATATCCTAATAAATTATCAAAATTAATAAAAAAAATTAATAAGGGCTATCCAATTCAATATCTAATTGGATATGTTGATTTTTTTGATTGCAAAATAATGGTAAATAAAAATGTATTAGTTCC
>CAYOMH010000043.1:0-2681 GCA_964405055.1 uncultured Muribaculaceae bacterium | reverse complement strand
GATATGTTGATTTTTTTGATTGCAAAATAATGGTAAATAAAAATGTATTAGTTCCTAGATTTGAAACAGAAAAATTAGTTTATGAAACAATTAAAGAAATCAAATCAAAATTTAAAAATCAAAAAATTAATATCCTAGATTGTGGAACTGGAAGTGGTTGTATTGCAATCCAACTAAAAACAATATTTCCAGATTCTACAGTAATTGCTATTGATAAGTCATTCAAAGCATTATCATTAGCTAAAAAAAATGCATTATTAAATAATGTAGATATAATATATAAAAGACAAAAATTTGCTAATATTACTGAACATAATATTGATGTAATAATTAGCAATCCACCATATATAGGTTATAATGATGAAATAGCTGAAAATGTAAAAAAATATGAACCAAAAAAAGCTTTATTTGCCAAAAAAGATGGTTTAGAATATTATGACCAAATACTTAAAAAATCTCTATCAACAGTAAATAAAAAAAACTTAATATGTTTTGAAATAGGTTATAAACAAGCAGAAAAAATAACTAATTTAGTTAATAAATATTATCCAAATTCAGAGATAAAAGTAATTCAAGACTTTAACAAAAAAGATCGAATAATGATTATTAACAATTAGAAAACTTGTAAATAATATTGTCATTTTATTGACTTGCACGCTTTATCGTTATATATTTTAATTGAGTGAATATTATAATTTTATAATAATCACTTAATTTTTAAATTAAATACCAAAACAATAATAAAATATTATTCAAAAGTTTTACTGTTTTGTATAGAAGGATGGTAATAATATGAAAAAAATTGTTATCGAAGGAAATAAAATATTAACTGGCAAAATACAAATAAGTGGTTCAAAAAATAGTGCGGTTGCTTTGCTACCGGCGGCTATATTATCAGATGATTTTTCAACAATTTATAATGTGCCAGATATAACAGATACTAGAAATTTAATTGTTATTTTAGAAGAACTTGGTTGTGATATAAAGTTTACTGAAGACACTATGGTAATTAATTCCAAATCATTAAAAAATAAAGTAATTGAAGAACAAAATGCTATAAAACTAAGAGCTTCATACTATTTTATGGGAAGTTTGTTAGCAAAATTTAAGAAAGTTGAAATGTATTTTCCTGGCGGTTGTAATATTGGTTCTAGACCAATTGATATTCATCTAAAAGGATTTGAAAAACTTGGTGCAAAAGTAACTAATGAAGGTAATCGTTATCTAATTGAAGCAGAAGAATTAATTGGGACAACATTATATTTAGATTTTGCAAGTGTTGGAGCAACAATTAATTTAATGTTAGCTGCAACAAAAGCAAAAGGTATAACTACCATAGAAAATGCAGCTAAAGAACCAGAAATAGTTAATGTTGCATCATTTTTAAATAATATGGGTGCTAAAATAACTGGTGCCGGTACTAGCACAATTAAAATTGAAGGTGTTGAAACATTATCAAAAGGTGTAATTGAAAATATTCCTGATCGAATTGAAACAGGAACTTATATTTTAATTGGTGCGCTTGTTGGCCAAAATTTATTAATTGAAGGTGTAATTAAAGAACACTTAGAAGCGCTTTTTTCAAAATTAAAAGAAATTGGTATTAATTATACAATAAAAGATAATTCAGTTGAAATATCTAGAAGTGATGATTTAAAATCGGTCAATATTAAAACATTAGTTTTTCCAGGATTTCCAACTGATCTTGGCCAACCAATTAATGTTTTATTAACCCAATGTAATGGTACTTCTTTATTTGAAGAAACAATATTTGAAAATAGACAAGGTCACGTAATATATTTAAATAACATGGGTGCTAAAATTAAACCAAATGGTCAAAATTTATTAATAACCGGACCAACAAAATTACAAGGAACAGAAGTAAAATCAACAGATTTAAGAGCCGGTGCTGCTTTGGTTGCAGCTGGTTTATTAGCAACTGGAACAACAACTATATTAGATTCTGAACATATTTTACGTGGATATGAAAATATAATTGAAAAACTACAAAATGTTGGAGCAGAAATAAAAATTATTGAAGAAGAATAAAATCTTGCTTTATTGCAAAGATATGCTATAATTGTCGAGAAACGAAAATACTATGGTTATTACTTATAAACCATGGCGAGAGGAGCAAGAAAAATGAAAGCTAATATCCATCCAGAACAAAAAGAATGTAAAGTTGTTTGTGCTTGTGGAGCAGAATTTGTGGTTAAATCAAATCAAGAAAAAATGCGTGTTGAAGTCTGTAGCGAATGTCATCCATTCTATACTGGTGCTCAAAACAAAGCTAAGAAAACTGGAAATGTCGAAAAATTCAATAAAAAGTGGAATTTAGATAAAGAAACTGCAGAGTAATTGCAGTTTTTAATTTTTTAAGCTATAATTAAATCATAGAGGTGATATCAATGAAAATTGGGATTGCAAGTGATCACGCCGGATTTAAAGTTAAAGAGGTAATTAAAAAAAATATTACTCAATACGAAGTAATTGACTATGGTAATACAGAGTATGATGAAAAAGATGATTATCCTATATATGCACTTAAACTTGCTGAAGCAGTAAGTAAGAATGAAGTAGATTTTGGTATAATATTATGTAATACTGGAATTGGTGTTTCAATTGCTTGTAATAAAGTAGTTGGTGTTCGTTGTGCTCTAATAAATGATATTGCTGATGCA
>CAYOMH010000042.1:0-4959 GCA_964405055.1 uncultured Muribaculaceae bacterium | reverse complement strand
AAATTTGGAAGAAATAAATGGCCTAAATTATTTTAATACTATTAATGCTACCGATATGGAAAAAATGTTTAATAATTGTGGTAAATTAGTTTCACTAGACTTATCAACATTTAACACCTCAAAGGTTACAATGTTTAGAGATATGTTTGCTAATTGTACTAGCTTAACATCACTTAATGTTAGCTCGTTTAACACAAACTTAGCTACCTCTCTTGGTGGTATGTTTATGAACTGTCGATCATTAACATCACTTAATGTTAGTAATTTTATTACGACAAATGTCACTGATATGGGTCGAACATTTAATGATTTAGAAGCAGTAACAAATATTAATATTAGTAATATGTCTTTTGATAATGTGACTGAAAATAGTTATATATTTTCAAGATATTCTGCAAATCATATTACTATAATTGTAAAAGACGCTACAGCTAAATCTTGGGTAGAAACAAAACTTAGTGGTGTTAATTTTACTTATACAGTTTTGATTGCTGAATAAAAAATAAAGAAAAGATTACCAATTGGTAGTCTTTTTTATTATATAATAATTCAAAGAAATAGGATTTTATGATACAATTATTTTGTAGCAAGGATTGTGATTATTAATGAAAAGAGATGTATTTATTGGTGGGGCATGGCCATACGCTAATTATTTTTTACATATAGGGCATTTAGCTGCGCTTCTTCCAGGAGATGTTTTAGCAAGATATTATCGTTTAAATGGAGATAATGTTATATATGTTTCTGGTTCTGATTGCCATGGAACACCTATTACTGAAAGAGCAAAAAAAGAAAATGTAACTCCGGATAAAATTTCTGAATTTTATCATGATGAATTTGTTAAAACTTTTAATAATATGGGTTTTAGTTATGATGAATATTCAAAAACTAATAGTGAAAATCATATTAAATTAGTTCAAGAATATTTTTTAAAACTAATTGCTAATAATTATTTATATGAAAAAGAATTACCGGAAGATTATTGTGAAACATGTAATTCATATTTATCAGATCGTCAAATAATCGGAATTTGTCCACATTGTGGTGGAAATAGTACTGGTGATCAATGTGAAAGTTGTTTATCTTCATTAAATAGTGCCGAAGTAAAAAATAAAAAATGTTTAAATTGTGGTAATTTAACTACTAAAAAATTAAACAAACATTTTTATTTTAAATTACCTGAATTTACTAATCAATTACAATTATTAATTGATAATAATTTAAATACTTGGCGTAAGAATGCTTTAGGTGAAGCTCAAAAATATATTAATATGGGTTTAATCGATCGAGCAGCAACTAGACAAATTGATTGGGGAATAAAAGTTCCAGTTGCGGGTTATGAAGATAAAAGAATATATGTCTGGATTGAAGCAGTATTGGGTTATTTATCAGCGGGATATTTTGCCGCTAATAAATTAAATGTTGATTTCAAAAAATTCCTTGATAATGATAATAAAAATTTAATTACATATTATGTTCATGGAAAAGATAATATTCCTTTTCATACAACAATATATCCGGCTTTACTTTTAGGTCTTGATTTAAATTATCGTTTACCAGATTATATAATATCTAGTGCTTATGTTAATTTAAACAATGAAAAAATGAGTAAAAGTACTGGTAATTTAATTACAGTTAATGAGTTATTAGAAAAATTTGCTCGAGATACTTTAAGATTTTATTTTATGTTTAATGGTCCAGAAACAAAAGATATTAATTGTTCAATAGCCGAAATAATTCAAGATCATAATAAATTTTTAGTAGGGGTTCTTGGTAATTTTGTAAATCGTAATCTTTCCTTTATCTATAAAAAATTTGCTGGTAAAATTGAAGTAGGGTCAATTGATCAAAACATTGCCAATATAACCAAAGAAAAATATGTCGAAGTTGGTAAATATATTGAAGCTGGTGAATTTAAAAATGCTTTAAATAGTATTTTTGAATATATTAGTCTTGGCAATAAATATTATGATGAAAAAGAACCTTGGAATTTAGTTAAAAATGATATTAAGGCTTTCTGGGATACAACTTATACTTGTGTTTATATGATGGCAAATATTGCTAATTTAATTTCCCCATTTATGAATGATACTTCACTAAAGATATTTAAAGTTTTAAAATTAAATAATTTAAAATGGCAAGAAATAGTTATTAGTGATGAAATAATACTTGATGATGTACCACCTTTATTATTTTCAAGAATGGATTAATAAAAAAACGGCAATTAATATTGTCGTTTTTTCTTGTAATTTTTCTTATAAGATTTATTTTGATTAGTACTATTATTTTTAGTACTATTATTATGTTTTTTTGGTTGATTATTAAATTTCTTTTGACTTGGTTTTGTTTCTTTTAAAACCATTGGATATTTATGGTCAATTACTTTAATTTTATTACCAATTAATTTTTCAATAGATTTAAAATTAAACATTTCAGCACTGGAACATAAGGAAATTGCTTTACCTTTTTTTCCTGCTCGAGCAGTTCTACCAATACGATGAACATACATTTCGTTTTTTTCAGGAATTTCATAATTGACAACAATATTTAAATCATTAATATCAATTCCTCGAGCTGCAATATCAGTGGCAATCATAATTTTTGTTTTACCATCTTTAAAATCTTTTAAAGCTTTAACTCGATTTGATTGAGTTTTATTACCATGAATAACACTTGATTTTAAATTATATTCTTCTAGTTTAGTAGCTAATTTATTAGCCCCATGTTTTGTTCTAGTAAATATTAATGTACTTGGAGTATCTTTATTAGCTAAAATTTCTAATAAAATATTAATTTTATTATTACTATCAACATAATATACTTCTTGATCAATGTTATTAGCGGTTATTTCATTAGTTTCTGGTTTAACAGTAATTGGATTTTTTAATAGTTCATTAGCTAAAGTTTTTACTTCATTTGGAAATGTCGCTGAAAACAACATTGTTTGATGAGCAGAGTCAATTTTACTAATAATAAATCTTACATCTCTAATAAAACCCATATCTAACATTGTATCAGCTTCATCCAAAACTAAATATTCAACTTTACTAATATCAACATATTTTTGTTTAATTAAATCAACTAATCTTCCAGGTGTAGCTACTAATATATCAACACCTTTTTTTAAGACTTTGATTTGTGAATTTTGATTAACTCCACCTAATACAACACCACATTTCAATGTACTTTCAGTCGAATAACTATTAATATTATCTCTGATTTGAATTGCAAGTTCTCTAGTTGGACTTATTATTAAAGCCTTAATAATTTTATTTATATCATTATCTTTTTTAATTAAATTATTAATAATTGGCAATGCAAAAGCAGCTGTTTTACCAGTTCCGGTTTGGGCTAGGCCAATAATATCTTTCCCTTCAATAACAATTGGAATAGCTAATTCTTGAATTGGAGTCGTTTCCTTATAACCAAGATTGTCAATTGCTATTAATACTTCTTTTTTTAGTTTTAAATCATTAAATTTCATATATCCTTCATTTCTTTGCCTATGGAGTATAACACAGTTTATTTAAATATGCTAATTAATAATTGCAATCATTGTAAAAAAATGGTATTATTAATTAAATCGATGACCAAGAACAACAATAATAATGTGGTTTTTATAGAGACTTAGTGGTTGGTGTAAACTAAGAAAACAATTATTATTTACTATCTTGATAAGAGGATTAATAAATCCCGGGTAATGCCCGTTATCATAATTAAGTTAATAAAAGGATGGTACCGTTTGTAAAAAAACTCCTATGGGCTGTCTTTTTTTTATTTTTTAGGAGGTAATATTATGGAAAAAAGTACTGAAGAATTACAACAAGAATTGAAATATTTACACACTTTATTAATTATTGATCCAAGCAAAAGAAATACTGATTCAACTGAGTATGATCAAATAACGGTTAGATTAGATATTGTAAAAAATGAGTTATATTTAGCAATGATACGTGATAAGAAAAATAAAGGAGGAATGCAAAGATGATAAATATAAAAGAAGATCAAGAATTAAATGTTTTAAATCATAGCTGTGCTCACTTACTAGCACAAGCTGTTAGTCATTTGTATCCAAATGCAATGTTTTGGGTTGGACCAGTTATAGAAGATGGTTTCTACTATGATATTGATTTAGGTGATAAAGTAATTACTGAAGAAGATTTAAGTGCAATTGAAAAGGAAATGAAAAAAATTGCTAAAGACGGTAAAAAAATATATCGTCATGTATTAAGTAAAGAAGAAGCCCTAGATAAATTTAAAAATGATCCATATAAAATTGATTTAATTAATCGAATGGAAGCAGAAAAAGAAATAACTTGTTTTTCTCAAGGAGATTTTACTGATTTATGTCGTGGACCACATGTTGAAAGTGTAAAAGAAATTAAACATTTTAAATTAACTAAGTTTAGTGGTGCTTATTGGAAGGGTGACGCTAAAAATAAAATGTTACAAAGAATATATGGAATATGCTTTAACAGTGAAGAAGCATTAAATGAATATTTACATTTTGTTGAAGAAGCAAAACAACGTGATCATAAAAAATTAGGTAAAGAATTAGAATTATTTATGATGAGCGAATATGGTCAAGGATTTCCATTTTTCTTACCAAAAGGAATGATTATAAGAAACATTTTAGAAAATTTCTGGTATCAAGAACACACAAAAGCTGGGTATCAATTTATAAAAACACCAATTATGTTAAATAAAGATTTATGGCAATTATCTGGTCATTGGGATAATTATAAAGAAAATATGTATACTTCAGTTGTTGATGAAAATGAATATGCTATTAAACCAATGAATTGTCCGGGTGGAATGTTAGTTTATAAAAATTCATTACATTCATACAAAGATTTACCTATTAGAGTTGGTGAACTTGGTCAAGTTCACCGTCATGAAGCAAGTGGAGCTTTAAATGGTTTATTTAGAGTTAGAACATTTACTCAAGATGATGCTCAT
>CAYOMH010000041.1:0-5508 GCA_964405055.1 uncultured Muribaculaceae bacterium | reverse complement strand
AATTAGTCAAATAAAAACACCTTACTCTCATTATTCATATAAATATAATAACATAAATAAGGTATTTTTTAAATAAATGATTTATTATTTTTTTAATACTAATGATGCTTCTTGTAATTTTCTTGAAGAATGCTTTTCACATTCTTCTAGCAATCTAATTGTTGTTCCAAATAACAGATTATTAGCGGTTTCTAAATTATCACTAATACCAACTTCAATTGGTTGACCAAAATTAACAATTTTTTTATCAACATCACGGTAAATTGCACATGGATAGATTTTCTTCCCGGAATTTTGGGCAGTTGATACTGCTCCGTAGTCAAAATCTAATAATGGTTTGTCTGTTTTATTACGTGTACCTTCTGGACAAATTATTACATTACTTCCATTAAGTACATATCTTATAGCATTTTCTCTTGCTTGAGTTCTACTTGATTTATCATTACGATTAACAAATATAGAACCTAAGTCAGTTAATATACCTTCGGCTTTAGTATCTAAAAATTCAGCTTTTAACATTGGGTGATAAGCTCTAACTAACCCCATTGAAGTAATTACTAAGGGAATATCTAACATATCACGGTGATTTAAAGTAATAACTACTCCGTCTTCGACTGGAATATTTTGACTATTAATTACTTGATGCTTAGCGTATTTATCAAAGAAGAACTTACCAAATTTTATTGCTTTTTTTACTTTTTCTTCTCTATTTAAAACTATATCTTGATCATATTTTTGATTTTGATAATATTCTCTTAATTTTTGATAATAAGTTTCAAGATCTTCAGCACTTAACTTACTTTTTTCTTCTCTTGATAATAAAACGAATTTATCTTTTGAAAATTTCTTTTTTATTCCATTATATAAATCAATAAAATTAACAAATCTTTGAATTTTCGGATTTTTTAAATCAGCATTATTTCGAGTAGCCATTAAAAAGTTTTGGGTTTTAGTTCGGCTTTCAATCGACTCAGCAGTACTTAATTTATCTTCAATCATTAAATCTATATCGTTATCAATACAAGCGATACATTTATCTTGGATTTCATGACCATTTTTATATTCACAAAATACTATTTTATCATAAGGAATACCTTTTATTTTAAATCTTAACTTAACCATTGCTCTTTGAATCATCCCAATAGCACTAGTTTCATTAGATTTGGCTCTGGATGTTAATATAATAATTTTATTACCTTCATCATGTAATCTTTTAGCTATAAGATCAGAGTCTTTTCTAAAGGGTGCAAATAAAGCATATTGAGGCATGTGTCTAACCCAAAATTTTTCTTCTTCTTCTTTTGAACACATAAATACATCAGAAATACCATAACCATTTGACTTGATTTTAATAAATGGTTGAGTATAATCTACTTCTTTATTACTTTTAAAAATTTTCCCAGTTAAAACATCCACCACTTGAATATCTCGTGGTTTTATTTTTTTACTATCAAGTTTTTTATTGTTTTTTATATATTGTTTCTTAAAGTATTTAATTCCTTTATCTAATTGAAACTTTTCCTGATTAATAAATACTCCATCGAGATCGAAACCTATATTCACATTATATCCCCCTTTTGAATGGTTGATATAATACCATATTATTGGTTAAAAAGCAAATCTCGACATTTTTAACAGTATTAATTTTTCTTTTTATCTTTTTTTTCAGCTGCTTTTTCTTTTAATTCTATTTTCTTTTGTTCTCTAGCAGCTTCTAATTCTTCATCTGTTAATTTCTTTTCAATTTTTTCTTTTTCTCTACGTTCAACAGATGTTTCTTTAATATTCGTTTGAATTTCTTTTACTGATAATGTAACTAATTCTTCTTCAGTTAGTTCATCATTTAATTCAACAGCTCTTGAAACCAATAACATTTTCCCATTACTTATTTCATATTCTTCTGCTTTCACTTTCATTTCATCAGTAACACCATTTACGACAACTTCAGCATTAAAAGCTCTTTCTCTAACATGTTTTTCAATTGATTCAGATAATTTTTCTTCTAAATCAAGTCTTCGATCTTCATCATCATTAATTACTTCAAGATTAATATCTTCATCTAATAAGCCCATTTCTTCTGCTTCATTAATGACAATTTTGGTTGCTTCATCAACATTCTTACCAATTAATTCTAAATCAGTTATCAAAATATCAGCATCTTCATTTAATCCAGTTACTTCACGAACCATTTCTTCTTCATCAACTGCAAATTCAACTTCCGGATTAATTCTTAAGATAACATAACTATAATTTGTTACCCCATTCTCTTTAAAATAAAAATAACCGAAAACCGCTATGAACAAAATACATGCAACGACAATAATTAAATTTCTTTTTTTCATATATCCTCCATATTTTAAGATTATTATATTACTAATTAATATAATAATCAATAGTCGAAAAAAACAAGTCAGATATAATTTTCACATAAATATCACAAAAGTATTATATAATTTTATTGAGGTGATATATATAAAAATATTAATAGTTGATGATGATGAAAACATTAGAAATATTATCAGAGAATATGCAGCTCTTGAAAAATATATTGTTTTTGAATCAAATGATGGGATTAATGCCATTGATATTATTGATCGTGAAAAAATTGATATAATAATATTAGATATAATGCTTCCAATTTTGAATGGTTATGATATTGCTAAAAAAATATTAGATAAGCATGATATTCCAATTCTCTTTTTGTCTGCAAAAAGAGAAATAGAAGATAAACTTGAAGGCTTTGCTTCTGGTGCAATAGATTATTTGACAAAACCATTTAGTCCAAAAGAACTTATTGCCAGGTTAAAAGTAATTCAAACAAAAAAAAGATCAAATTCTTACGTTTTTGACGAAGTAAAAATTGATACAATAGCAAAAAAAGTATATGTTTTACAAAAAGAAATTAAAATGACACTTAAAGAATATGAACTATTGTTTTTCTTAGTTAAAAATCAAAATATTTTATTAAACCGCGAAACAATAATTAATAATGTTTGGGGATATGATTTCGATGGAACTGATAGAACAATAGACACTCATATAAAAGTAATTAGAAAAAAACTTGGAAAATATGGCCGAAAAATTATTACTATACGGGGAGAAGGTTATCGATTTGAGTGATAAATTAAATACAAAATTAATAAAAAGTTTCATTTCTTTAATTCTATTATTTGTTTTTACTAGTTGGATTTTTCAAATTTTATTATTAAACAAAAGTTATACATGGTTCAGAAAAAATGATATTAAAAGAGCTTTTAATCAAATCAGCAATATAAAAAATAGTGAAAAAATTAAATCAATAGGTGAAAAATTTGATTCATATATTTTTATATACGACGAAAATAAAAATTTAATTTATGAATCATATAATATGATGCCCCGCGGTGTCGAAAAAGAAATAACCAATATTATTGCTGTGTCTGATTTTAAAGATATTGATGAAGACTTATTAATAAGTAAAAACGAATTTAAATATAATTTATATGGAAAAACCAAAGAAAAAAATTATATATTACTTGTTTCAAAAATTGAGCCAATAGAATCAAGTATATCAATTATTAAAAGACAATTAATATATATTGTTATTATTTCATTAATAATAGCCATAATTATTTCCATAAAATTAGCTAGAAAAATATCTTCCCCATTAAAGAAAATAAATGAAAAAACAAAACAATTAGGAAAAGGAAACTTTAATATTAAGTTCGATGAGAATAGCTATTTAGAGGTGAAAGAATTATCTGCCACCTTAAATAATACTGTACAACAATTAAAAGAAAAAGATGTTTTACAAAAAGAAATAATTTCAAATGTAAGTCATGATTTAAAAACTCCATTAACTATTATTAAGGGTTATGCTGAAGTAATTAGAGATACAAAACAAAACAAAAAAGATCGCGAAACAAAATTAAACAGTATTATAAATGAATCAGATAATTTAAATATATTAATCAATAATATTTTAGATGTTTCAAAACTTGAAGCTGATTTATATTTAAACAAAATTAAAATTGATATATCAAATATAGTAGAAAAAGTATTAACTAGAATTAAAAAAATTGTCGATGATAAAAATGTTATTATTATATTTAATAAAAAAGAATTAATATATTCTGTTGATAAAAATAAATTTGAACAAGTTATATATAATTTGTTAATTAACGCAATAAATCACGTAGGAAAAGATAAAACTATAATCATTAATATATTGGATAACAAATTAGAAATCATTGACCATGGTAATGGAATTGATAATACCATGCATATTTTTGATAAATTTTACACCACTCATAACAATAAAAATTCTAATGGACTTGGTCTATACATTGTCAAAACAATATTAGAAAAACACAATTTAGAGTATGGTGTTAAAAGCATCAAAAATACATATACAAATTTTTGGATAAAATTTTAATATTTCATATACTTATCACATTGAAGTTATATTATGGATTTAGAAAGGAGGAATTATAAATGAAAAAAGCATATATAATTACAACTGGTTTGATACTTTTCTTGGTCACAGCAGTTATAACAAACGCTCAAGAAGTTAGATCTCCCATTAATCCTAATAACACAATTGAAAATAAAATTGAAATAATTGATCAAATGGTTAAAGATGGGGAACTTAATAAAGAAATAGCAAATGAAATAAAAACTCAAATGGCCGATTGTGATGGAAATGGTTCAAAAAAATTAGGACAGAAATATAATTTACAATTTGGTAAAAAACTTGGTAATGGCCAAGAAAGAAGAAATCATCAAAATTAAAAAGGAATTAAAAATTCCTTTTTTATATTTTAGTTATTGCATAAGAACAAATAAACTGAATAATTAATTATTTATCTTGTGTGTATAATTATTAATTCTAATCATTTTCAATTAAAAATAAACGATAATTAGATGAACCTTCTCTTGAAAAATAATAGTATACAACGTCTACTGCAGATTTATTATTTAAAGGTTTTTTATCATTAATTACGTCATATTCAAAACTTTTAATAGTTATTTCATCTTTTAATGTAATAAAAGTTCGGTCAACTAATTCATCACTCGCACTGCTTGGTGATTCATAAAATCCATACCAAGAACTAATTTTATGAGATGAAGAGCTGCCACAAATTTTACCACCAGATCCAGAAAAATAATAATTTTTTTTATCGGAGTGAATATCATTTTTTTTCATATAGTCAGAAGAATAAAATTCATCAAGACTCTTATATTTAAAATCATATTTATTATAAAGATTATTTAAATCTGTTTTTAATACTTTTGCGCATTCAATTTCAGCATAATACGGTTCTCTTTCATCCAAACATTTTTTTGAATCAACACTATTAGTATAAGTTTTTATATCATTTTCGCTGATATAACCACGAATTATTAAACCCATTTCGCTATCTTTTAAATCGTCTATTCTCTCTGATCTACCTAATGCCGAAAAAAAATCACTTAAACTGTCTGTATGACAATCATTATCGGTTGCTCCAACTGTTTTTATTAGATCGG
>CAYOMH010000040.1:3647-5546 GCA_964405055.1 uncultured Muribaculaceae bacterium | reverse complement strand
CAACACAATTTGATAAATTTAATGATCTTACTTTATCAGTGGTTGGTATTCTCATGCATTTTTCAATATTAGGTTTAAGTATCTTTGGTGGAATACCAGTGCTTTCTTTACCAAAGAAAAAATAAATATTTTGATTACTGTTTGAATAGTCAAAATCAGTATGTGGTTTATGTCCGTATCTAGTTAAATAATAAAATTCGCCATTATTTTTTTGAAAAAAATCGTTGATATCTTCATATACTTCATAATCACAATCTTTTATATAATTAACACCACTTCGTTTTATTTGTTTTTCATCTAAAGAAAAACCTAATGGTTTAATTAAGTGTAATTTAGTATTTGTTGCAACACAAGTTCGCATTATATTTCCAGTGTTGGCTGGAATTTCTGGTTCAAATAAAACTATATTTATCATTGATTAATTTAACTCATATACATCAATTATTTGCATTAATTTACCATCATGGAAAGGTGCACTACTACTAGTTACTACATCTGATATCACATTATTACGATAATAAATAACACTTGGTAATGATGTGATTTTATTTTCATTTAATTTTAATAGATTATTAATTTCATCAATTAAAACAACATTATTTTTTTCACTTAAATCAAAATAAATGAAATTATCAACTAATTTATTATCTTCAAGTATTTTTTTTATTTTTGTATCTAATTTATATACTTCTTTATTATTTGTAAAACTAAAATAAATAAATTTATTGTTATTGTCTTGGTTTAAAATAGTATTTAATTCTGAATATGTATGTTTTTTAACTATTTTTGTTAGAGGGCTAGTTTTTAATTTATTTTTTTGATAATTTTGATTCAAAATTGTCACTAAAAAACCACCACTAATTACAACAAAGATCATTACAACAACTATAATATAATTTCTCATTAATTTCTTTTTATTTTTCATTTTTATCCTCTAATTTATTCTATCATAAACATTTATATTATGACAAGTATTTTACTTGTTTTTTTAACATTAATCAATTAAAATTATGGTAGGAGAAAAATATGGAATTACTATTTTTATGTTTAAAAATTTTTGTTGCTAGAATCTTTGATGTATCATTTGGAACAATTAGAATGATATTAATTGTTAAAGAAAAAAGACTACTAGGAACAATAGCGGCCTTTTTTGAAGTTTTAATTTGGTTTATGGTTGCAAGAGAAGCATTAAGTCAGGCAACTAAATATCCAATTATTATTTTAGCTTATGCTGGTGGTTTTGCAGCAGGAACATTAATTGGTTCTTTAATCTCATCTAAATTTATTAAGGGAACATTAAATGTTCAAATAATTACTAGCTCATCTAAAGAAGAAATGATTAAAGCAATTAAAGAAAATGGTTTTGGGGTTTCAGCAATCAATATGGATAATAATAAATGGATGATTATTACTGAAGTTGATAAAAAACATTATAATAAACTAAGAAAAATTATTGCTGATCTTGATCCAAATGCATTTATTCATGTCAATGAAACTAAATATATTGAAGGTGGATTTTTTACTAAATAAAAAAAGATGTTTTATGACATCTTACTTTTAATAAATTTTATAGCTTTTTTATCATTAAATTTATACATTAAATTCATTAATTTGGAATCAGTTCCCACATATACTTTGAATTTCTTTTTTTTGGCACCAATAATTATTTGGCTTGCAGCTGAGAAAGCAGTAGTCATTTTCATTTTACTATTTTTTTGATCAAGATTGTTTTTCATTTTTACATTTGAATTTTTCATAATATCAGTAGCAATAGCTCCAGGGAATACTAAGGTAACACTTACATTAGTATCTAATAATTCAGCATATAAGCCTTCAGTAAATAACTTAACAGCTGCTTTTGAAGCTCCATAAATAGTTTGACCAGGAAATGGAAAAAAG
>CAYOMH010000040.1:0-3547 GCA_964405055.1 uncultured Muribaculaceae bacterium | reverse complement strand
CTTAACAGCTGCTTTTGAAGCTCCATAAATAGTTTGACCAGGAAATGGAAAAAAGCCACCCATACTTGAAATATTAACAATATTTGCCTCTGGTCTTTTAAGTAAATTTGGTAAAAATAATTTTGTTAAATTTACTAATCCGAAGAAATTAACATTCATTACTCGATCAATTGCTTCATTATCTAGTTCATTAAAATTAACAAATGGTTGAATTATTCCAGCATTATTAATTAATACATCAACATTATCATAAATAGCATAATAATCATCATAAAATTTTTGTAATGATTTATTATCAGCAATATTTACAACAAATATTGAAACATTTTTATCATTATTTGCTAATTTTTTTGTTTCAACTAAGGAATCTTTATTAATATCTAATAGTGCTAAAACGGCACCTTCTTTACTTAATTGAAGCGCTAGTTCACGACCAATTCCACTTCCCGCTCCAGTAATAATTATTTTCTTATCTTTATATGTCATTTTTTCCTCCACTTTCATATTATTCACTAACTACTTGACTTGAATTCCAATAATAGTTACCAGAATTATTTTTGACAAAAACATGTTTTGTTTCTTTAATCTTATCTTGATAATTATCTTGAATATTTTTTAATGATGAAATAGCTGGATTGGCATAGTAATTATTTAAATAAGTTTGTTCGTGATGTAAATTAGAATAACCTACTTCACCTTCTAACCAAATATATTTTGTATATATTTCCATTCGATCATTATACTCACGAGCTTTTGTAACATAAGCAACTGTTTCAATGCCGGCGACAGAATTATCTTTTTTTATACAAAAGTAAGTTGATTTGTAATTACATGTAATACCATTAGCAGTTTCAAAATTTTTATCAACATAAGAATCTTGACTGCCAAATATTTTCATATATGAAGCAAGTAAATCAGAAGGAGCTAATTGATATAAAAATACTTTTGTATTATCAATTAAAACATTATTTTCACTATCACAAGAATATGAAAAATCTGTTGTAACTAAGTCACTACATTGGGCATAATTATTTGTACCAACATTGGTTCTAATATAATCATGTAAGGAAATTGATAATTTATGATCTAAAGTTAAGGCTGAAGATATTACTGGATTAGAACTATAAATTGAAGGAAATGTGTTTTTATTATCGCTTTCTTCAAATTTAAAGATATTGATAAATTGAGTTACTTTTGGATCATTTATTGATATTTCTTTATAATCTAATTTAACACTACTACTAGCATTATCACTAGAGTTATTATCATGGGTAACACCATTAATATTTAAACCTTTAAAGTACCAATAACCAACTAATGATAATAAAATTAATACAATTAAAGAAATAGCATTTATTTTAAATGTTCTTTTGTCAATTTCTTCTTTTGTTAAAGTTTTTTTTACTTTTTCCTTTTTAGGTTTTAATAATTCAGCTTTTTTTTCTTCCTTTGGCTTTTCTTCTACTTGAACATTATCTTGTTGTTGATCCTCAGGCTTAGGTATTTCAAACTGAATGTCTGGTTTTTCTTTTGGTTTTATATCCATTTTATCAGCCTTTCTATTCTTACATATTTTCCGGATCTAATCCTTCTTCTTTTAATAAGTCAGCAAATTCTACTTTAAATCTAGCTATTTCTTTAATCTTGGCATCTTCATAAATATTTTTTGCATTAACAACAGCAGCATATATATGTTTTAATTTAACAACTTGATCATTATGATATACAGCATTACTAAAAGCATTTGCCAATACTGTTAAACATACATCGGGATATCTACTTGCTACTTCATATACCCTTTTATATTCACTTGTCATATCTACTAAAAATCTCATTATTTTTTTTAAAATAAAATCAGTATATTCGAGACGAACACCAGTTTGTTTTGCCATTTTTGGATAGGTCCCCATCATAATTTGCACGCAAGTTTCGGCATCCGGTTCGCTAACATCAACTTTTTGGAATCTTCGTAAAAATGCTCGATCTCTTAATATATATGTTTCATATTCAGCTGTAGTTGTGGCGCCAATCATTTTTATCGTCCCACGATCAAGTCCGGGTTTTAACATGTTTGCAATGTCAAGACCGGTTTCAGCAGTTTGATTTATTAATAAATGAACTTCATCAATGAAAATAATTGTTTTTGATAATTCTTTTAATTCTTGAACCAATAATTGAACCCGATTTTCTGTTTGGCCTTCACTTATTGAAGAACCTAATAAACTAGTAATATTAATTTTTATTAAACGCCATCCCTTTAACGCATCAGGTACTAAACCATTTTGAATTCGATATCCTAATCCTTCAACAATAGCAGTTTTACCTATCCCTGGCTTACCAACTAATAATGTACTTTTTTCTGGAGTTAGCAAAATTAAAATAGATTGCTTTATTTCTTCATCTCTAGCAATTGCTGGATCAGTTACATACTCTTTAGTTGTAAAATCTTCGCCATAGGCTTCAATAATACTTACTCTTTGGGAGTAATCTATAGTTTTTTTATCGGTTTTTGTTTCTTCAATTTCAAATACTTCCATTATTATTCACCTAACTTATTATATATTATTTTTATAGCTAAAACAATCGTTCTATGAATGAGTAGACATAATTAATTCAATTAATTTTTCAGAACTAACATTTAATTTATTCTTAGCATATTTAACAAATCCAACTTTTCGACGAGGTATTTGGCCAACATCAATAACATGAACTTTTTTTTGATTAATTTCTTCTTTAATGAATTCTTTAGTAGCAAAGCCTATACCAAAACCATTAGCTACATAATTAATTAATAGATTTTGACTATCAACTTCAATACTTGGTGTACAATCAATATTTCTTGATTTAAGTAATAAATCAAAATATGCTCGACTGATTGATGGACTTTGTTCAACAATAATTGGCATTTTTAATAAATCATGAATACTATTTATATCTTTTGTTTTATTAAAATATGCTTCATCAGCAATAAATACATCTTGAATATCTTCAAAACTAGTTATTTCAAAATCTGGTATTTCTTTCCGAGGTACAGACATAAATACTAAATCAATTGATCCTTGACGAAGTTGTTTAAGTAAAGTTGTTGTTGAATCATTTACTATATTTACTTCAATATTTGGATATAATTCATGATATTTTTTTAAATAAGGCATTAATATATGCTCAATAATTTCATTATTTGCTCCAACTCTAATCTTACCAAGTTGTAAGTCATGTAAATCTTTAAATTTTTTAAGCCCATTATCAATAAAAGTTATTCCTTCTTCAACATAAGAAAATAAAGTTTTACCTTCATCTGTTAAAGTAACACCTTTTTTTGATCGATTAAACAATTTACCATCCAATTGTTTTTCTAAATTTTGAATTGATTGAGTTACAGCCGGTTGTGATACTCCAATTTGTTTTGCCGCTCTTGATATACTTTGATTAATGGCTACTAAATAAAAAGTTTTTAAATATTCATAATTTATATTCATATTAAAGCCTCCATATAATGAATATATTATATCATATGTTTTTCTTATATTAAATATAAATAAGTTTA
>CAYOMH010000039.1:1880-5648 GCA_964405055.1 uncultured Muribaculaceae bacterium | reverse complement strand
TAATATGAAAAAAATATATGTTAAAGTATCTGGAATGACATGTGAAACGTGTAAAGAAAAAGTAATTAATTCATTATTAAAAATTAATAATATAAAAAAAATTAATTTTGATGGTAATATTGCTGAAATAGAATATCAAAAACTACTAGATATGAATAAAATTGAACAAATAATTTTAAATATTGGTTACTATACCGATAAATATATGATTTCAGAAAAAAAGAAACCTTTAACAAAAAATATAAGATTGATTGAATTTATTAAGATTCTAACAATAATAATCTTAGTGATATTTATAATCAATAATGCTTTTGGTTTTAATATTCTAAACACTATTCCAGCAATAAATGAAAATATTACACTAGGCATGTTGTTTTTAACTGGTCTATTAACAAGTATTCATTGTGTGTCAATGTGTGGCGCAATTAATTTAATGGCAACAAAAACAGTTGCCAAAAATTTTAAAAAACCAATATTATATAATTTAGGTAGATTGGTTTCATATACTGTTATTGGCGGCTTAGTTGGATTACTAGGTAGTATTTTTACTATTAATGGCTATTTTCAAGGAATAATAATTATATTTTCCGCAATAATAATGCTTTTAATGGTATTAAATATGTTAGGAATAATAAATGTTTCATTTAAATTTAAAAAACCAAAATTATTAACTAAAATATCAAAAAATAGTTCTTTTGTAATTGGTTTATTAAATGGATTAATGCCGTGTGGACCACTTCAAGCAATGCAAGTATATGCTTTATCAACGGGATCAGTTTTTTATGGTGCACTTTCAATGTTCTTATTTTGTTTAGGAACTATTCCACTAATGCTATTTGTTGGAATGCTGTCGAATTTTCTTAATAATAAAAAACGAATTATACTAAATAAATTTGCTTCGGTATTAATGCTTGTCTTGTCGTTGGCAATGTTAAATCGCGGAATATTAAGTATGGGTTTTGATATTTTTATTATTTTTAAGCCAAATTATGATAGTTACTTAAAATCAGAAATAAAAGAAGATTATCAATTAGTTGAATTTGATTTAAAATATAGTGGATATGAAGATATAATTATTCAAAAAGACATACCAGTAAAAATAATAATTAATGTTACTGATAAAACTTTAACTGGATGTAATAATGCTATAAAAATTAACAATTATAATATTTATAAGAAACTTGAAATAGGAAAAAATATAATTGAGTTTACGCCAAAAAAAGAAGGAACATTTATATATACTTGTTGGATGAATATGTTAAAGAATAATATTGTAGTTGTTGAAGATATAAGTGCATTCAAAATTTAAATAGAAAGAGATGAATAAATGAGTAAAATAAAATATTTTTTTCTTTTTATAATTTTTTTAAATATTTTTACTGGTTGTGTAAATGAAAAGAAAACTGAACATGAAATTATTGAAGTAAAAGCCGGTAATAATATTATAATAAATACGGATGACATTACTGCAAAGGCAACATATTATAATTATATTGTTGATAATATTACAATTCAAATATTTGCAGTTAAATCATCAGATGAAAAAATCAAAACATTGTTTAATACATGCAGTTCTTGTAATCCGTCTCCTGATTCATATTTTATTCAAATTAATAACGAGTTTGAATGTCAAAATTGTAAAAGTAGATTTTCTACTGATGAGATAGGAATTAATAATAATTATGGTTGCTCACCAATTGCAATATTAGATGAAAACAAAACATCTGACGAAAATAAAATAACTATTTTATTTAATTATGTTGAAATGTACAAAGATAAATTTGAATTGATTAATATTTATAAAAATATGGAGGAAGTATGAAAAAAAAATTAATAATACCAAGTATTGTATTACTAATAGTAATAGTTATATTAATTTATTTTTATATAATTAAAACTAATAATACTGATGCTGCAAAATTTAAAAAAGAATATGAAGTTCTTAATACTCAATTAAATATTGATGGTAGCAAAAAATATAAACAATTATCAATTAATAAAGATAATAATATAATATATTTAAATTATAATGAATTAATGAATTTTATTAATGAAGGTACTGGAATATTATATTTTGGTAGACCAGGTTGTCCGTGGTGTCGTTTATTGGTTCCGCCAATGCTTGAATTTGCTAAAGAAAATAATTTAAAAATTTATTACTATAATATTGAAGCAGATCGTGATAAAAATAATAATAATTATAAAAAAATCTTAAATTTATTAGATGAATATTTGCCAATTGATACTATTAATCAAAAAGAAACTGACAAAGATTTTGATAAAAATTTAAAAAGAGTAATACTTCCTCATCTTTTTTTCCTTGATCAAGGAAAGGTTCAAAACCAGATTTTATTATATGAACATGATTATTTAAAAAATAATGAACATGATAAATTAAAAGAATTGCTAAGCAATATGATTAAATCATATTGTAATGAGGATTGTTAATAAAATAAAAAGAGCTATTTTAATAGCTCTTTTGGATTTTAATTTATTGTGATTTGTTTTTTAGTTGATTCTTTTTCTTCTTTAGGGAATGAGACATTCAATATTCCATCCTTAAATTCAGCTTTGATTTTACTTTCATCAATATTACCAACATAAAATTTACGTTGAATTGATTCAAATGTTCTTTCTTTGCGAATATAGTTTTTATCTTTGTCTTCTTTTTCTTCTTTTTTTGAAGCAGAAATAATTAAATATCCTTCATCACTTTCGATTTTTATGTCTTCCTTATTTAATCCAGGTACTTCTAATTCTAAGAAGTAATAGTTATCCTTTTCATAAATATCACATTTGTTAATGTTTTTAGTTGGATAATATCCATCTGTTAAAAAAGAATCAAAAAAGTCACTAAAACCAAATCCTCTAGGTATTAAATCCATATTATCATCTCCTTCTAAAAGCATAATATCACAAAAATTAGCACTCGTCAAGTCTAATTGCTAATTTTTTTTGTGTCAATGATTTTCTTTAATAATTTATTTTATTAATGATAGATGTTATAATATATCTGGTGATAATATAATGGAATTTATTAATATAAAAAACTGCTATAAAATATATCATAATGGTGTTACCGCTGTTGCTGGTTTAAATTTAAAGATAAATAAAGGTGAATTTGTTTTTGTTATTGGTTCAAGTGGATCTGGAAAAAGTTCAATAATAAAAATGTTATATCGGGAAGAAAAACCAACTAAAGGTGAAGTAATTGTTGCCGGAATAAATGTTGCAAAATTAAGGAATAATAAAATCTATAAATTAAGAAGAAGAATTGGTATAGTTTTTCAAGATTTTAAGTTATTACCTAATTTAAATGTCTATGAAAATGTTGCTTTTCCTTTGGAAAGTTTTGGTTTAAAGAAAAATGAAATAAAGAAAAAAGTTCAATCAGCTTTATCTCAAGTTGGTTTGAAAGAAAAATATAAAAGTTTTCCAAGAGAATTATCTGGTGGTGAACAACAACGTGTATGTATTGCCAGAGCAATTGTTAATGAACCAAAATTATTAATTTGTGATGAACCAACTGGAAATTTAGATTCAGAAACTTCAAGAGAAATAATGGATGTAATTAATAAAATTAACAAGGATACTAACACAACAGTAATAATGGCTACTCATTCAAAAGATATTGTTAATCGTATGAAAAAAAGAGTTATTTGTATCGAAGATGGAGTTTTAGTATCTGATGAAATGAAAGGAAATTATAAAACATATGAAAATACCAAGAATGTTTAAACAAGGTGTTCGAGATGCATTTAAAAGTGT
>CAYOMH010000039.1:0-1780 GCA_964405055.1 uncultured Muribaculaceae bacterium | reverse complement strand
AGAATGAGTGAAGAATCACCAACATTTAAATCAGTTATGGACACTTGGACTGAACAAACTAATCCTCTAAAGCATACTTTTTTAATCAAGGTTCATGATGGATCTTCAATTAATAAAACTTCAAAATTAATTGCTGAAATTCCTGAGGTTTCATCAACTCAATATGGTGAAGGCATGGTCGAACAATTAATCAAAGTATTTGCAGCCGTCGAAAAAATTACTGTTGCTGTTGTGGTTGGTATGGTATTAGTTTCCGCTTTTTTAATTAGTAATACAATTAAGATTACTATTTATAGCAGAAGAGTTGAAATTGAAATAATGCGATTAGTTGGTACTTCAAATTTTACAATTAAATTTCCTCATATTATTGAAGGGTTAATTATTGGTGTTTTGGGAGCAATTATTCCTATAATAGTAACCGTATATGGCTATTCATTAATATATGCAAATTTAGATGGTTATATTTTTTCAAAAATGTTTACATTAATTAAACCAGAAGGATTTATTTTTCAAATATCTCTATTATTAATTGCGATTGGTTCAATTGTTGGTATGTTAGGTAGTTATCGAGCAGTAAGGAAACATTTAAAAGTATGAAAAAGATTGGTAAAAAACTAATTATTGTTTTAATTGTTGTATGTCAATTTATTAGTCTTGGCAATGTTTTTGCTGCCAAAGAAAACACACTAAGATCATTAAGATCGGATTTAGATAAGTTAGTTGCCCAAAAGAATAAAAATGATAACGCTACTAAGAAGACAAAAGCAGAAATTGAAGCATCAAAAAAGAATATATATTCATCAGAAAAAGAGATTATCATAAATAAAAACAAAGTTGAAGAGGCAAAAGAAAAAATTGAAGAATCTAAGGTTGAAATTGCAAAACAACAAGAAGCAATGCAAGAGGTAATTTTAGCATATCAACTTGCTGATAATAATAATGAATATATTGAATATGTTTTTTCAGCTAATAGTTTAACTGATTTAATTTATCGCTATTCAGTTTCTGAACAATTAATTGACTGGCAAAAAAGTGAAATTAATAATTTTGAACAATTAATTATTGCTAATGAAAAACTTAAAGTTGATTTAGCTGATCGTGAAGTATCGTTAACAAAAGAAATTGATAAATTAGAAGGAAAAGTAGCTGATTTAGGTAATCAATTATCTGAGTTTACCGAAATATCTATGGATCTAAGTGATGAAATAAAAACTGCTAGAGAGTATATAAAATTTGTTGAAGAAGCAGGTTGTGGTGAAGATCAAGATATTGATTTATGTTTAAGGGTTGTAACCGATACTAATTTTAGATTTCCGTTAAAAAAAGGCCGAATTACAAGTACTTTTGGTTATCGAACTCATCCAATTACTGGTGTAATCGATAAATTTCATAATGCTATTGATGTTGGTGGTAATTCCGAAGGAACAAATGTTTATGCATCAGCTGCAGGTACAATTGGAAAAGTAATAAAAAGAGCTAGTTGTGGTGGTAATAGTGTTTATATTTGGCATACAGTAAATGGTAAAAAATATACAACACAATATACCCATCTATTATCAATAAATGTTAAAGTTGGTGATATAGTAACTTCTGAGCATATAATTGGAACTGTTGGCGGAGGTTCTACCGCTAGAAAAAATGGTGGCTATGATTCATGTTCAACTGGAACTCACTTACATTTTGCAATTGCAAATGGTCACTATGGTGGAACCGGTGCTAATTCTTATAGTACATACTCTACTTATTTAACAAAATGTTTTGATGGACAAAAATTCTTTGG
>CAYOMH010000038.1:0-5770 GCA_964405055.1 uncultured Muribaculaceae bacterium | reverse complement strand
TGGGAATTTTAATGAGTATTATTTCATTTATTATTGCTGAAATATACATTGTAATTAACGGTGGAGAAATATTATCATTAATAAATATCATAAAAGTATTAATTGGCATAGTATTTTCGGTTCTTGCTGTTTCATCAATGGCCTTGTTTTTCTTGCTTTTTGTTAAATCAGAAAAAACAGCATCGACAATTACTACTGTAATGGGAACATTAATTGGTTTTATTGTTGGTGTTTATATTCCAATTGGTGTGATGCCCGAATTTATTCAAAAAATAATGAAAGCATTTCCAATTACTTATAGTGCAACACTATTCAAACAAATATTTACTCTTGAACCATGTAAATTAATTTTTAAAAACCCAAAAGATTTACTTGCATATAATAAATTAGTTGGTAATGTAATATATATTAATAATCAAGAAATAACTTATAATACATATTTAATTATTCTTGGTTTAACCTCAATAATTTTCTTTGGTATCTCATTAATAAAAATTAAAAAAGATAATAAATAAATATTATCTTTTTATTTTGTACTACTTTCGATGTAATGGTTTGAGCATATATGGCATTTGTTGGTGATTTATTATTTATAATATCAACGAATTATTTATTGACCATTAAACATAAATACATTTTTTGACAAATGCTCAATCATATGCTAATATATGTACTCAAAAAAAAGGGTATGTGTGATTATATGGAAAAGTGTAAGGAAAAAAGTACTATACAATTGGAACAATGCAGAACAAATGATGCGTTAATACCGCATTATAAAATTCAAAGGGTTGAGTTTGGTTTATTACGAAAAGAAATAAAAATCGAAGAAAGCCACTTAAAAGAAAAAAACACTTGGTTTTATATTGATGGAAAATTAATGTTCTTTAAAGCCAGACAAGATTATCGATTATTTACTGAATTATTTTGTTCGATATACGGAAAAATACTTGGTTTAAATATTGTTGATTATTTTGCTGCATATGTTACTGATAATTCTGTTGAAAGAGGTGAAAGACCAACAAAACGTTTGGGTTTATTATCACCAAATTTCCAAGTAAAAGATAAACACTACTATATGTTTTCTGACTTATTTGATACTAATATTTCTAATTTAAAACATTTTGGTGAATATAGTTTAACTAATTTATTACATTATTTTGCTAATCAATGCCCAGAATATTATTATAATAATATTAAACAAAAGTTAATTGATTTATATATTTTCGATTACTTTTGTGATCAAGTAGATAGAAATCCAAAAAATTTAAGTTGTGAAGTTCATATGAGAAATAAAAGAGAAAAACACTACGATGCACTACATGCAAAAACAGTTGATTTAGAATTATCAAAAATATTTGATAACGAAAGAAGTTTGGGTATCTGTTTAAAACATGGAAAAACATCACTAGATAATACAACTATGTGGAGTGAAAAATTTCCATATAAACCAGATTTAAAAGGTGAAAGTGATGGAATTCCTAATAATTTATGGGAATTATGTGTAGATTATCCAAAAGAATCAATGATTATGCTAAAAAGAATAATTGAAGATAAAGAATATAGAAAAGTTTTAGAACAATTTATGGGAACAAATAAACCAATAAATATTGGCGAAAAAACCACCTCAGAAATTGAACATGGTTTTCAAGAACGCCAATTAGTTTTACAAAGAGTAAAAAGTCTTATTTCTTAGTGATTAAATTTACAAGAAAAACATTATTTATTTAAAAGCACTATTATAAAAGTGCTTTTTCTAATTGCATAATTTCATATCTTAGAGTAAGATTATAGTAGGTGAAAGATCATGAAAAAAAACGGTCAAGCATTAGTAGAATATATATTAATCATTTCCTTTGTTGGTATAATTGCCATTGTAATTGTTGGTTTTTTTAGTGGTCAAATAAAAGATAAAATAACTGAAATAACCTGTAATCTAACCGATAAAAACTATGTATCTGGTGAAGAGTCGGGTAAGGGTAAATGTAAGTAGGGATAAGATGAATAAAAAGGGTCAAGCATTAATTGAATTTATTATTATACTTCCAATTATTATTATTCTTTTATTAGGAATAGTTGATTTTGCATTTATTATCTCAAAAAGTAATGCCTTAGAAGGTAAAATTAATGATGTAGTTGAAATGTATAATCATGACGAATCATATGAGGCAATAAAAAAACATATTAATAATAAAAAAATCACTTTGGAATTTAAAAATGAAGATAATAAATTTGTTAATATTATATTAAAAGAAAAATATAATTTATTAACCCCAGGATTAAATTTATTAATTGATAATCCATATGTAATTAGTACTAAAAGGGTAGTTTATTATGAATAACCGTGGCCAAGTATTATTAATATCAATAATTATTTTACCGGTTATATTATTAATATTAACTTTAATAATTGATTTAGGATTAGTTCAAAAAGAAAAAACAAAAATGACTAGTATTACAAAAACAATCATTAAAGAAGTATATAAATATGATTATGATTTACAACGAATAGTTGAGTTATACAGTAAAAACGATTTGAAATATGATAGTATAAACTCTAGTTATAATGATGGTAAATTAAATATTATTATCAAGAAAAAAGTAAAAGGAATATTTGGAAACCTTATTAATTTAAATCAATATAACCTTGAAATTAATTTGACGGGGTATTTAGAAAATGATAAACTTATAATAGAAAAAGGGTAGAAGTTAATGGCGAGTAAAAAGGGAAAAACAATTGGTATATTTTCGGCAAAGGGTGGAGTTGGTAAAACTATTTTTGCCATTAATTTAGCTGGAATATGCGAAACATTAAAAAGAAAAACTTTACTTATTGACCTTGACCTTACTGGTGGGGGAATTTCTGTTGCTTTAAATACTTACGGTAATCGAAATATTTATCACTTAAATGAAGATTATATAAATAACCGAATTCATGATTTTAGTAATTATGTTATAAAATATGATAACTATATTGATGTATTAGGTAGTCCAAAAGATCCTAGACAAGGTAATAAAATGGATGGCCTATATATTGATGATATTATTAGACAAGCAGCATTTTATTATGATGCTGTTATTGTTGATATGAATCATGTATTAAGTGATGTAAATTTAGTTGCCTTAGATACTGTTGATCAAATATTATTTTTATTAACTAACGATCCATTAGATTTAAAAAACATGAAATCAATTGTGAGTATATTTAATTATTTAGAAATTGAAAAATTTAAAGTAATTTTGAATGATAGCAGAGATCCAAATAAAAATTACTTTAGTTTATTTGATGTTAAAAATATAATTAAAACTAATATTGATTATACAATCTCTAGTAAATTCAATATTACAAATATTGATAACTATATTATGAATGGCAAAATAGTTACATTACATCCAAAATGTAGTACAACTTTTCCCAAAGATTATCAAACCTTATCAACTATAATTGTTGATATCTTAGGTACAGATTTGGAGGTTAATAAAAAATGAGTAAATTATTAACGGAAGCATTTGAAATAAAACAAGTTAAAAATAAAAATCGTAGTGTAAGTGATTATGAAATATTTCCAGATAAAACTTTATTAGAAGAATTAAGAGTAAAAATAATTGAAAATGTTATCGATCGTAGTGTTGGAAAAGATCAAGATTTTAATAAATTTGTTAATGAAATAATTGAAGCGTCAATTTTAGGTTATGATTTAAATTCTCTAGAAAGAAGTCATATATTTAATTTAATTGCTGATGAAATAAATGGTTATGGACCATTAAGTGAATTATTAAAAGATAAAAATATTACTGAAATAATGGTTAATGGACCAAAAGATATTTATATTGAAATTGCTGGTAAGTTAGTAAAAGATGATAGTGTGTCATTTATTAATGATGAACATATTATTAGAACTGTTCAAAGATTAATTCAACCTTTAGGAAGAACGCTTGATCATAATAATCCAATGGTTGATTCTAGATTAGAAAATGGGGCACGAATTAATGCAATCATTCCACCTTTATCTGTAAGTGGACCAGTAGTTACAATTCGAAAATTTGATGAAAGTATGTCTTCAATTGATGACCTAATTAGACAAGGAACTCTAACTCCTGAAATGGCAACTTTTTTAGAATGTGCAGTCTTAGGAAAAATAAATATTGTTGTCTGTGGTGGAACTGGTTCTGGAAAAACCACTTTATTAAATGTTTTAAGTAGTTTTGTTCCAGAAGGTGAAAGAATAATTACTATTGAAGATGCTGCCGAATTAAAATTAAATCATCAACACTTAATTAAATTAGAAACAAAAACTACTAATTATGATCAAGATAATGAAACAACTATTCGTGATTTAGTCCGTAATTCTCTAAGAATGCGTCCAGATCGAATAATTATTGGTGAAGTTCGTGGTCAAGAAGCATTTGATATGTTACAAGCTATGAATACTGGTCATGAGGGATCAATGACGACAATGCATGCAAATAATCCTACTGATGCATTAAATCGCCTTGAAACAATGGTCTTAATGGCCGGAATGGAAATTCCAATTAAAGCTGTTCGAGATTATATTGCTAATGCCATCGATCTTGTTATTGATATTGAAAGACTAAGTGATGGTAAAAGAAAAATTACCAGTATTTCTGAAATTATTGACAATAATGAAACAATTACCTTACAAGAAATATTTGCTTTTACTCAACATGGTTTAACATCTAATGGTGAAGTAGATGGGGAATTTATTAAGAAAAATATTGTTCCTAATGTGGCAAGAAAAATATATAAAAAAGGGATAAATGAAATAAAAAAAATATATTAAGAAAGGATTGATCAATTGATGAATTATGAATATGTTTTAATTCAAATTGTGATAGGTTCTTTTATTGGTTTAGCTATTGTTAAATTATTTCAAACCAATAAAAGTATTAACTATGAAAAAAGAATTAGTAAATATGCCTTAGATTCATCTGCTAATGATTTTTCATTTTTTGATCAAGTCTTTTTATTTTTATATGGATTAATTAAATCAATTGCTAAATATATAAATAAATTTAAATATTTTCAAAAAAAAGCTAATAAATATGATAAATATATTACTTATGATTACAATAATATTTATCAAAGTATTGATTTTTTAGCAATTAAATATTTAATCTTTTTAGTACTAACTTTAATTAATATATTTATGTCATTAGTTAGAATTAAAAAAATAGAATATATACCAACAATCATAATAGCTTTATTTGGATATTATTTATTAGATATATTATTAAAAATTTATTATAAACGAAAAAAGGCTATTATTGAAAATGATTTGTTAAAGGCAATTATGATTATGAATAATGCTTTTGCAGGTGGTAGTAATATAATTAAAGCTATTGAATTAGTTACAAAAGAATTAGATGGTGGAATTCAAGATGAGTTTAAAAAAATATTAAAGGATTTAAAATTCGGTTTAGATGTTAGTATGGCTTTTAATCGTTTTTATAATCGAATTGAATTAGAAGATGCAAAATATATAAGTGTTTCATTAACTTTATTAAATAAAACCGGTGGTAATATTGCCTCAATTTTTAGTTTGATTGAAGAAACTATAATGAGTAGAAGAGAATTAAAAAAAGAATTAAAAACTATTACTGCAGCTTCAAAATTAACTTATCGAATTCTAGCAATAATACCAACATTTATTACTTTAATAATTATGATGATAAATACTAATTATTTTTTACCTTTAATTAATTCACCTTTGGGAATAATAATTATTCTTATTATTGTTATTCTATATTTAAG
>CAYOMH010000037.1:0-5788 GCA_964405055.1 uncultured Muribaculaceae bacterium | reverse complement strand
ATGATAGTGACAAGTAAATATTCAATTAGCTCTACAAAAGTAAATAAAGATATAGTTATTGGCCAATTAAGTGATTTGCATTATAATGATCAAACCAATCCGGCAAAACTAGATAAAATAATTACAAAACTTTATCACATTAATCCAAATTATTTAATTTTTGATGGTGATATTTTCTTTCACCAATGTAAAAGTTATAAAGAATTAATTGATTTTTTTAGAAAACTAGGGAGAGTTGCTCCAATATACATTACTTTTGGTAATCACGATTATATGACACTTGATCCAAATGGTAAGGGAAAACTTCAATGGATTGAATACTATGAACGTGCGGTAATAGACGAAATAAAAAACATTAATAATATAAGAGTGTTGGACAATGAATCAATCTATTTAAATGAATATAATGTAATATTAACTGGTATTAATTTAGATTTTACTCATTATGAAACATTAGGAGAAGATCCTAATGATTTTATCGAATATGTCAATGAAAAATTTTCATTATCTGCTCCTGAAGATATATTTCATGAAGTTAGTTGCCATAGTCCAAAAGTTATATTAAAAAAAGAATATTTGGATCAATTAAAAATTAATCCAGATTTAGTTCATTCTGGACATATGCATCATGGTGGCATACCTCTGGGAATGAGTTTCTTATTACCAAAAAATCGTGGATTAAATTGATCCTTATGGTGATTTATTTCCAGAATTAGCTCATGGTGAAGTTAAAATAAATGAAACTACTGGTATAATTGGCGGTCCATTAACAACTATTGCTGAATTAAAAGGGGCTAAGGCAAAAATAATTAATACTTTTGCTCCAACAAGAATTGATATGGTTCTTGTTAAAAAAAGATAGATATATAATAATTCGACATAAATGTTACTGTGCGCTAATATATTAGTCCATTAAAGGGGAGTTTGTTATGTTTGATATAAAAAAAATGAAAAAATATATTGAATCAAAAGAAGAACTTGTCACTGACATTGATGAACTTTTTTCTATGCTACAAATACCAGAAAATGATTTTAATACTAAATGGCAAATATTAGAAACAATAACAAATCATAACAATTTAATTTTGCTAAAAAAAAGTCATTTAGCTCAACAATTAGCAAAAGATGCAGAGAAAATAGAACAAAAAATCATAAATAATCAAGTATCAACTGAGCCAATCATTATTGGTCAAATTTCAGCAAAAAGCCAATCAAAATCTAAATATAATAATGATCTAGTTCAAATGTATATTAATTTTATTAATGAAGGATATAATATATCAGAAATAATTGAAGAAATAAGTGGTAGAAGTAACGCTAAAGAAATTATTGCTGGTATTTTACTTGTTTGTCTTGAAGAATTAAAAACATGGCATACAATAGCAAAAGATAACGAATACAGTTGTTCATTAGAAGCAAAATATGAAATAGATCGTTTGAAAGAAATTATTAACAGTATTAAAACTTATAAATCGGTTCAAGAAGTTGAAGGGGTCGAAGAAGAATACAAAGGCCCAAATTATAAAGTAACTTTTTATCGTTCACCATCTGGAAATAATAGTTTTTTCTCTGATATTAAAAGTATCGATGAAAATAGTTATAAAACAATTTCGATTTTATTTCAATCAATTATTTCTGGAAAATTGTTATCTTTTCGTCAGATGATGAATCATGAGTTATTACGCGGAATGAAAGAAGTAAGAATGAGTGATTGCCGAATTGCTTTTTTAATGGATAATGGATATTGTATTATTTTAAGTGCTTTTGTCAAAAAAAGATTTATTGATACAGTAATTTATAATAATATTGCCCAAAGAATCGCTATATTTAATCGAAATAAACAAGAAGTATTTGACCAATATGATGAAGAAAAAATTGGTGCGGAAATAGGCGAAATCTTTCAATATTTAGAAGATTATAAGATGGGTGCAAAATGATAAAACACACTATTTCATTAATGAATCAAAGATTTACTGAATTAATTGAAAAAATCAACACCACTAAATCTAGTATTGAAATACTAACGGCCTTAATAACAAATGCCAATAATTTTAGTACTAGTGTAGATAGTAAGGCTAGTATTTACGGATTATTTATTTGTGCCTGTTTTTCACTAAATTCAAAAATTGAATTAAAAAAAATGATTGAAGAAACTAAAAATGATGAAACTTTTATTAATAATTTTTCTATTAGTAAATTAAAAGTAATGTATTATGCATTATGCGATAATAAAATTGGAATAATATTATCTAAAGATTCATTACTAAAAATGTATAACATTATTAAGAATCAAGTTAGTGACAATGAAAATATTAAAGAGATGATAAGTATATTGATTGGCTATAATATTTTATGTTATGAAGTAAAAAGATTAAATAAAGAAAGAGAAAATCGAAATAATTCAATGAGTGCAATAAAAAATATTGATGTTAATGCTGAAATTGAGTTACCAGAAAGTGAAATGGTATTTATTTATAGCTGTGATCGAGTATTTAAAACAGTTGCTGATAAAATAAATGAATTAAAAGAATGTGCATTAAACAACATTGGCAAAAATCGTAAAATTGCAAGTAGTTATACAAGCATTGAAGAACTTCTATTAAATAATGATAAAAATCCAATTTATGCAATTCCACAACAAGATCAAAATAATCTAACTCCAGAAATAAAATATTATATATATCAAATAATTCTTGCTAATCAAATAAAAAAAGATAATAAATTAACTGCTGAAATTGATAAATACGATAAAAATAATGAACAGGATAAAATTAATAAAATATTAAATAAATTCCACTTGTCATTAGATATGTTTATAAATAAAGAAAAAATCATAAGATATTGTGATGTAAATAATCTGTTTGCAATACTACAATGTTTAAAAAGTGGTGGTTTGAATTTTGATGCTTGTTTAAATAGCGGATTAGAAGATGTTTTGATTGCTTCAGATTTAGAAATTTGTTCATATGTAATTCGCCAAGTCTTAAATAAAAGAATAACTATTGAATTTGTTGAAAAAAATTTAGGAATATTAATTAGTAAAGAAACTGCTAATAAATATATAGAAGCAAATGTTCAAATAACTTCTGGATTATATGATGTTTTTACTAGAAATATAAAAGTAATTAGTTCAAAAAAAATAAACTTAAATAATAGTTCATACAATCCTAATATATTACTAATAAATCCGGAAATATTTAGTCAAACAAGTAATTTAATGACAAGCTATAATTTACGTGATGTAAGTCTATTAAGTAATCCTGAATTATTTCAATTAATTGATTTATTAATTGAACAAGGAATTGTTGTTCAAAAATTAAATTTTGCGAATATTGGTAATAGTGATATTCCAGCAATTTGTAAAAGAATACTTATTGCTAATTCAATTGATTACCCAATTATATATGAACATTCATTAACAAAAGAAATTGTTACCGGTGAAAATTTTATGATTAGTGATGAAAATTTAGATAATTTTATAATTGATGATACTTTAGAAGCAATAAATCCTGAAGTAAGAGAAACGTTGTCTAGATCAGCTAGTTTAATTATAAATCCAAAAGTATTTGAGCTAAGTGTCATTACTAAATTAGAACAAAATAATTTAAATTATGAAGGTAATTATGTTTTTGATTCTCAAATTATTTCTAGAAATAAAGTTCTAAGATATTTATCGACAATTATTGATAATAATATGAATCCTGAACCGTATGTATTTGCCGCAATTTTATATAATAGTTACTTATCAACAGATAATATTGAATTAATAAAAAAACACCTTGAACCAACAACAATTAAAAAAGATGCTAATAGTTAACATCTTTTTTAATGTAAACAAAATTATCATTAATAAAAAAGCGACTATATGTGATAAAATGTATTTAGGAGAACAAAATGAGAAATAAAATAATTAGTTTATTAACAAGTTCAAAAAAAAATTTATCAGTAAAAGATATAGCAAGATTATTAGGTGCTAATGAAGCAAATATTAAAAGTATTTTAGTTGAGTTAGAACAAAATTATGTTGTTTATAAAACTAATAAAAACAAATATATGCTATTTGCTAATAATAAGCATTATCGTGTTGGGCAATTATCTTTAAATAAAAAAGGTTTTGGTTTTGTAGTTAATCCTGAATTCAGTGATGATCTATACATTAATATTAATGATTTAAATAAAGCAATTGATAAAGATAAAGTTTTAGTCAGTGTTAATCGTAAAAATAACAGTGGAAAAGTAATAAAAATTATTGATCGAAAACTTGATGATTTAGTTGGTGAAGTATATTTTGTTGATAATATTGCATATGTAAAATTAGATGATAATCGTCATGGACTAAAAATAGTTATTGATGATGATCAAGTAGAAAATTGTGTTGAAGGAACTAAAGTCAAAGTCAGAGTAATAAAAACAACTGAAAACAATTTATATAATGCTAAAATTGAAAAAATAATTGGTCATAAAAATGATCCAAAAGTCGATGTTAAATCTATTGCTTTAAGATATGGCTTTGATGAAGAATTTAACGAAGATGTAATCAAACAAATAGATGCTATTGATAATGAAATAAAAGAAACTGAATTAATTGGCAGAAAAAGTTTACTTGATAAGATTATATTTACTATTGATGGTGATGACACCAAAGATATTGATGATGCTATTAGCATTGAAAAAAATGGCGATTTGTATAAACTTGGTGTTCATATTGCTGATGTCAGCTATTATGTTGGGTTAGATAGTCCTTTAGATAAGGAAGCTTTAAAACGTGGAACTAGTGCTTATTTGGCTGATTCAGTAATTCCAATGTTACCCCATAAATTATCAAATGGAATCTGTTCATTAAATCCAGGGGTTATAAGATTAACTTTAACATGTGAAATGGATATTGATAGTAGTGGTAATGTTGTTAATCATCAAATATATGAAAGTTATATTAAGTCAAGTATTCAAATGACTTACAAAAAAGTTAATGATATTCTAGTTAGAAATATAGTTGATGATAATTATTTACCATATAAAGAAAATTTGTTTTTAATGAAGGATTTGGCAAATATTTTAAGAAAAAATAAAGAAATAAGAGGAAATTTAGATTTTGATATTCCGGAAGCAAAAGTATTAGTTAATGATAATGGTGAAGCAATAGATGTTGTATTAAGAAGTCGTGAAGTTGGGGAAATGTTAATTGAAGACTTTATGATTGCGGCAAATGAAACTGTCGCAACTCATATTTTTCAAAAAAATTTACCATTTGTTTATCGAACTCATGAAAAACCTAGTCCAGAAAAAATCGAACAATTTTTAACTGTTGCTACTTCGTTTGGTTTTGTTTTATCTGAAAAAATAACTAATTATATTCCTAAAACAATTCAAAGTATTTTATATCAAGTAAACGAATTACCAAATAAAAATATTCTATCAAGTCTTTTACTAAGAAGTATGCGTAAAGCATTATATACTGTGGAAAATCTTGGCCATTTTGGCTTAGCAAGTACTTGTTATACACATTTTACTAGTCCTATTAGAAGATATCCGGATTTAACTGTTCATCGTTTATTAAAAAAATATGTAGTCAATAAAGATCGTAATGAGGATAAATTAACTAATCGTTTAAGCTTTATCGCAGAAAATTCTAGTTTAAGAGAACAGGCCGCAATTGAAGCTGAACGTGAAGTGTTAGATATGAAAATGGCTGAATATATGAGTAAACATATTGGCTCAGTTTTTGATGGTGTCATATCTGGAGTAACAAATTTTGGTCTTTTTGTATCATTACCAAATCTTATTGAAG
>CAYOMH010000036.1:3192-5790 GCA_964405055.1 uncultured Muribaculaceae bacterium | reverse complement strand
AAAATATTCTTTTTTAGTGTTATAATGATTATGCTTTATGCGCTAAAAGAGGTAGATAATATGTTTAAGCTATTAAAAAAATTAAATAAAAAAGAAATAATATTAATAATAATAAGTACACTTTTCATTGTATTACAAGTTTTTTTGGATTTAAGAATTCCTGATTATATGAAAGATATTACTGAATATATTCAAAAGGGTCAAAGTAGTATAAAAGATATATTGATTCCCGGATCATTAATGTTACTTTGTGCGCTAGGAAGTTTAGCTTCATCAATAGTTGTTGGTTATTTTGGTGCTTTAGTTGCCAGTAGTTTTGCCAAAGATTTACGTAGTGAAGTTTTTAGTAAAGTTGAAAAATTTGGAATGGCTGAAATAAAGAAATTTAGTATTAGTAGTTTAATTACCAGAACAACAAATGATATTACCCAAATTCAATCAATAATCGCTATAGGTATGCAAATAATTATTAAGGCCCCTATATTAGCTGTTTGGGCAATATTAAAAATTGCTAATAAAAATTTCAAATGGACTTTTGCAACCATAATTGCAGTAGTGATTTTATTGATCTTTATTACTTTAATTATTTTATTTGTTGTTCCGAAATTTAAAAAAATTCAAGAACTTGTTGATAAAATCAATTTATTAATTAGAGAAAATATTTCTGGAGTTAGAGTAGTTAGAGCATATAATGCCGTTGATTATCAAAATAAAAAATTTAATAAAACTAATAAGGATTTTAATAAAACCAATTTGTTTGTTCAAAAAGTAACATCGGCAATTAATCCGGGAATGACAATTATAATGTCACTACTTACCTTATCAATTTATTATATCGGGGCTCAATTAATTAATGCAGCCGAAATTCCAAATAAACTTGGTTTGTTTAGTGATATGATTGTTTTTTCATCATATGCTATGCAAGTAGTAATGGCATTTATGATGATGGCAATGATATTTATTATTTATCCAAGAGCCTTGGTATCTTCTAAAAGAGTATTAGAAGTATTAAATGAAAATAGTTTAATTGTTGATGGTAATATTGATTATAGTGATGAAAAAGGATCAGTAGAATTTAAAAATGTTTCATTTAAATATCCCGATGCTGAAGAATATATGTTAAAAAATATTAATTTTAGTGCCAAAAAAGGTGAGGTAGTTGCAATTATTGGTTCAACTGGATCTGGTAAATCAACTTTACTTAATTTAATTCCAAGATTTTATGATGCAACGGATGGTCAAATATTAATCAATGGAGAAGATATAAAAAATTATTCTCAAGAATATCTTCATAATATAATTGGTTATATTCCTCAAAGAGCAGTAATGTTTTTAGGAACAATCAAAGACAATATTACATATGGAATGAGTAATATTAAAAAAATCAAAGATGCGGATATTAAAGAAGCATTAAGAATTGCTCAAGCTGATCAATTTGTCAATAAAATGTCAAACAAATATAAAGCACAAATAGCTCAAGGAGGCACTAATATTTCTGGTGGTCAAAAACAAAGAATTGCTATTGCCAGAGCATTAGTTCGTAAACCAGAATTTCTATTATTTGATGATTCATTTTCTGCTCTAGATTATAAAACTGATTTAGCCTTAAGACAAGAATTAACAAAAATAGAAAATAAACCAACAATAGTTATTGTTGCCCAAAGAATTGGAACAATAATGAATGCTGATCAAATATTAGTTATTGATCAAGGAGAAATAGTTGGTAAAGGTAAACATGAAGAATTAATGAATAATTGTTCTGTTTATCAAGAAATAGCTTATTCTCAATTATCAAAGGAGGAATTAAGCAATGAATCATAATAATAGTTCAAAACCAAATAAACCAAAGAATTTTAAAATTGCTTTTGGTTATTTATTAAAAAATATTAAACCATATCTTATTCCGATTATTTTGTCACTTATTTTAGCAATTGTTAGCTCATACTTAACAATTATTGGTCCTGATAATATTAAAGAAATGGTTAATGAAATAACAAAAGGAATAATTACTGGAATTAATTTAAATAAAATCAAAGACATTGGTTTATATTTACTTATTATTTATTTGATTAGTTCCTTTGCTCAATATTTTCAAGGATTTATTTTAGCTATTGTTGCAAATAAATATACATATAAATTAAGAAATCAAATCTCAAGAAAAATTAATTATTTACCTTTAAAATATTTTGATAAAAATCAATCAGGTGATTTATTATCTAGAGTTACTAATGATGCCGATACAATTGGTAATTCAATGGCTAATGGGATTGGTCAACTTGTTGGGGCCATTACCTTATTAATTGGTGTTTTATACATGATGTTTATAACCAATCCATTATTATCATTAACAACCATTATTTCTTCAATTATTGGTTTTGTGCTGTTAGTAATTATTTTAAGTAAATCACAAAAATATTTTACTGAACAACAAAAAGAATTAGGAAATATTAATGGTCATATTGAAGAGGTTTATTCTGGTCATAATGTTGTCAAAGCCTATAATGGATTTGCAATCGCAACAGAAAAGTTTAATAGTATTAATGAAAGATTATACAATAGCTCTAGAAAGAGTCAATTTATTTCTGGTTTAATGGGTCC
>CAYOMH010000036.1:0-3092 GCA_964405055.1 uncultured Muribaculaceae bacterium | reverse complement strand
AATTTTAGTGCCAAAATAAAACCAGGACAAAAAATTGCTATTGTTGGTCCAACTGGAGCTGGAAAAACTACTTTGGTTAACTTAATTATGCGTTTTTATGAATTAAATTCTGGTGATATTACAATTGATGGTGTATCGATTAAAAATTTATCACGTGAAAATGTTCAAGATTTATTTATTATGGTTCTACAAGATACTTGGTTATTTAACGGTACAATCTTAGATAATATTATTTTTAATAAAAAGAATGTTACTTTTGAAGAAGTCGAAGATGCTTGCCAAAAAGTAGGTGTAGATCATTTTATCAAAACTCTACCATCAGGGTATGACACCATTATGGCCGATGCTGAAAGTATTTCGGCTGGTCAAAAACAATTGATTACTATAGTTCGCGGGATGATCAAAAATAGTCCATTCTTAATCTTAGATGAAGCAACATCATCAGTTGATACAAGAACTGAAGAATTAGTTCAAAAAGCAATGGATAAATTAACGCATGGTCGAACTTCATTTATTATTGCGCACCGTTTATCGACAATTAAAAATGCTGATTTAATTTTAGTGTTAAAAGATGGAAATATTATTGAACAAGGAAATCATGAAAAATTAATTAAAAAGAATGGCTTTTATGCCGAATTATATAATTCTCAATTTAAAAATTAGTATTTAATTTTAATAATTTTATGCTATAATCTAATAATAAGGAGAATAAAAAGTGGGTAGTGAATTTAATAATATTTTTTCTTCGCCTTTTAAACTTCATCAAATTAAAATAACTCATTATTATTTTAATCATTTTGTTGTTGAAACATTATCACCTGTATATACAAGTGTTGAAATAAAATGTAAGTTTAATTATGAAACATATAATTTAGAATGGCATAAAAATATTGAACATGCCTATTATGGGTTTAATCAAACTAGTCCAATTATAAATAAAACAACTACCCAAATTAATTCTAATGAACTAATTAATGAATTGAATAAAATTGATTTAAGAAAAATAAACAATAATTTTTATACTGATTTAATTCCCGAAAATTATAAACGTTGGGAAATTTTATATAATGATTATTTTAAGATAGTTGGTACTTATAATAATGAAATTAATGAATTAAAAGAAATAAAGAAACTAATTGATTTTGATAATATAGTAAAAAATGAATTAATAAAGATGGATGAGAGTGAATCTAATGAAACTAATTGATTTATATAATCACATTGGTAATCCTTTGGATGAACCATTTGCAGTTGAAAAACTAATTAATGCTTATTCTGAAAGTTTACAATCTTTTGGTGATTTTAATGCCATGTTATTTTCTTTAACACCAAAGAAATATGTTCGTGGGGAATATTATCAACGTGATGCTGATTTATTTTATTCTCGCTTATTTAATAAATGGAAAAACAGTATTGTTTCTTTAACTGATGAAGAATATATTAATTTAAAAAACGTAAATGCTTATGATGAAGACATATTAGAATTAAAAGAATATCTAAAAACCATTGCTGATGTTAATACAATGACTGAAGCAAATAAAATTTTATTTATTAAACATGAAAATCAAGTTATAAATACCGCAATGAAAAAATATCGTTGGAATTCTTTTGGTGATGAATCTACTTGGATGTATGTTTGTTCATATTTCTTAACTGCTAAAAAAGAAACATTTCCAATTACTAGTCATCAATTATATTTAAATGTTGAATCAACAGATAAATACAAACTAGCTTTGATGTTTATTAATAAATGTGAAGAAAATAATTTACCATACTATTTTAAACTAAGTTTAGGAATGGTTCGTGATGATGCATTTGTTATCTATTCTAATTTTGAAAATTTAACTAAGTATATTGATTTGTTATATGAGTTAGAAAGAGAAAATATTGATTTTTTCAATCGAATATTACCACCACCAATATTAACTGGTAAAATTAATAAATGGTTAGGTTATTCATCAGAGATGGCTAAAACATTTGATCATCAACCGCGATTATATAATCTTGTTAGAACAAATCTTATTACTAAAATGATTGCTGATGAAATAAAAGAATGGATTTCAAAAAATCATCAAAAGCAAATAAATTTTCATCGTAAAACCCTTAGCTTTGAAGAAATATTTTGTATCTATGCTCGCGATTATTTTTTAAAAACCCTAACAGAAAAATATGAAAAACATATAAAAGAAAAAAAATATAATTCTATTTATAATGAAAAAGAAATAATAAGTGAATTAGGATATTCTCTTAAAGATATTAATAGTGATTCATTTATTGAAAATGTTAATCTAATATTTATGCAGAAAAGATTAATCTTAATGGAAGGTATTAAAGAAGGTAAATTAGATTCAATAAAAATGCAAGTTCGCAATAATATGGTAATTGAATATAATTACAGTGACTTACAATCAACAATTGGTTCAATTATTTCACTTATTATGTACAACTATCCATTACTTAAACAAGAAATAAGAGACAAAATTGATCTAAATGCTAGAAGAGAAGGAATTGATCCAAAAACATTCTGCTTTGATTCAGTAATTAAACAACAGATATTTAAAGATGAAAAAATCTAAAAGTATATGAAAGGAAATTGAGATGGAAAAAAACAAAAAAATACTATTTATTATTATCGGGTTAGTAATTACTATTGCTCTTGGAATCGGCGGATATGTAGTATTTAATAATCAAAAACTTAACAATCAAGTTGATAAAGATCAATCCAGCAGTAAAGATGAAAATAGTAGTAAAGAAGAAACAGATAATCCTAGTACCTGTGAAGATTGTAATAACTTTACGAATAAAAAACTTGATGCAATTATGAGTTCATCGTATGTTAATCCAGATACTTATGAAAGAATGATTGCTATTAATAACAACGAATCATTAACATATGATGCTGGTGTAATGAGTCAAGTATCTAAGTTTTTAAAATATGAATTTATTGATTTTTCATATTTAAATGTTGAAAATGTTAATAATTTATCTAATCAAAGTAAATTATGGTTAATGTATTGGTTATTAAAAGATGATTCAAAACAATTAAGTATTGAAGATTATTATAAGGAAGAAATTCTCAAAGAAGCAAAAGA
>CAYOMH010000035.1:0-6138 GCA_964405055.1 uncultured Muribaculaceae bacterium | reverse complement strand
ATTATTTAAAAAAACCAATTGAAAAAACCGAATTAGAATTAATCATTAATAAATATTTAGGTAAATTTAACCAATAAAAAATAGTTCGAAAGAACTATTTTTTTCCTCATAAGGGAACCGCCCCCTGGGTCGGTTCCAAAGAATAAAAAGGGGTTGGCTAGTGTGATACTAGCACCAATTCGCCAAAAGTGAATTGGTAAGGTATATACTAATTGATTAACTATATTTTGTCAATACTTTTTGCTATAATTTATTTATGAGGTGATTAAATGTTAAGTAATATAAAAGGTATTGGGCCAAAAACAATTACCTTACTAAATAAATTAAATATAAATACCATATATGACTTAATAACTTATTATCCTTTTCGTTATCAAATATATCAAATAATTGATTTAAATAATGCTAATGATGAAGAACAAATAGTTGTTCAAGGAATAATTGAAACTGATCCTAAAACATCTTATATTAAAAGAAATTTTAATTTATTATCGTTTCGTATGCAAATAAATAATTTACTAATAAATATAAAAATATATAATCGAGCATTTATTAAAGAACAAATAAAAATTGGTCGAGTAGTAACGGTAATTGGAAAGTATAATAAATTAAAACATGAAATAGTTGCAAGTAATATCAAATTTGAAAAAATAAATGAATTAAAGATTGAAAGTATTTATCACTTAATTAGTGGTTTAAGTCGAACTATCTTACATAAAATAATTAATAATGCTTTAGCTAATGTAAATGATATTTCTGATTATGTTCCGGAAGGCATAAATCAAAAATATCATTTAATTACAAAAAAAGATGCAGTTAATTTTATTCATAATCCAAATAATTTAAATGAAGTAAAACAAGCAAAGTTAAAATTAATATATGAAGAATTATTTATTTTTATGTTTAAAATAAATTATTTAAAAAATAAAAGAAAAAAAGTTATTAGTACAATTAAAAGAAATATTGATGAAGATAAATTATATAAATTTATTAATGATTTACCATTTAAATTAACTAATGATCAAAATAATGCTACTAATGAAATAATTAAAGATTTATTATCAAATAATTTAATGAATCGATTATTACTAGGTGATGTCGGTAGTGGAAAAACGGTAGTAGTTTTAAATGCTATTTATGCTAATTACTTAAGTGGTTATCAAAGTGCTTTAATGGCACCAACTGAAATACTTGCTAATCAACACTATAATAATATTATTAAATTAACCAAAAATACTGAAATGAAAATAGCTTTATTAACTGGATCATTAACCAAGAAAAATAAAGAAAATATTATTAATGATTTAAAAGTAGGTAATATTGATTTAATAATTGGCACTCATGCATTACTTGAAGAATCGGTAGTGTTTAAAAATATTGGTTTAGTAGTAACTGATGAACAACATCGTTTTGGCGTTAAACAAAGAGAAAATTTAAGAAATAAAGGTAAAATGTGTGACATATTATATATGAGTGCAACTCCAATTCCAAGAACTTATGCTTTAACTTTATTTGGTGATATGGATATAACAATGATTAAAGAAAAACCAAGTAACCGAATGGAAATTATTACAAAGATATATAAAGAATCAGACTTAAAAATAGTCTTAGAGAATATCTTAACCGAAATTAAAAATAATCATCAAATATTTGTTGTTGCTCCTTTAATAGAAAACAATGAAGAAAGTGATTTAAGTAATGTCTTTGAATTAAAAAATAAATTTGATTTAGCTTTTAATAGTAAAGTACCAATTGATATTATTCATGGTCAAATTAAAGGTAAAGAAAAAGAAGAAATCATGACTCGATTTAAAAATAATGAAACTAAGATTCTAATTTCTACAACAGTTATTGAAGTTGGAATTGATATTGAAAATGCAACCATGATGGTAATATTCGATGCTCATCAATTTGGCCTTGCTACTATTCATCAATTAAGAGGAAGAGTTGGTAGAAATAATTATCAATCATACTGTTATTTAATTACAAATAAAGAAACTAAAAGATTAAAAGTACTAGAAGAAAGTAATGATGGATTCTATATTAGTCAAAAAGATTTAGAACTAAGGGGTTCAGGTGATTTATTTGGAACTATTCAAAGTGGTGATATGGTATTTAAAATTGCTAACCTAAAAGAAAATTATAAAGTATTACTTCAAGCTCAAAAAGATAGTGAAGAATATATCAAAAATAATGAATATAAAACTAATAAATTATACACTGATATCATTAATAAAATTAGTGTTAATGACTAACTCATTTTAATTGACAAAAAATTAAATCCATTATATGCTTGATGTAGCATGATAGAAATATCATGTCATGATTACTCTTACGATTTTAATAATGTGAGTGTAATCAACCAAAACCCCCTGAAGGAGCCGTAAGGCTCCACTTTTTTTGTTTGTATTAAAGGTTTAAGTATTATCAAATATAAATGATGCATTTAATGATGTAAAAAGAGTAATTATGAATAATCAAGAAAATATCGAAGTAGCAGCCACTTCTTGTAAAGTAGTTGATTGGGAAGAATTAGAAAAAGAAATAAATGAAAACGGTTTAATTTTAGAAAAGAAATGGATATAAAATGATATTCATGAATTTGAAAGTTCTATGTGTATAGTAATAAAAAAATAGATAATTTAAAATCATATAAGGGAGGATTAAAAGTGTTTATTATAAATTAATAATAATTTTTTAGTAATTTTATCATACAAATAATATAAAAAATATTTAGACAATATAACATAATTAAATGAATATAGAATAAAAAAACAAGTTTTTTCAGAAATCCTTAAAAATTAATAATACATACTATGTTATAATTTATATGAGGTGTTTTCTATGGAAGAATTACAAAGAAAAATTGAAAGGTTTAATAAAGAAAGAGATTGGGATCAATTTCACTCTCCAGAAAATTTGGCTAAAAGTATAGCTATTGAAGCGGGCGAATTATTGGAATGTTTTCAATGGAAAAGTGAATATGATATTGATGAAGTAAAAGATGAATTGGCTGATGTATTAAATTATTGTATTCAGATGGCAAATAAGTTAGATCTTGATCCTAAGCAAAAAGTTTTAGATAAAATGGAAAAGACGGCTAAAAAATATCCTGTCGATAAAGCAAAAGGAATTAGTACAAAGTACACTAAGTTATAGGAGTTGAATTAATGCTAGTTTATGAAGGAATAAAATCAGGATTTATTGAAGATGTAGATTTAAATAAGATAACTGATAAAATATATAAGAAATTTAAAGAAGTCCTACATAGAGGAGCGGGAGCTGCTGAAGTCCGCTCATGGAAAGAATCTATGTTAAGAATGAGAAGTATTTTGTCTGATGAATCAATACCTAATAATGTTGGTGTAGCAATTGAATACAATATTCCTCATACTTCAAATAGAATAGATTTTTTGTTATCTGGTTATGATAAAGATAAAAATAATTCTGTAATTATTATTGAATTAAAGCAATGGGAGTCATGCACTTCGATTGAAGGAAAAGATGGACTAGTTTCAACTTTTACAGGTGGAGGAATTAGAGAAACAACTCATCCTTCATATCAAGCCTGGAGTTACTCAACATTAATTACATCATTTAATCAAGATGTATTAGATAAAAATATTAAATTACATCCTTGTGCTTTTTTACATAATTATCAGTTAAAAGATGATGATCCAATAAATAACGAACAATATCAATTATATATAAAAGAAGCTCCAATGTTTGGTAGTGAAGATTTTAAAAAATTAAGAGAATTTATAAAAAAACACATTACTGAAGGCGATAATAAAGAAGGCCTATATATTATTGAAAACGGAAGAATAAGACCTACAAAAATGCTTCAAGATTCATTTAGTTCTTTGCTAAAAGGTAATGATGAATTTATTTTAATAGAAGATCAAAAAGTTGTTTATGAAGATGCAATTGCTTTGGCAATCAATTCAAATTTAAAAAATCAAAAGAATGTATTAATTGTTGAAGGTGGTCCAGGAACAGGAAAAACAGTAATCGCAATTAATTTGTTACAAAAATTTTTAAGTAGATCAATGAATTCATTTTATGTGACAAAAACAAGTGCTCCAAGAGAAGTATATAAAGCTAAATTAAAAATTGAAAAAATGAGTGCACTAAATAATTTGTTCAAATCATCAGGAAGTTTTATTGATAGTGAACCAAATTCTTTTGATGTTTTAATAGTTGATGAAGCGCATAGATTAAATTCAAAATCAGGATTATTTCATAATATGGGAAATAATCAAATTAATGAAATAATTAATGCTGCCAAATTTTCTATATTTTTTATTGATGAAAATCAAAAAGTTACATTAAATGACGTAGGATCAGTAGATGAAATAAAAAAATATGCTAATGAATTAAATGCTGGTATTTATCATATGGAACTTAAAAGTCAATTTAGATGTGATGGCTCCGATGGATATTTAGCATGGCTAGATAATGTTTTAGATATTAGAGAAACTGCTAATTATGAATTAGATCATAATTATGATTTTAAAATTGTTGATGACCCAAATGATTTAAAAAAATTAATAGAAGAAAAGAACAATATAAATAATAAATCTAGAATGGTAGCTGGATATTGCTGGAACTGGATAAAAGAAGGAAAAAACAAAACAAATATTTATGATATAGAAATACCAAAATATAACTTTGGAATGAGTTGGAATTTAGGTAATACAGCAACATATGCAATTGATACAAGTTCTGTTAATGAAATTGGATGTATCCACACAGTTCAAGGATTAGAATTTGATTATGTAGGTGTAATAATAGGTGATGACTTAAAATATGAAAACGGAAAAGTAATAACTGATTTTACTAAAAGAGCATCTACAGATCAATCAATTAAAGGAATAAAGAAAATTGCAAGAGAACAGGGAGAAAATGTTGCACATAATATTATTGATCCAATTATCAGAAACACATATAAAACTTTAATGACTAGGGGAATGAAAGGATGTTATGTTTATTGCACAAATAAAGAACTTGAAAATTATTTAAAATCCAGAACCAATCATTAAAAATAAAGTATAATTAATAATATGAGGAGATTTAATTATGAATGATAGTTATAATATAAAATCAGTTGATTCAGAAGAAAAATTAAAAGAAATTTTTAATTTTTTAGCAAAAATTTTCTATGATGAATCATTAGAATATAATGAACGTTATTATGCTATGTTTGAAAGATATGCTGAAATGAAAGAACAATATAATAAAGATAAAGAGATGATTATTTATATTGAAGAAAATGAAAAAATAATTGGTGCATTAACTTCTAAAGGAATGGATTTAGAATCTAAGAAAATTACCTTAGGGGTTATGGCTATTGCTAAATCACATCAAAGAAAAGGCTATGGAAAAGCACTAATCAAAAAAATTGAGGAATTATGTCTAAAAAAAGGTATTACTCATATTAGTTTAGGTGCAAGATTTAGAGCTTGTCCATTATATATTAATTCTGGTTATAAACCAAAATTAATGGTTCAAGTTTATGATTTTGCTAAAGTTGAAGATATCAAAAAAGCAAATGTTAATAATTTAAAAGAAAAATTTGAATATCAAGGTGATGCTTATGGATTTATATTTTTTGAAGTTGATAGTGTAGATGAAGAAAAAATAAAACATTTTGAAAGTAGTGTGCCAACAGCCCAAGCTCAATATATTTTTAAAAAAGATTTGTAATATAAAATATTATTTATGGAGAATGATGTTATGAATGAAATAAAAATCAAAGGAATATATAAACATTTTAAAGGTAATTTAATATTAGTTGAAGATATTGCTATTCATAGTGAAAATGGAGAAAAATATGTTGTTTATAGGGAGTTAAATGGTAATGCAGAATTATATGTAAGACCATATGATATGTTTTTATCTAAAGTAGATCACGAAAAATATCCAGATATTAAACAAAAATATAGGTTTGAATTACAAACGATTAAAAGTGTAAAATAAAAATAGTTCTTTTATTAATGCAAAATTATATCACTATGATATAATTTATTTATTAATAGAAGGGAAGATAACCTTAAAAAAAGATAGATAATATGTAATTTATTATTAAAGAATTTAAACCAACTATTATTCAAAGTTATTTAACTTTTAATCCATTAT
>CAYOMH010000034.1:3605-6222 GCA_964405055.1 uncultured Muribaculaceae bacterium | reverse complement strand
TTAAATGGAATTAATAGTAACAACATAATAATTAAAAGTTTCTTTTTCACGATTGTTTCCCTTTCTTAGTTTAAATATATCATTAATTATTTTTTAAAAAAAGTAATAAATTAACAATTTACAAATATTTGGCAAAATAAAAAGAATAGTTTACACTATTCTTTAATTATTACGACTATAGTCACAATTTAAACATTTAATTTGTTCTTTTTTTACAACTAATGTTCCTTGACAATTTGGACATTTTTCACTAATTGGTAAATCCCAAGAAGCAAAATCACAAGAAGGATATTTTGTACATCCATAAAAGCTTTTCCCTTTTCTTGTTTTCTTTTCCACTATTTTGCCATCACATTTTGGACAATCAATTATTTCTTTTATTTGTCTAGTCTCTTTTTTAATGTACTTACATTTTGGATAATTAGAACAAGCAACAAATTCACCAAATTTTCCTCTTCTAACTATTAGGTTACCACCACAATCTGGACAAATTTCACCAGTAGATACTGGTTCTTTTTTTTCCATAGTTGTAAAGGCTTTTTCAACTAATGGTTCAAATTCATTATAAAAATCACTTAAAATTTTAATATTATCTTGTTTATTATCAGCTATTTCATCTAAATCTTTTTCCATTTTAGCAGTATATTCAACATTAATAACATGATTAAATCCTTCTTGAAGTTTATCAGTTATTTCCATTCCCATTTCAGTAGGTATAAATTTTTTATCTTCGACATTAACATAATCTCGTTCTTTAATTTTTTCCATAATACTTGCATATGTACTTGGTCTGCCAATTCCAAGCGCTTCTAATTCATGGATTAAAGATGCTTCAGTAAATCTTGGTAATGGTTTAGTATAATGTTGTGATTTTTCAATAGCTTCAGCCACTAATACATTGCTTTTATATTCTTTTAAATTTGGCAAAATAATATCTTCACTTTTTTCATATTCAGCATATATTTTTAAATAACCAGGAAATTTTAATACTTGACCAGATGCTTTAAATTCATAGCCATTATTTAGTAAGGTTATTGAAGTTGTTAATACTTTAGCATCTGCCATTAAACTTGCTAAAGCTCTAATGTAAATCATTTTATATAGTTTATATTCATCACTACTTAAATATTCTTTCATTTGTTCTGGTGTTCTTAATAAACTGGTTGGTCTAATTGCTTCATGAGCGTCTTGAATATTTTCTTTTTTCTTGTTAACTTTTACATTACCTACATATTCTGGTCCATATTGTTTTTTTATGTAAGCAAAAGCATCATCAATAAATGATGAAGATAAACGAGTTGAATCACTTCGCATATAAGTAATTAACCCGACTGTTTCGTTACTAATATCAATACCTTCATAAAGTTTTTGCGCAATTCGCATTGTTCTTGAAGAAGAAAAGTTTAATTTATTAGCCGCACTTTGTTGTAAAGTTGAAGTAATAAAAGGCATTATTCCTTTTTTATTTTTCTCTTTTTCAACAATTGAATCAATAGTAAATGATTTGTTCAAAGCTTCTAATACTTCATCAGCTTCATTTTCACCATGTAATTCAATTTTTTTACCATGATACTTTTCTAATTTTGCACTAAAATCACTAAAATTCGCATCAATTTCCCAATATTCTTCAGGAATAAATTTTTCTATTTCTCTTTCACGATCAACAATTAATTTTAGAGCAACACTTTGAACACGACCGGCACTTTTACCACCAGTTTTTGAGCGCATTAATTTACTTAATCTAAAACCAATTATTCGATCTAAAATTCTTCTTGTTTCTTGACTTTTTACTAAATCAAAATTGATTTTTCTAGGATTTTTGAACGCTTCTAAAATTGCATTTTGAGTGATTTCATTAAAAATAACTCGTTCATAATTATTATCATTTATATTTAATGCTTCCATTAAATGCCAACTAATTGCTTCCCCTTCACGATCTGGATCGGTTGCAAGATATATTTTATTAGAATTTTTTACATCTTTTTTAAGTGCACTAATTATTTTGCTTTTTCCTTTTATGGGAATATAACTTGCATTAAAATTATTTTCAACATCGACACCAAGTCCATGTTTACCAGTTGTTGATAAATCCCTAATATGTCCCATACTTGATACAACATGGTAATTATTTCCTAAATATTTACCAATTGTTTTTGTTTTACTTGGTGATTCAACGATTACTAAATCTTTCATAAGCAAATCCTTTCTTATTTTGTTTGTTCAATTTTCTTTTTTAAATCGGAAAAATAATCATTTCTAATAGCTGAAGTGGACATTTTTAATTTTAATGTCACTTCGGTATTTATTGCTAATATTTCTTCTTCAGTATAAACTGGTTCTAATAAACTAGCATCATTAGGTATAAATGTATCGTTTGATGCATTGTAATAACCATATTCATCTTGCCATGAACCATCTGGAAATATTGCTTTATGCGTTGCTTTTTCATCAAAAATATCAACGCCTAAATAAACCCTTGGATCATGTTCAATATCAAACAAATTTAACATTGTTGGTAAAATATCAATAATTGATGCATAAGTATCATGATGTTCTGGTTTAGTTTTACTATTATATATTATTAATGGGGTTTTTTCTAGATTTTTATTTATTCCTG
>CAYOMH010000034.1:0-3505 GCA_964405055.1 uncultured Muribaculaceae bacterium | reverse complement strand
GTTTTACTATTATATATTATTAATGGGGTTTTTTCTAGATTTTTATTTATTCCTGCTTCTTCACCTAAAATATCGATTTGTTTTTTTTCACCAAGACCATATGGTTGATGGTCTCCAAATAATATTATAACCGTATCATCTAATTTTCCTTTTAATGTTAATTCATCCAATAAATATTTTAAAGCTAAATCTAGTTCATATAGTTTAGAATAATATCTTTTGATTGAATTTGGTTGTTCAAGATCTTTAAATAATTCAAGATGTTTAGTTCCAAATTCACTATTACTATCATATGATGCATGAGTTGTTACTGTTGTCATATAAGAAATAAATTTATCTTTATCAATAAAATATGGTAAACCTTTAGTAAATAGCTCAACATCACTTGGCCAATTACGATCATTAGCATTCTTTATTCCTAAACCAGCAGCATTTCGATATATTTCACTACCGCAATTTAAATGAATATCTTTGCGATAATAAAACACATCACTATAATTATGATAAGTACTAGCATAATAACCTTGATTACTAAATTTATAAAACATTGCTTGTGGATAATTATTATTACGATATGCATTGGCTGTGCAACTATCTGCAATAGAAAATAAGCCTGTCATTGCTGACATTTCGTTATTACCAGTCGGACAACTGTTTCTTGGTGAATAAAAATTAGAAAAACTTATTCCTTCACTCCATAATTTATATAAAGTTGGAAAATACTCTTCATTAATTCCTAACATTCCAACTGATTCCATCATAATAACAATTACATTTTTATCTTTAAATTTACCTGTATAATTATTTTTAGGAGAAATTCTTTGACTAATAAAATAATTATTTAAGTTTTTAAATGTTGATTTTGTTTCTTCACTCATTATTTTTTCCCATAAAGTATCATCAATAGTTCGACTATCATCAACAACAATTGGTTTACTTGGTTTAACATTTGGTGCTTCTTCTACTGGACTTTCAAATTTAAATATAAAATTATTAAAATCAGTTAATCCATAAACTAGTAATCCAAACTGATTAACCGCTACTGTTTGATTACTTGGAATAATAAATAAATCAATATTTTTTTCGGTTTGATATTTACTTTGCATTGCTGGAGAAATTAAGGATAAATAATAACAATACATAGAAAATAAAACAACTACAATTTTAATTGATCTGGTTTTAAATAACGAATATTTTGATTTACGATTAGTTAATTCAATTTTAATTATATTTTTTTTGTTACCAATACGTAAATATAAATTAATTAATAATAACAAACCAAAAGGAATAAATATTAAATAAAAATCTTGAGGAATATTAGCTAAAAAATCGCCAATAAATTCAACTACTTTTGTTCCTTGTGAGGTATTATTAAATGACATATAAGTGCCAACATAACGATATAAACCAATTTGTAACCATGCATAAAAACTAATAATAAAACTAATAACTAAATTAATAGTCATTGCTTTTTTATCATTTAACTTAGATACTAATGTCGAAATAATATAACTAATTATTGATGTACTTAATAATATTCTTAACATTGAAGAATTTAATAAATAACCGTTACGAATTCCTTTTATTATTATTTCTATACATAATATTGTGATAAAAATAATAATAAAATTTAATAATTTTTTATTAATCTTGAATTTCATGAATAATACCACCTTTGTTCATTAAATCACTAATTGGTTTAAAAGTAAATCGATAATTTGATAAGACACCATATTCATTTATTGCCTCTAAATGTTTTTTGGTTGGATAACCTTTATTACTTTTAAAGTCGTATTGAGGATATTTTTTATCTAATTCATCCATCATTCTATCCCTGGTAACTTTGGCAATAACTGAGGCTGCGGCAATGCTTAAACTTTTGGCATCACCCTTAATAATACTTAAACTTGGAATATCAATTTTAAGCTTTACTGCATCAATTAAAATATATTTGGGAATAACATTTAAATTATTGATAGCAATGATCATTGCTTTTTTACTTGCTTCTAAAATGTTAATTTGATCAATTTCTTTAGCGCTAACAATCCCAATTCCTATACCTAATGCTTCTTTACATAAAATATCATAAAAATATTCTCGTTTTTTTGCCGATAATTTTTTTGAATCAGTTAATCCAGGTAAGGAATAGTTTTTAGGAAGAATTACTGCACTTGCAACAACTGGACCAACTATTGGTCCTCTTCCGACTTCATCAACACCGGCGATTATATATATTTCTTTCTCATATAATTGTTTTTCATAAAATAATAAATCCATATTAAATCCGATCAAATGTAATATTAATTATTTTTTCATTCTTAACATCGTTAATAATCATTAAATCAACTTTCTCATCATTTATTTCATTGTTTTTAATAGCTCCAATTTTTTTGGCAATATTAAAATAAATATTTTCAAATGAATCATTAGCATCAACATTATAACGAGATAATAAATTCGGATAATATTTTTTTAATAAACTAATAATATGAAATGATATTTCATTTAAAGGAACAATTGATTCTTTAATTGAACTAACTGCTGCTAAATTTAAAGCAACACCTGGTTCAAGTTTGGGCCATAATATACCTGGAGTATCTAATATTTTAATATTGTGTTTTGTATTAAGCCAAACGAGATTTTTTGTTACTCCTGGTTTATTTTCTACTTTTTGACTTTTTTTACCAGCTAAAGTATTAATTAAAGTACTTTTGCCAACGTTAGGAATACCAATAACTAAAACATTAATATCACCAGTTTTTTTCTTAATGACTGTTTTTTTTGTTGCTTCAATTATTTTTTGATAGTCTCGATTATTTTTTAAGTTAACAGTTAATACTGTATATCCTTCGTTAATATAATAATTAACCCATTTATCTGTTTCTTTTTTATCACAAAGATCATACTTTGTCATAATTAAAATTTTGGGTTTATTTTTTATGATATTAGGTGCATCAACTATTTTTGAAGAATATGGTATTCTTGCATCAATTACTTCATAAACTACATCAATAATTTTAGCAGCATCACCAATTAAACGTTTTGTTTTTACCATATGCCCTGGATACCAATTTATATTTGTTTTGTCCAACTTTTGATTTTCATTTTTATTACTCATAGAGATCGCTCCTTTTTGTAAGAAACTTTACTAATCAATTATATCACATTTTTTCGCTATTTCAGATAACTTAAGGCATCTTCATATAAATTCTTATATTTGAATATCACTTCAACATTTTTGTCTTCATGAATATATATTGTATCTACTAATTCATTTAATATATTTCTATCAATTATATCCAATTTTCCAATAGATTTTATTTTGTTGATTCTGCTGATATTTTCTTCACTAGCATTACTATTATTTAATTCTTCCGTTTGTAATAAAATATCATTTAGCTTAAACATGTATCTATCTTTAAATTTTTCTAAATCTTTTTTTGAAATAATATCATTTTGATAATCAACTTTTATTTGATTTAATAATTTTCTGTATTTCTTTTCT
>CAYOMH010000033.1:1186-6240 GCA_964405055.1 uncultured Muribaculaceae bacterium | reverse complement strand
AAAAAAAGATTATGAATATAATATTCATAATCTAATTCTTAGCTAGTGATGAATAATAATCATAACGCTTTTGGGCTGCTATTTTATTTTGTTCATATAATTCTTTAGCTAAATTTTCATCTTTTAATTTTAAGGAACGATAACGAACTTCACTATCAAGAAAATCATTATATAAATTAAAATCTGGTGCTGGTGAATCTAAATATAATTTTTCTTCATTTGGATTATAACGCATTAATAATGAGTAACCAGATTTTACAGCTAATTTTTCAGCATCTATTCCTTTGCCTAGACCACCTTTTATTCCGTGTTCTAAGCATGGTGAATAAGCAATAATTATTGAAGGACCATTATGTTCTTTAGCTTCTTTAAATACTTTAATAGTTTGCATGTAATTTGCTCCAAGAGCAATACTTGCAACATAAACATTTGGATAAGTCATTGCGATTTTAAATAAATCTTTTTTATTAGTTTTCTTACCAAAATCAGCAAATTGAGCTACTTGACCAAGACCACTTGATTTACTTGCTTGACCACCAGTATTAGAATATACTTCAGTATCAAGAACTAATATCTTAATATTTTCATTACTTGATAAAACATGATCAATACCACCAAAGCCAATATCATATGCCCAACCATCGCCACCAATACACCAAATACTTGATGCTGGTAAATATGCAGATAAAGTTTTAATTTCTTGAGGTATTTCTTTAGTTAATATATCTTTACTTACTTTAGCAGTTATTTCATAATTGTTCATATTATTTAACCAAGTATTAAATAATTCTTTAGTATCTAAATCAACAGCTTCAATACTATTTTCCATAATATTTTTAAGACGATTTCTTAATTTCTTTTGTCCATAATATAATCCTAATCCATATTCAGCATTATCTTCAAATAATGAATTAGACCAAGGAATAGAATAAGGAGTTGAAGGTGCACTACCACCATAAATTGATGAACAACCAGTTGCATTAGCAATAATTAGTTCATCACCATAAAGTTGAGTTAACAATTTAATATATGGGGTTTCACCACAACCTGCACATGCACCAGAAAATTCAAACTTTGGTTTAATTAATTGACTACCTTTAACACTAAATTTATTATCAGTATCTGGATTTTGATAATTATTAAATAAATCGTTAGCAATTAATTGTTTTTCTTGAGAAAACTCTCCATATGATAAAGCTTTTGTTGGACAAGCAGTCATACATTGAGCACAACCAGTACAATCAGCACCACTAATGGCAATATAGAATTTCTTTCCGGTATTCGCTTTTTCATCACGAGCATATGGGGCATATTTATTATCCGCGTCAAATATAAATGGTCTAATAACTGCATGTGGACAAACAAATGAACATAAACCACATTCAATACATTTTTCTTTATCCCAAGTAGATATTAATGGGCTTAAATTTCTTTTTTCTTTTTTTGATAAGGCCCCAGGAAAAATACCTTCTTTAATATCTAAAACTTCACTTACTTTTAAATTATTTCCTTCACGACTATTAATAATTTCAAAGATATTCTTTGGCTTATTTTCTTCCTCAGTTAAAGTAAAATTAAGTGGTACTTCAATGATATTATTTAAAGCTTCATCTAAAACATTTATATTAGCATCAACAACATCTTGACCCTTAGTAATAAATCTTTCAGTTAATCTTTCTTTCATAATATTTTGATAGTCTTCAATACCCATCATTTTTAATAATAGAACTTGCATTATGGTATTTATTTTACCGCTAATACCATGTTTAGCAGCAATTTCATCAGCTGCAATTATTAATAATTTTACATTCTTTTCCATTAATTGTTTTTTTACTAAATAAGGTAAAAAATCATTTAATTGTTCAATTGTTTTAGATGTATTTAAAATAAATGTTCCATTTTGTTTAATTTTACTTAAACAATCAAACATTCTTAAATAATTATCTTTAGTAACAATTATTGTTGATGGTTCAGTAACATAATATGGTGCTCTTATTTTATGATGATTAAATCTTAAATTAGAAATAGTTATGCCATTACTTTTTTTGGAATCATATTCAAAATATCCTTGGGCAAATAATTGTTTTTCTTCACCAATGATTTTTAAAATATCTTTACTAGCACTAACCATTCCATCAGAACCAAATCCATATATTAATATTTCTTGATATTCATTATTAATTTTAAAATTAGTTTTTGGTAAACTTAAATTAGTAATATCATCTTCAATTCCAATAGTAAAATTGTGTCTTGGATTATTATTTAACATTTCATATACTGAGTAAATATCAGATATATCAGTATTTTTACTTGATAAACCAAAACGGCCACCATATACATTAATATTTAATTTGCTAACAATACTACAAACATCTAAATATAGTGGTTCCCCATTACTTCCTGCTTCTTTTGTTCGATCAAGTACAGCAATATTTTCAACTGATTTTGGTAATACTTTTAAAAAATATTCTTCACTAAATGGGCGATATAAATGAACTGTAATTAAACCTAATTTTTCACCATTTTTATTAGCTTCATCAATAACATTTTTTATAGTGTCACAAATACTTCCCATAGCCACAATAATATTTTTAGCATTTTCATCACCATAATAAACAAAAGGAGCATAATTTGAATTAGTTAATGAATTTATTTGATTCATATAATATTCTACAATTGGGACAATATCATTATAATTTTTATTTCTTGCTTCCGTAGATTGAAAATAAATATCTTCATTTTCAGCCATACCACGAGAATTTTTATTACTTAAATTAATACTTTTTTCTCTAAATCTTTTTATTGCTTCATGATCCACTAATTTTAATAATTCTTCATCAGGTATTTCTTCAATTGTATTTATTTCATGACTAGTTCTAAAGCCATCAAAAAAATGAATAAATGGCATACTGCCTCTAATCGCACTTAAGTGAGTTACGGCAGCTAAATTACTTGCATCTTGAACATTGCATGAAGATAATATGCAAAAACCTGTTGCTCTGGCAGCATATATATCTTGATGATCACCAAATATTGATAATGCATGAGTTGCAATACTTCTTGAAGCAACATGAATAACTGCCGGTAACATTTCACCAGCCATTTTATACATATTTGGTAACATTAAAAGTAATCCTTGACTTGAAGTAAATGTCGAAGATAATAAACCACTTTGTAACGAACCATGCATCATGCCGGCAGCACCGGCTTCACTTTGCATTTCAATTACTGATACTGAATCATAAAATATATTTTTTTTATCAGTATAACTTAGTTCATCTATTTTAGCAGCCATTGGGCTGGAAGGTGTAATTGGGTATATTGCACTTATCTCACTAAAAAGATAGGCTTTATTGGCACAAGCTTCATTGCCATCAATTATTTTTTTCATTACATCACCACTCTCTATAACAAATTATATCATATTAAAATTGAATTTTTCATTAATTTACAATATACTATAAATAGGTGAATAAACATGAATATAGATTTTTTAGTTTCATTTAATGATTTAAAAAAGAAAAACGAACAAGCAATAAGGGAATTTGATCTAAAACTAAGCAATCAAGAAATTGACCAAATTTCTTATGACGAAGAAATAATTAAAATTAAAGATAATTTGCAATACTTTGCTAAATTAAATAGTAAATCAGCAAGTGATTATATAAAAGAAAAATTAAATTATGATACTAGTATCTATATAGAAATAGATGAATTAAATGTTGATGATAAACCAATTAAAACTTTAGCTGTAAAAAATAATGAAGAATATCAATTAATGGTTGAGGAAATAAATAATTTAATAAATACTAGTGATTTAAATGAAATTGAAAATGAACAAATTAATAATTGTTTAGAAATTATTAGCATCTTTCATGAATATGCTTTAGAAAACGCTCCAAAGCGAAAAGAATTTGATAAAACTTTGCTTGAAGTTGATAACAAAAAGAAAGAAAAAAAAGAAGAAAAAGAAAAAATAAAAGCTACTTTCTTTCAAAGATTTTTTCCTTCAATTATTTTCGTAATCGTTTTAATTTTATTTTATTTGTTTTATATTTTCTTTTATTAATCAATAATATTATTAATATTAAGGGAATTCCAGGAATTACATAAGCTAGACTAAAATCTTTTCTAATTGCTTTAGGCTGTTTACTTTGACAGTCTTTTTTTATTATTTTCTCAATTACTTTTGGTTCAACTAATTTTACACTAGTATTTATTTTTTCTTTACATTGCCTATACTTCACTATCTCGTTATAAATTATTTTTTCTTCGATTATTGGCTTACATTCATTAACTACTAAATCATTTATTACTACTACATATTTAGAAATAAGCAAATTATCATATTGATAGTTTATTAAATAAATACCATTTTTTTGATAATCAATTTCCCCACTTATTTTAAGTTTATTGGGATCTGATAGAAAAGTAATATATTCGTTTAAATTTTGATTAGCATTTGATAAGACTAAGTAATCTTTAAAAATAATTTTATCACGTGAATAATAATTATATTTTGAGGTAATAAAATCATAATTACCTTCATCGGTAGTTTTAATTTCCTCAGCTAATGAAAGATCATAATATTTATAATTATATAAATACATAACATAAAATAAGTATGAAGTGTATTTGGCTTTAGTATATATACCAAAATTTCTTAATCGATCGCTAAATAAATTTTCGTGAATAAAATTTATTTCATATTGTTTAATTATTGAATCATTAAGAATAACACTAAAATTTTCAGTACCATTAAATAATAAATCAAAATTGGTATTAGTTTCATAATCAATAACAATTATTAATTGACTGATTAAAATAGATTTTTCTAAAATAATTTTATTATTAGCAAAACTATAATCAATTTTATTATAATTCAAATCATATAACGTAAATGCAGTTGGAGCTTCACTGCCTTTTATTTCAATAAAACTGGTTGGAAAATCAGTTTTAATTGCTAATAGTAATCCTCTAGTTGCTTTAGTGTTTAATTTATAGCTTTCAATTTTACCAATTATTTTCTTGTCGTTTTTATCTAAATAAGGAGC
>CAYOMH010000033.1:0-1086 GCA_964405055.1 uncultured Muribaculaceae bacterium | reverse complement strand
AAAAAAACAGAATAAATTCTGTTTTTATATTTCTTGAATAACGGTAATAATCATTGGTGTACATTCAGTTTCTTCATATAGATATTTTGATAAGCTTTCTCTAATCTCTAGTTTAACTTTATTATAATCTATATAGTTATTTATTACATTATCTTTAAATATTTGTTCACTTATGTTTTTAATTTCTTGAACCATTTCTAATGAATCTTTAACATAGATAAATCCTCTAGTAACGACTTCAGGACCATAAATTATTTTCTTGCCTCTTTTAGCTAAAGTAGCACTAATTAAAACAATACCATTTTCGCTTAATAATTCACGATCTTTCATTACTAAATCGCCAATACCTTCATTACTAATACCATCAATTAAAACATCTTTGACATCAATGTGATCAAAATTATCAATTAAGACCCCATTTTCAAATGTTACAATATCACCGTTTTGTTTTAATAAAATATTTTCTTTAGCAATACCTAAACTATAAGCTAAATTACCATTTTCAACTTGATAACGATATTCACCTTTAACTGGCATATAATATTTAGGGTTAATTAATCTAATCATCATCATTAAATCTTCACTAGAAGCATGATGAAGAATTTCTTTATTCTTAGGAATTGTAATAGTTTTTGCACCAAGCATAGAAATATCATTTAATAATTTAACTAAAATGTTTTCACTATCATCATAAGATGGTGAAGCAAAAACAAATGTATCAGTTTCTTTTAACTTAATAAATTTATCATTATTATCAATTATTTTATTAAATGCTTGATATGGTTTTTCTTTATCATCACCAACTAATATAACTGCTTTTTCATCATCAATATTAGATAAATCACCAATTAAACTTGGATTAATTTTCAAATATCCTTGTTCAATTGCCATATTAATTATCTTTTGTAATTTTTGACCCATAATTACTACTTTACGATGAGTATTTTGTAAAGATGTAAATATTTCTTCAATTGTATATAAATGTGATGGCAACACAGAAAAAATAATTCTTTGATGATTACGATTCACAACATCTTGAAAAAAATTAATTAATCGATGATTTGGTGAAGTAAAGCCTTCACGTTC
>CAYOMH010000032.1:0-6254 GCA_964405055.1 uncultured Muribaculaceae bacterium | reverse complement strand
TTCCTTGAATATATAATTTATATGTGCTTGTTCCAAGTCCATCATCAATTATATAAGCCATTACGGTCCCATCACCATCTTCTGATACATCCCACGATGTTACCCCGACAGGAACACTAATTGCATTCTCGAAATTTACTTCGGTAATAATTGAGGCATACTCCCAAAATAATTCGATTGATGTATAATCTGTTCTTGCCTTTAGTGTATTAGCAGTGGCATTAACTCCTTTCGGTAGAATTAATAATAAAGTAATAGTTAGTATGACGATGACTTTTTTCATTTATTTTCACCATTTCTATGATACAAATATAACGCATTTAATATTATATGTAAAGAAAAAAACTAATTTATTAATTAGTTTTTTAATTGATTATTTAAATAATTGTCTAATAAATTAAACAACTCTATTGCGCTAGTAGTTTTCATTATTTCATTCTTAATTTCTTTACTATTTGGTAATGCTTTAATGTACCATAAAGCATGATTTCTAATTTCTAGTAAAGCAACTTTTTCATTTTTATCTTCAATTAAATAATTAAAATGTTTCTTTAACATAGTAATTATTTCTTTGGGACTAACTCTTTTTGGTTCTATACCATTTTCAATATATTCAATACATTCTTTAATTAACCAAGGATTACCTAAAGCTCCCCTGCCAATCATGACAGCATCACAATTAGTTTCGCTAAGCATTTGTTTAGCTAAATAGCAACTCGTAACATCGCCATTACCAATTACAGGAATATTAACACTTGCTTTTACTTCCTTAATTATTTGCCAATTAGCTTTACCACTATAACCTTGACTTCTTGTTCTTGGATGAATAGTTATAGCTTTAGCTCCAGCTCGTTCACAAGCTTTTGCTACTTCAACCGCATTAATACTATTTTCATCCCAACCACTACGAATTTTTACTGTAACTGGGACATTAACAGCATTTACGACACTATTAACAATTTTTTCAATTTTATTAACATCTTTTAATAAGGCACTTCCAGCTTGAGCTTTAACTGCTACTTTTGGTACTGGACATCCCATATTAATATCAATAATATCCGGATTCATTATTTCCATAATTTTTTTTGCCGCAATAACAAATGATTTTTCATCACTTCCAAATATTTGTTGAGCAATTGGTCTTTCATAGTCAGTCATTTTTAATAATTCAATTGTTTTAGAACTATCATAAACTAATGCTTTATCTGAAACCATTTCGGCATAAATTAGTCCTGCTCCCATCTCTTTAATGATTTTACGATAACTAGTATTACTTATATCGGCCATTGGAGCAAAAACTATTTTATTCTTTATTTCAACATTACCTATTTTCCACATATAACTCTACTTCATCACCATTATTTAATAAAAATGCATTAGCATCATCAGTATCTAAATGAATTTCAAAATAAGCATTATCAGATACTTTAGTAAATGCTTTTAAGGATCCACCTTTTATTCCATCAACTAATATATTTACTTCTTCACCGTTATTTAAACCTAGTTCGATGGCTTTATCTTTGGGTAAATGAACATGTCTTTCCGGAATAATTAATCCTTCATTTAATTCAATAACTTTATCACCATTAATTAAAGTAATTGGTGCTGAACCATCTAAATTACCACTAGCGGCAACTGGTGGATTAACGCCAAGTTTAAAAGCATCAGTTCTCGCTATTTCAACTTGAGTATATGGTCGAAAAGGTCCTAAGATTCTAACCTTATCGATTTGCCCTTTTGGGCCTTTAATAGTCAATAAATGATCAGAAGCAAATTCACCAACTTGATTTAAATCATTTCTTTTAGTTAAAGGTATATCACCAAATAATTTTTTAAAATTATCGGCAGTTATATGAACGTGTCTAGCACTTACACCAACATTAATTTTCATACTAGTTTTCTCCTAATCTTTTTAAATATATTTTTTTCATATGGAATTATTTTGTTTTTAATAACTACATAACCTTCTTTAGCATATTCAAGTAAAGGAATATCTGATGGTGAATCACTATAAGCTTTAGTTATATTCTGATTCTTAAATCTTTTTTCGAATAATTTTATTTTATTTCCTTTGTAACAATACATTCCAACAGTTTTACCTTTACCAATATGATAATCAGTGCAAATTAAATTTTTAATATTTAGTCTAGCACAAATTGGTTTTAAAATAAAATCATAAGTTGCTGAAATAATTACATCATTTGGATCATATACTTCCTTATACCAAGTTTTTATTTTTCCTTCATTAAGATCCCAGTAATCTTCTACTAATTCAATTATATTATTTAGTTTTGGAACAAAACTAAATATTTTATCAATAGTTTGATTTCTAGTTTTTATTTTTAACAAATACATAACAATATAAGGAATTGCTAATATAGCGTGATAAATTACTAACAATGGTCTTTTACTTAAACAATATTTATAAAAACCAATTGAGCTATCAGCATCAAAAATAGTTTGATCAAAATCATATGCAATCATTTTTTACCTCTTTTCTTTTTGTGTTCAAATATTAAATTTGTTTTCATTACAAATATCACTAATAAAATCATTAATAACATATATACTACCATAGCAATTTTTCGGTCACCTAATACATAGAAAATTGATACAGAAGCAAAAGCAATATCAACTAAGTAAATTATTAAAATCGTTTTTTTAGTTCCTAAATTCATTTTTAATAATTGATGATGGAAATGTTCCTTATCAGCGTGATCCCATTTTTGTTTTTTTATTGTTCTTCTTAAGATAGATGAAATAACATCAAGAATTGGAATGGCTAAAATAACTAGGGGAATAATTAATGAAGTCATCGTTACATTTTTAAATCCTAATAAAGCAATAACCGCGATTATATAACCAAAAAAATAAGCACCAGCATCACCAACAAATATTGTAGCTGGTGGAAAATTATGAACTAAGAAGCCAATGGTTGAACCAAGCATTATAAAGCAAAGAACAATATCTAAGCCACCCATTTTATTCATAATTATGGCAATAATCCCAATAGTTAAAAAATAAATAGCGGCTATTCCACTTGAAAGTCCATCAATCCCATCAATAAAATTAATGGCATTCATAATGGCAACAATAAAAAATATTGTAAAAGGAATACTTAAAATTCCAAAGTTTATTGTTAAACCAAAAGCATTAATATCTTTTAGAATGATACCACCATAAATTGGGATAACTGAAGCAGCTATAATTTGACCAATAAATTTATAACGCGCTCTTACGGGTTTTATATCATCAATAAAACCAACAAAGAAAGTTAAAAAACCACCTATTAAAATTGCTAACATTTCAGTTGATTGTTTAGCAAATAACATATAACCAACTAAAAATGCTAAGAAAATAGCTAAACCTCCTAATCTTGGTGTTGGAATAATATGTACTTTTCGCTCATCAGGGCAATCAATTGCGCCAATATGAAGAGCTATTTTTTTAGCTAATGGAACAATTAAAAAACTAGCTAAAAAAGTAATTAAAACAATTAATAAAATATTATGATTATTAACATATATATTCATTCTTTATTACCAGATTCTTTTATATTATTTATCCAAGATACTTTCATTGTTGCCTCCAAGTTCTATTTTTATTATATCATTTTATTATAAAAAATATACTTAAAAATTTTTGGAAAAAGAAAACAAATCATTATTGATTTGTTTTACAAAAACCTTTATTAAAATTATATAAACCAATTTGATCAATGACTTCTTTTTTAAAAGCAAAATCAACTCTTTGCTTAAACATTGAGGCAATAATTGGATCATATTGATGAGAATTATATCTTTTTATATACATATTTTTAAGTTCTTGATTATTTCCAAATAATAAGTTAAGTAATAATTCTACCCTTCGATAATTGTTTTTTAAAACTGAATATAATTCATTATAAAAACTAATTTCCTTTTCAACATTATTGGATAATTCTTCACATTTACTTAACAATGCTCCAATTAATAATATATTAAGATATAATTCTTCAAATTCTAATGTCCCATTTGGAATTCTTAGTTCAATTGTATCTTTATTGAGATTACCAAGATTTAGAAAATTTATGCCATGATCACGATCTAATCCCGATTCAATTTGTGGTGATTTGATTAATCCATAAAAAATAATTGCTGGGGCGTCCATATACTTAATTAAATAATTAACAACTTTATTACAAATTTCCGTTGTTGGTTTAGCAAATATTAAGGCATTTGGTCTTAGATTATCATCAGCTTGATTTAATAATAGATATAAATCTTTTTCTAACAAGGAAAAAATTGTTAAAAAATTTAGCCAAGCATCTGGATTGGATAAAATTTTTTGATCAAAGTGAAGATGTCCACCACAATTTGAATTTATCATAAAGTTATTTGCTTTTAAAAATTCACAATGAGCTTTTAATGCTCGTAAATTTTGAACTGTGTATTTCATTGGTGGTGAACATACTTCTAAACCAATATTTTTTAGAGATATATCATCTTTAAATTGCCAATCATTTATTTGTTTAAAATTAATAAAATGCTGATTTTTTTCACCAACTGATTCTAATTCAACTCCAATTTTTATTTTTGGATCTAATACTCCTTCATACATTATTATATTTTCATTACTTGGAGTTAATAAACAATTAAATCCTTTAACAACACATTCATCTTTAATACTAGCAATTATTTTTTTTCGATCTTCCGCTGATTCAACTAATGGTAAAGATTCTAATTTAAAGAATGAGTTTCTAATACTCATTAAAATAAATATTCGATCTTCTTCTCTAGCTATAGTTTCATAAATTTTTAAAAAGTTATTATAATCTTTAATTCGATTAATCATTTCTATATATTGAATTATTGCTTGATCATTTAATATTAATGACATAAAAAATATCCCCTTTTGAGGGGATATTATAACAAATTTTAATAAAAAATCAAGTTTGCTTATCTTTTACTTTATTAATAACGATTTCTTTATTTGTATCGGTGTAAACTGATACATCACAATTAACACCGATTGCAGTTAATAATCCAGCAATTACTAAGAACGGAGCAAACATAACGCCAACAACACTAACACTAAGAGGCATATCTAAATATGTGTGGTCTGCTTTTTTTATTACTACTCTAGCAATATTACCTTTTTGGACTAACTCTTTGATTTGATTAACTATATTATCAATAGTAACATCAACATTTTCATTAGTCTTTTTCTTTGCCATAATAATTCCTCCTTTATTTATATTCATATATAATTACAATTTAATTATACTATATTTTATAATTTAAAAATAATTTTTTTATATGTTATAATTAATTAGGTAGGTAATCATGAATAAAAAAATTGTTGTTTTAGGTGGTGGCACTGGAATGAGTGCTCTCCTTAAAGGCTTAAAAGAATTTCCGGTTGACATAAGTGCAATTGTATCAGTATGTGATGATGGAAAAAGCACTGGTAGATTAAGAGAAGAATTTGGAATTCCCGCTGTAGGTGATGTAAGAAAAGTATTAGTAGCATTATCTAAAGCTGAATCCTTATTTTTAGAACAACTATTTGACTATCGTTTTTCAACTAGTAGTGATTTAGATGGCCATACTATTGGTAACTTATTATTAACTAGTTCTAAAGATATATGTGGAAGTTTAAGTGACGCTATTGAACAATTAGCTAAAATATTATCCTTAAAAGGTAAAGTAATACCCTTAACTGAAGAATCAGTTCATTTAATGGCTAAAACTGCTGATGGGAAAATTATTGATGGTGAACATAATATAACTGCAGCCAAAAAGAAAATTGAAAGAGTTTTTTATAAAGAAAATCCCCAAGCTAATCCTGATGCAATCAGTGCCATTAATGAAGCTGACTTAATTATTTTAAGTATGGGCAGTATTTATACTAGCATTTTACCTAATCTATTAATTCAAGAAATAATTAATGCGATTGATAATTCTAATGCTAGAATAATGTATGCTTGTAATATGATGACTCAACCGGGTGAAACAGATAACTTTAAAGTAAGTGATCATATTAATTTACTAAATCAATACTTAGGTAAAAAAAAGATATCAGTTGTTGTTGCTAATAATAAATTAATTGATGAAGAAATAAGAATAAAATATGAAACAACTGAACAAAAGGATCAAGTATTACTTGATCCTGAAAATATTGATAAAGATATTTCTATAATTGAAGATGATTACTTCACAATTGAAAATGAATTAATTAGACATGATTCAATTAAAATGGCTACTGATATATTT
>CAYOMH010000031.1:0-6280 GCA_964405055.1 uncultured Muribaculaceae bacterium | reverse complement strand
TTTTATTTAATTTTTTTGGATATAAATACGCTAAAGATGAAGAAAAAGAAGAATTAAAAAAGCAACAAAAAGCAAAAAAAACTAAAAAAAGCAAAAAAAAATAACAAAATTAACTTATTAAAAATAATTTTATCAAACGATAAAATTATTTTTAATATGATATAATACTCTTTGATTGGATGTGATTATTTGTGTTTAAAATAGAGTCAAATTATACGCCAAGCGGTGATCAACCAAAAGCAATTGAAAAATTAGTACAATCTTTAAATGCTGGTAATAAAAACCAAGTTCTTTTGGGTGCAACTGGAACTGGAAAAACTTTTACTATAGCTAATGTTATTGAAAAAGTTCAAAAGCCAACATTAGTACTTGCTCATAATAAAACTTTGGCCGGTCAATTATATCTTGAATTAAAAGAATTGTTTCCAAATAATCACGTTGAATATTTTGTATCCTATTATGATTATTATCAACCAGAAGCTTATGTACCAAGTACTGATACTTATATCGAAAAAGATTCATCTATTAACGATGAAATTGATGAGTTAAGGCATTCAGCAACTAGCTCATTAATCAATTATCCTGATACAATTGTAGTTGCGTCTGTCTCTTGTATATATAGTATTGGTGATGCTAAGTCATATGTAGATAGTATGTTAACTATAAATGTTGGCAACAAAATTTCTAAAAATGAAATATTAGAAAAATTGATTAATATGACATATGAAAGAAGTGATATTGATTTTCATAGAGGAACATTTCGAGCTAAGGGTGATGTTATTGAAATAATTCCTGCTTATGAAAGATCAAATGGTATAAGAGTTGAATTGTTTGGCGATGAAGTAGAAAGAATTACTACTTTTGAAGTTGTAACTGGCCAAGTTTTACTTAATAAAAAAACAATAAGTATATTTCCTGCAACACATTTTGTTGTTTCTGAAGAGAATTTACAAGAAGCAGTAAATAATATTAAGTCTGAATTAACAGAAAGATTAAAATATTTTAAAGATAATAATAAATTTATTGAAGAACAAAGATTAAGAGAACGAGTAAATTATGATATGGAAATGTTGTTAGAAACTGGATTTTGTCATGGTATTGAAAACTATTCTCGTCATTTATCTTTTCGAAACGAAGGCGAAACACCAAATACATTAATTGATTTCTTTAGTAAAGATTTTTTGCTAGTAATTGATGAATCACATGCAACAATACCACAAATACGCGGGATGTATAATGGTGACAGAGCCCGTAAACAAACGCTAGTTGATTATGGATTTAGATTACCGAGCGCATTGGATAATCGACCATTAAAATTTTCGGAATTTGAAGAAAAATTAAATCAAGTTATTTATGTATCAGCAACACCAGGTGATTATGAACTAGAATTAGTAAAAAATAAAACCATTGAACAAATTATTAGACCAACTTGGTTGCTTGATCCGACAATTGAAATAAAACCAACAAAAAATCAAATAGATGATTTAATTAATGAAATAAGCAAACGAAAAGAACAAAATGAACGGGTACTTATTACAACTTTAACAATTAGAATGGCTGAAGAATTAACTGCATATTTAAAAGATTTAAATTTGAAAGTAGCATATTTACATAATGAAGTAAAAACTTTAGAAAGAGTAAAAATAATTCATGATTTAAGAACGGGTTTTTATGATATATTAGTAGGAATTAATCTTTTAAGAGAAGGTCTGGATTTACCTGAAGTAAGTTTAATATGTATTATGGACGCTGATAAACAAGGATTTTTAAGAAGTGATCGAAGTTTAATCCAAACAATAGGTCGCTGTTCTCGAAATATTAATGGCCATGTTATTATGTATGCAGATAAAATAAGTGATGCGATGAATGCAGCTATTAGAGAAACAAATCGAAGAAGAGAAATTCAAGAAAAATATAATCTTGAAAATAATTTTGTGCCAAAACCAATAATTAAACCAATTAAGGAAGTAATTTCAAATAAAATCAATGAAGCAAAACCAAAAGCAAAATTAAATAAAGAAGAAAAAGCCCAATTAATTTTAAATGTTGAAAATGAAATGAATGAGGCGGCTCGTAATTTTGATTTTGAAAGAGCAATCGAATTAAGAGAAATATTATTTGAACTAAAAGCTGATTAGGAGGAAAGCATGAAAGCATTAGTTACTGGAGCAGGATCTGGCTTAGGAAGAGAAATATCATATTATTTAGATAATATAGGTTATGAATTAATACTTGTTGGCAGAGAAAAAAAGGAACTAGAAATTACTAAAAAAAATTGTAGTAAAGCAACAATTTTCTTATGTGACTTAAGTGATATAAAACAAATAAATAAATTATATGAAGCAAACAAAAATATTGATTTTTTAGTTAATAATGCTGGTTTTGGATTATTTGGTAATTTTTATGAAACTAACTTAGATACAGAATTAAATATGATTGATGTTAATATAAAAGCTGTTCATATTTTATGTAAATTATATTTATCATCAATGATTAAAAAAAATAATGGTTATATATTAAATATTGCTAGTGTTGCTGGATTTATGTCTGGACCAAAATTAAGTACATATTACGCGACAAAAAGTTATATAATTAAGCTTTCAACAGCAATAAATGAAGAATTAAGAAATTTGAAATCAAAAGTACAAATTAGTGTTCTATGCCCAGGACCATTCGATTCAAAATTTAACCAAACAGCTGGTTCGAATTTTATTAATAAAGGTTTAACAAGTAAACAAATTGCTAAAATTGCAGTTGACCAAACATTAAAAAATAAAATGATTATTATTCCGGGATTAAAATGGAAAGTAGCTATTTTTCTTTCTCGATTTATAAGTAATAAAAAAGCATTAAAAATTATTGGCAAATATCAAAACAAAAAACAATTATAGAAATATTAGTGAGGTTAATTATGGATAGTATTATTATTAAAGGTGCAAGAGAAAATAATTTAAAAAATATAAATATTGAAATTCCAAAGAATAAACTAGTTGTTATGACTGGGGTTTCGGGAAGTGGTAAAAGTAGTTTAGCATTTGATACAATTTATGCTGAAGGTCAAAGACGTTATGTTGAAAGTTTAAGTGCATATGCTAGACAATTTTTAGGCGGAACTGATAAACCAGATGTTGATTCAATTGAAGGATTAAGTCCAAGCATAGCAATTGACCAAAAATCAACCAATAAAAATCCAAGAAGTACTATTGGGACTGTTACTGAAATATATGATTATTTAAGATTGCTATATTCAAGAATTGGTATTCCATATTGTCCAACTCATGATATTCCTATTAAAAGTCAAAGTATTGAAGAAATGACAAATAAAATTTTATCATTTGAAGAAGGAACAAAATTAGAAATATTAGCGCCAGTTATTCGTGGTGAAAAGGGAACGCATAAAGATTTATTAGACAACTTAAGAAAAGATGGTTTTGTAAGAGTTCGCGTTAATGGTGAAGTTTTTGATTTAAGTGAAAATATTGTTTTGGAAAAACAAACAAAAGCAAATATTGAAGTAATTATTGATAGATTAATTTTAAAAAAAGATGATCGAAGTAGATTATTTGAAGCAATTGAATTAGCAACAAAAATGGCTGATGGTAAAGTTTTAATCAATATAATTGGCAAAGAAGAAATAATGATGAGTGAAAAATATGCTTGTTTAAAGTGTAATTTTTCTTTGGCTAGTTTAGAACCAAGAATGTTTTCATTTAATTCACCCTATGGGGCTTGTCCAGAATGTAAAGGTTTGGGAGTCAAACTAAAAATTAATGAAAGTTTAGTAATTCCTGATCAAAATAAATCAATTAAACAAGGTGGAATATTAACATTTAACAAAGACCAAGGTACTTATCTAACTATGGTTGAAACAGTTTGTGAACATTATAAAATTGATATTAATAAAAAAATTAAAGATATGGCAAGAAGTGAACTTGATATTATTTTATATGGAACAGCTGAACCAATAAAATTTAAATATGTATCTCAAAAAGGTGATGTAAGATACAGTACTAGTAATTATGAAGGAATAATTAATAATTTAGAAAGACGATACATTGAAACAAAAAGTACATGGGTGAGAGATTGGATTGAAGGATATATGATGGAGAGCGAATGTCCTATCTGTCATGGTGCAAGATTAAAAGAAGATGTATTATCAGTAAAAATAAATGATAAAAACATATTTAGTTTATGCTTAATGAGTATTAAAGAATTAAAAAATTTTTTAAATAATTTAAAATTATCAAATGAAGAAACAAAAATTGCTAGTTTATTATTATCAGAAATTAAAAGTCGATTGGATTTTTTAGATAATGTTGGTTTAAATTATTTATCATTATCAAGAAATGCAGGAACTCTATCTGGTGGCGAAAGTCAAAGAATTAGATTGGCAACTCAAATTGGAAGTAAACTTTCGGGAATAATTTATGTTTTAGATGAACCAAGTATTGGTTTACACCAAGTTGATAACGAAAAGTTAATAAAATCTTTAAAAGAAATGCGAGATTTAGGTAACACATTAATAGTTGTTGAACATGATGAAGAAACAATGATGGCGGCAGATTATTTAATTGATATTGGTCCTGTAGCTGGAAATAATGGTGGATATATTGTAGCTGAAGGTACTCCAAAAGAAGTAATGAATAATAAAAATAGTTTAACTGGTAAGTATTTATCAGGTGAATTAAAAATTGATGTTCCAAAATCTAGAAGAAAAGGCAGTGGAAAATATATAACTATTAAAGGAGCAAAAGAACATAATTTAAAAAATATTAATGTTAAATTTCCAATTGGTAAATTAAATTGTGTAACTGGTGTAAGTGGATCTGGAAAAAGTTCTTTAATTATTGAAATTCTATATAAGGCTTTAATGAAAAAAGTATATAATTCTAAGTATGAAATAGGATTACACGATTCAATTACCGGCATAAATGACATTGATAAAGTTGTATTAATTAGCCAAGATCCAATTGGAAGAACTCCAAGAAGTAATCCGGCAACATATGTTGGTGTTTTTGATGATATTCGCGATGTTTTTGTTAATACAAAAGAAGCAAAAATCCGTGGATACAACAAAAGTAGATTTAGTTTTAATGTTAAAGGTGGAAGATGTGAAGCTTGTTGGGGCGATGGCGTAAAAAAAATTGAAATGCATTTTTTACCTGATGTTTATGTACCGTGTGATGTATGTAATGGCAAAAAATATAATACTGAAACATTAAATATTAAATATAAAGGTAAAAATATTGCTGATGTTTTAGATATGCGTGTTGAAGAAGCAGTAGAATTTTTTGAAAATAATCCAAAGATAAGACATCAACTTCAAATAATGATGGATGTTGGTTTATCATATATTTCTCTTGGTCAAAGTGCCCCAACTCTATCTGGCGGTGAAGCCGGTAGAGTTAAGTTGGCCAAGGAATTACAAAAAAAACCAACAGGTAAAAGTATTTATATTCTTGATGAACCAACAACAGGTTTGCATGTAGATGATATAAAAAAATTATTAAATATTCTTAATAGAATTGTTGATAATGGTGATACTGTAATTGTAATTGAACATAATTTACATGTTATAAAAATGGCTGATCATATAATAGATTTAGGACCAGAAGGTGGCGATGCTGGTGGAAATATTGTTGCAACTGGTACACCAGAAGAAATAAGTAAAAATGCTAATTCGGCAACTGGTAAATACTTAAAACAAATTTTAAAAGATGTATAAATATGTAAAAAAATACTATAAATGCAGTTAAATATATAAAAACACTATATAATTAAAGTAGGAGAATGATATGAATCAAAGATTAATAGATACTAGAGTATTTAAAATATTATCTTATATTTTATTCTTTTGGCTAATTGGTTTATTTAGTCCTTATCGTAATGAAAGAGATGTTAAACATCATATTAATCAAGGAATTAATTTATCAGTTTTTTTTACTATTTTAATAATTATAACTATATTACTTGATAAATTATTATTTGCTAATATATTTACTGATAAAATTATTAACGAAGGTACTGGTAGTATTAGATATATTCGTAATGAAATGAGTAACATTGTTAGTAATATAATTTACGGATTAGTAATATTAATTAATTTTATTTATGCCGCAATTGGAATTAATAACGTTTTAAAAAATAAAGAAAAGAAATTACCAATAATTGGTCGCTTTGTAATAATAAGGAGTAAAATATGAAGAAAAAAAAGAAACAACTATTTTTTCGTCGTATAATTATTTTCTTTGTTTTAGTAATTATTGGTTGTGTAATCTAT
>CAYOMH010000030.1:0-6554 GCA_964405055.1 uncultured Muribaculaceae bacterium | reverse complement strand
AATAAGTGTAAAATTTTTTGTCAGTAAGCTTAATTTATTAATTAAAAAATGTTATAATTCATGTGGGAGATTTATAATGATGGACATAAAAGAAATATGCAAAAAAAGATATACTGAATTATTAATAGAAAATAAAAAATTAAAAAAACAAATAAAGGAATTACAAAAAATAGTTGGTAAAGATACAATGACTGGATTATTAAATAAACATATACTAACTGAAATAAAATCAGTTAGCGCGGGATCTGTTGTTGTTATGATGGATCTTGATAATTTTAAATCTGCAAACGATAATTATGGTCATATTGTAGGCGATAAATTAATTATAAAAATGGCAAAGTTAATTGATAAACATGTTTATATTAATGATTTAACTATCAGATATGGTGGTGATGAATATTTAATTATATTTAGAAATTGTTCTTTAGAAAAAGCTCAAGAAAAAATAAAATTAATTATTGATAATTACCAAAAAAGCACATATGATATGATTAATCAAAAATTCACAGCAAGTGCTGGAATATATTATGTAGATAAAACAACTTCATTAACCAAAGCAATAGAATATGCTGATAAAATGCTATATCAAGAAAAAAACAAAAAACTATATTTATCATAATTATTATAGGAGGCTAAAATATGGAATTAAATGAACTAAAAAAAATAATGAGTGAATATTTAATTGATATCGATGAATTATGGAGGTCTCTTTGACTTAAATAATAAAGAGAATCAATTAAAGAATTTAGAAACAGAAATAAATAAAGAAAATTTTTGGGATAATGTTAATAAAGCAAATGAAATAATAAAAGAAATGAATCATTTAAATAAATTAATTGATAGTTTTAAAAATATTAAGAAAAAATCATTAGAAATAGAAAGTTTATTAAATGATGAACTTGATCAAGAATTATTAATTGATATAGAAAAAGAAATTGAATCTATAGGTAGAGAAATTGAATCAATGAAATTGAATACTCTTTTAAGTGGCAAATATGATGAAAATAATTGTATAATTGAAATTCACCCAGGTGCTGGTGGAACAGAATCGTGTGATTGGGCAAATATGCTTTATCGAATGTATAAAAGATATTGTGAAAAAAAAGGCTATACATTCGAGGTAATTTATGAACAAAAAGGTGAAGAAACAGGAATAAAAAATTTAGTTGCCAAAGTATCAGGGCTTTATGCATATGGATATTTAAAAAGTGAAATAGGTGTTCATCGTTTAGTTAGAATATCACCATTTGATTCTAATTCTAGAAGACACACTTCGTTTGCATCGGTTTCAGTCATTCCAGAAATAATTAATGATAATACTATAATTATTAAACCAGAAGATATAAAAATAGATGTTTACCACAGTGGCGGAGCCGGTGGACAATCAGTAAATACTACTGATTCAGCAGTAAGAATTACTCATATTCCAACAAACATTATTGTTGTTTGTCAAAACGAACGAAGTCAATTAAAAAACAAAGAATCAGCAATGAATATTTTATTATCAAAATTAACTATACTTGAAGAAATTAAACAAAAAGAAAAAATTGCAAATTTAAAAGGTAATTCTTTAAATATAGATTTTGGTAGTCAAATTCGTAGTTATGTTCTTGAACCATATAAAATGATTAAAGATAATCGTTTTGATTTTGAAACTGGTAATACTGATGCATTTCTTGATGGTGAGATTGAAGATGTAATGATTGCCTATCTAAAAAACAATGTTAATAGTAACTAAAAATGTCTAAAATATAATTTTTCATGTTATAATGGAAAATATAATAGAGGGTGCATATAGTGGGACAAAAAACATTTAAAACATTAGATGAACAAATAAATATCTTTAAAAGTAAAGGTTTAGTTATTGATGACATTGATTATGCTAAAAACATTTTACTTAGAGAAAATTATTTTTTTATAAGTGGTTATCGTCATTTATTTTTAAAGAGTGAAAAAGAACGTGTTTTTTTACCTAACACTAATTTTAAAGAATTATATTCGATGTTTAATTTTGATCGTCAAATTCGAAATATAATTTTTAAAAATCTTCTTATTATTGAAAATAATATGAAAAGTATTTTTTCTTATCAACTATCGAAAAAATATGGTTATCGTGAAAGAGATTATTTAAAACCTGCAAATTTTGCTCGTGACGCTACTAAAGTAAAACAAGTTAGTGATTTGATTAAAAAAATGAAGAGACAAATAAGAGTAAATGGCCGTCAACATTCGGCAACAAAACATTACATAGCAAATTATGGTTACATACCATTATGGATAGTTGTAAAAGTATTATCTTTTGGAATAATTAGTGAATTATATACAATAATGAAACGAGTTGATCAAGAAGAAATAGCTCAAATTTATGGTGTAAGTGTTGAAGAATTATTGGTGTTTTTACCAATATTATCAAACTTCCGTAATTTATGTGCTCATGAAGATATTTTATATAATCATCGAACTCAAAGATATATTAGTGATAACAAATATCATGATCTTCTAAATATTCCATTAATGGACGGAGAATATATATATGGTAAAAATGATTTATTTGCAGTTATAATAATTTTAAAATATTTACTTCGTGATGAAGAATTTAGACTATTAGTTAGAGAAATATCTTATGAAAGTGATATATTGTCTGGAAAACTTAAAACAATTCCAATATCAAAAGTATTAGATAAATTAGGATTTCCAGTTAATTATAAAGATATAATCAATACATGAAAGGAAGAATAAATATGAATAATAAGAAAAAAACAATTTTAATATCAAGTCTAACATTTATATTAGGAGTAGTATCCTTATATTTAGTTTTTTACTTTTTTCCAAATATTGAACAAAAAGTAATAATCAATAAACAAGAAAAAGAAATAACTGTTACTGATAAAGGTATTGCTGATGCAGTAGATAAAATATATAATACGGTTGTAATTGTTGAAAACTATAAAAAAGATGTTAAAATAAGTAGTGGTACTGGTTTTGTTTATAAAAAAGCAAATGGCAAAGCATATATATTAACAAATAATCACGTTGTTGCTGGTGCTGATACAATAACCGTTACATTTACATCAAAAGAAAAACAAAAAGTTGAATTAGTAGGTAGTGATGAATATTATGATTTAGCAGTTATGAGTGTTCCTGAAAATAAAATTAACTCTATTGCTGAATTAGGTAGTAGTTTGGATTTAAGATTAGGTGATACAGTATTTGCAGTTGGTGCGCCTTTGTCTAATGAATATTCTTGGACAGTAACAAGAGGAATTGTATCTGGTAAAGATCGATTAGTTCCAGTTTCAGTAAATAACTCATCACTTATGTCTGATTATATTATGCGAGTAATTCAAACTGATGCATCAATTAATTCAGGAAATAGTGGCGGTCCATTATCAAATTCAAATGGCGAAGTTGTTGGAATTACTTCATTAAAGTTAGTTTCTAGTGGCATAGAAGGTATGGGTTTTGCCATTCCAATTGAAGATGCAATAAGTTTTGCAAATATTGTTGAAAAAGGTGAAAAAATTGTTCGTCCATCAATTGGTGTTTCAATTTCAGATATTCAACCAATAAGTATATTTAATCCGACACCAAATAATAAATTTGTTAGTGAAGGTGCCGAAGTAATTGAAACAATTGAAGGATATCCAGCTGCCAAAGCAGGAATAAAAAAAGGTGATGTAATTATTCAAATTAACACTAATAAGATTGATTCAGTAGCAAGTTTAAAATATTATTTATATAAATATAGTGTTGGTGATACTATCACAGTTAAAATAAATCGAAGTGGAAAAGAAATAGATTTAAAAGTTACATTAACAACACCCCAATAAATAAAAAGATCATTGTTTAAATGATCTTTTTTTAATATAAAATAATGAATTTTCAATTTATCTTAAAATATGCTATTATTATATAGATATTCTACTAAAATTATACAAAAAGATATCGATAATTGGTAGTGCCACTAAATAAAAATGTAATATAATTCCGGTAGAGGTGAAAAATATGGCAAAATTTTCAGATAAGTTAGCAAAATTAAGAAAAGAAAATAATTTATCACAAGAACAACTTGCGGATAAGTTAAATATGTCAAGACAATCTATTTCAAAATGGGAATTAGGTTTATCATATCCGGATATGGAAAAGATTATAGAAATATGTGGTGTATTAAATTGTACACTTGATAATTTACTTGATGATGGGGTAATAAAAAATCAAAAACAACAAGGAATGAAGTTTAATGATCTTATTCAAGAATTATTAAAATTCATAACTAATTCATATAATATGTTTTGGTCAATGAAGTTTAAGGAAAAAATATTTTTTCTTTTTGAATCAGCATTTATAATTTTTACTATAATAATTGCATTTGTAACTTTAGATAGTCTATTAAGTAGTTTATTTTATCCAATAACTAATGGTATGCATAATCTTTTTGGATCAGTTATATCTTATATATTTTCCACAATATATAAGATAATTAAAATTGTATTAGGATTTATAATATTTATTCATTTATTTAGAATTAGATATTTGGATTATTATATTACCGTTGAAGATGATACAGTTAAAAAAAAGAAAATTGAAGAACCAATAGATGAAATAAAAAACATTAGAGAAGATAAAAAAGGTAATATGGTATATGAAAGAAGAAAAGAAAAAGTTATTATTAGAGATCCAAAACACAGTGGTTATAATTTAATTAATTGGATGACAAATATTTTTATCTTATTTTGGAAGCTGTTTGTTGCTTTGGCAGCAATACCATTAATAATATCATTTGTTACTTTGATATCATTTGCTATGTATATAATAATGCTTTCAAGTAATGGCGTTATATTTATAACTATTGCTTTAGCAATCTTTGGATCCATAATTATTAATTATATAATACTAGAAGTATCTTATTATTTAGTAGTTAATAAAAGTTTAAACTTTAGAAGAATATTTATTATTTTTATTATTGGTTTGTTGGCAATTGGAATTGGAATTGGCTCTACATCAGCAATTTTAGGTACATTTGATCGAACCAAAAATTATGATACAATTAATAAAATAGTTGAAACAAAAACTATTGAATATAATGAAAACACGATAATTGATTTTATTAATAAAGCTAAAATAGTTTATACTAATAATAATGAAATAAAAATTGAATTAACATGTTTAGAATTCAACTATTGTAATATATATGAATCAAATGATAACAATCAAGAAACCTATTATTATTCTAAACAAATAAATACTGATAAACTTTTAGAAATATATAAACAATTTATTAAAGAAATAAAAAAGAAAAAAATATTTAATTTACATTTTTATGAAGAAAATATTACAATATATATATCAGAACTTAATTATCAAAAATTAATAAATAAATAATAATAATTAGAATATCGAGGTATTATGAAAAAAATAAAAATAGGATTATTTATTGACAGTTATTTTCCATATATTGATGGAGTTGTTATGGTTGTTGATAACTATGCAAGAATAATGAGTGAGTATGCAGAAGTTATTGTTGTTGCACCATCATATGGAAAAAAAATCAATGATAGTTCATTACCTTATCGAGTTATTAGAGTAAATAGTCTAAAAATACCACTTACTCAATATACTATTGCTTTACCAAAAACCGAATTATCTTTATACAACAATTTAGTTGAAGAAAATTTTGATATTATTCATATTCATTCACCATTTACAATTGGAAAACTAGGTGTTCAAATTGGTAATATGCTAAATATTCCCGTAATTGGTACTATGCATTCGCAAATGAAATATGAATTTATGCGATATACTAAATCAAAACTAATTACTGATCATTTAACAAACAATTTAATGAAAGTATATGATCAATGTGATGAATGTTGGGCCGTTAATCAAAGAATTGCCGAAATTTTTATTGAATATGGTTATAATGGAATTCCTGGTGTTCAAGAAAATGGAACCGATATGAAAATTGTTAGTGATGAAGAAGAAGCAAATAGAACAGTAAATAAACTATATAATCTAAAAGAAAACGAATTAGTATTTTTATTTGTTGGCCGCATTAATATTGTCAAAAATATTTTATTTATTATTGATGTATTAAATGAAATAAAAAATAAAAAAATAAATTTCCATATGTTATTTGTTGGCGGCGGTCCTGATGAAGATAAATTAAGCGAAAAAATTAAAGAATTGGCACTTGAGGATTTGGTAACATTATGTGGAGAAGTAAAAGATCGAGAATTACTTAAAAAAATATACTTTAGAAGTAAATTATTTATTTTCCCTTCTTTATTTGATGCATCTTCACTTGTTCAAATTGAAGCAGCAAGTCAAAAAACTCCAACAATATTTTTAGATGGTGCTGCAACTGCTAATACAATAAATCCTGGAATAAATGGATACATTGCAAAAAATGATGTTCATAAGTTTGCAAAAAAAATAATTGAAATAATAACTGATGAAAAAGAATATAAAATAATTAGTGAAAATGCCTATCAACAAGTGTACAAACCTTGGGATAAGGTGGCAAAAGATGTTTATGAACGTTACCTAAAAATAAT
>CAYOMH010000029.1:0-6690 GCA_964405055.1 uncultured Muribaculaceae bacterium | reverse complement strand
TTAACAAATCTTGATAATGATTTAATACCATCATCATTCCATGGTCCACCTTCGGTATAAGTAAATCCGAACATTAAATATAATCTAAAAACATCTGAACCAAATTCACTAACAAATGTATCGGGTAAAATTGTATTTCCTCTTGATTTACTCATTTTACTACCATCAGGTCCAAGAATCATACCTTGATGAACAAGACGAACAAATGGTTCGTTGAAACTTAAATAATTTAAATCTCGCAATGCTTTGGTAATAAATCTGGCATATATTAGATGCATAGTTGCATGTTCTGCCCCACCTACATATGTATCAACAGGTAACAAATTATCAACAATTTCTTTATTAAAAGCTTCATTATGATTATTTGGGTTAGTATATCTTAAATAGTACCAAGAAGAACAAACAAAGGTATCAAGTGTGTCGGTTTCTCTTCTGGCTGCTTTACCACATTTTGGACATTTTGTGTTAACAAAATCTGGATTTCTTTTTAATGGTGATTCTCCATCAGGTCTAAAATCAATATCTGTAGGAAGTAATACTGGTAGATTTTTTTCATCCACTAAAACTTCTCCACAATCATCACAATAGATTATTGGAATAGGCGCGCCCCAATATCTTTGTCTAGATACTAACCAATCTTTTAAACGATAATTTATTGTGTTTTTTGCTTTACCAATTTTACTTAGCTTTTCCACAATTAATTTTTTAGCATCTAATGAATTAATTCCATTAAATTCACCACTATTAACTAATTTTCCATTATCAACAAAAGGTAAAGAATCACTTTCAATAACTTTAATAATATCTAAGTTATATTTTGTAGCAAACTCATAATCACGATCATCATGAGCTGGTACGGCCATAACACAACCAGTACCATAAGAATTTATTACATAATCAGAAATCCAAATTGGTATTCTATTATTATTAATTGGATTAATTGCATAACTACCAGTAAAAACTCCAGTTTTTTCTCTAAGTGTTGAAGATCTTTCAATATCAGTTAATTTATTTGTTTGATTAATATACATATTAACACTGTCTTGATATTCTTCTGTTGTTAATTCACTTACTAAATCGTTTTCTGGGGCTAAAACAACATATGTAACTCCAAATAACGTGTCTGGTCTAGTTGTAAAAACTTTTAGAGTGTGATTTGCTTCTGATGTAAAAACAATTTCAGCACCTTCTGATTTACCAATCCAATTTTTTTGAATTTTTTTAGTTTTATCTGGCCAATTAAGACTATCAATTGAATTTAATAATTCTTCTGCATAATCAGTAATTTTAAAGAACCATTGATTTAATTTTCTTTGAATTACTTCACTTTCACATCTTTCACAATGACCATCTATTACTTGTTCATTAGCTAATACGGTTTTACAACTATCACACCAATTAACAGGTGCATAGGCACGGTATGCCAAGCCTTTTTTATATAAAACAGAAAATAACCATTGGGTCCATTTATAATATTCAGGTGAATGAGTTTCTAATGAATAATTCCAATCAATCATTAAACCAATATCTTTTAACTGACGTCTCATTGTTTTAATATTATCATTAGTACTAATATTTGGATGAATTCCGGTTTTAATTGCATAATTTTCTGCTGGCAAACCAAACGAATCAAACCCCATTGGATGAAATACATTAAAACCTTGTAAATGTTTAAACCTTACAAAAGAATCAGCTGGTCCAAAATTATACCAATGACCGACATGTAAATTTGCTCCAGAAGGATAGGAAAACATTTCCATTGAATAATACTTTGGTTTAGTACTTTCTTTATTAAAACTATTAATATTATTTTCATCCCATATTTCTTGCCATTTTTTATCTATTTGATTAGAATATGCCATAAGCTCACTCCTTATAAAAACTAACAATATTATACCAGTTTTTAATATAAATGCATTAAAATATACATAATAGTTGAATTATTACCCATTTGTTTGATATAATTACTGTGCGCATAGGGGCGTAATTAAATGGTATAATGAAGGTCTCCAAAACCTTACTTGGGAGTTCGATTCTCTCCGCCCCTGCCAAATATGAATAAATCAAACTTGGTATGAGAATATCAAGTTTTTTGATATAATAGTGATAAGGAGAAATCTTATGGAAAAAAAATATGATAAATTAGTTCGTGATAATATACCCGAAATAATTATTGCTAATGGTGGTCAACCGTTTTGCAGACAAGTAGATAATGAAGAATACTGGGAATATTTATTAAAAAAAGATGCAGAGGAATTAGAAGAAGTTAGAACGGCGCCGACCAGAGAAGAAATATTAAAAGAACTAGGCGACAAATTAGAATTAGTAAGAACAATGGCCGAATTTAATGGATTTAGTTTCGAAGATGTTATAAAAGAAACCGACCGAAAAAAAGGAAAAAATGGTGGATATCAAAAAAGATTAGTATTAGAAAAAGTTGTGGAATAATAAAAATTTGGAAATCCCCTTTGATTCCATGCCAAATATGAATTAAATGAACTTGGTATGAAAATATCAAGCTTTTTGTTATAATAAAGGCAGGTGATGATATGAAAACCTTAAATACGAATGATGATTTGCCAAGATACTTTTATATATTTAGTGGCAGAAATAATAATATTCTTTGGAATCAAATTGAAAACCATAATATAAAATTGAGAAGTGGAATATTAATGTCATCCGGATTTAATAATGTTATCTGTTTAGACCAATTACAAAAAGAAAAGTTTCTAATTGGAGATATAACATATGAACCTTTTATTCCTAATAAAACAACTTCTTTTGGGCGCTCTTCACCATTTATGTTTAGAATCATAAATAGATATAATTTAGAGTATAATTTAGAGTGGACAAGAAAAGAATATTTCAAAAATTATCCGTCTAGATTTTCGGGGATATTTGCATTTGGTGATTTAACCGATTGCATTAAAATATCATCAAAATCAAAAAACTGGAATCTGGAAAATCTTAAAAAGTATGAGCTTCTATTTGATGAATCTTATAATAAATATATAAAAGTAATTAAAGCTAATTTTAAGTTTATTGGTCTATTAGAAAATTTACCGCTTGAATTTTTTTCACTCGATAATCAACAATGCTTATACAATCATTATTGGATTGGTGGGACAGCTTTTAATATACCATCTATAAAACTTCTAAATGATGTAGAAATACCTGAAACAAAATGTGACAGCATGAATGAGTATTTAATTGAGGGCATATTGGAGGAAATACCTTTCGATGAAAAAGAAATAAAAATTCTAAAGAATCAATAATTTATTCATAAATTAGTTACACGAGTAGCAAAACAACTTTAATAAAATTTTAGAAACAACATTTTAAATAATAATACAATAAAAATTTGGAAATTCCCTTTGATTCCATGCCAATTATGATTTAGTCGAACTTGGTATGAGAATATCAAGTTTTTTTGATATAATAAATACAAGGAAGTGATAATGTGAGATTAAATATTAGAAAACTTAATGCGGAGGAAATAAGAAAAGTGTCACATCTTTATGATGAACCAGAAAATCCATCATTTATGGAAAAAAGAAAAGAAAAAATATTAGCTGGTATAGAAGATATATATGTCCTAGAAAATGAAAATGGAATAATTGGCGAAGTTACAATTATATATGATGATACGCACGAGGGATATACTATTGAAGGACAACGTGTATACATGGAAGCTTTAAGAATAGAAGAAGGCAATCGAGGTAAAGGTTATGGTCAATATTTTATAAATAGCGTTATTGAAAATATTAAAAATCAAGGATATCAAGAAATTACTATTGGCGTTGAAGATGATAATTTAAATGCTAAACATATATATAACAAACTAGGCTTTACTGATTTTGTAAGGAGAGAGCCAGGAGATAAATATGCTCCAGAAGGTTATGATGTTTGGATGAAAAAATTAAATGAAATAAAGAAAGTTAATCTGTAAAATAAAAATTTGGGAATCCCCTTTGATTCCATGCCAAATATGTATTAGTCGAACTTGGTATGAAAATATCAGGTTTTTTGTTATAATGAGTGTGGTGATATTATGAATTTTACTTATGAAGATTTATTAAAAGCTCAGCTTCGTTTTGGTACTACGGAAGAAGACATAAGAAGAAAAAATGATTTTAATATGGTTATGACCAATGTTGTAATTGCGCCTTGGTGGGAAGTAAGTATCTTTGATAATCATGGCTTAATAATAACTAAAGTAAATGATAAACTGTATAATCTTAAAAATAATGAAGTTGAATTCTCATTCATTCAAGTAAAGCAAGTTGGGGCTCCTGCTATTATTGAAGAGGTATTGAATTTAGGTGTTACAAGATGTAAAAACTTAATTTTTATTGGCTCAGTTGGTTCTTTGTCAAAAGATATTAATATTGCTGATATTGTTATTCCGAAAGCCTCAATATGTGGTGATGGTGCTTCAAGATATTTAAATAGTGATTTGCAAGATGATTTTGGAAAAATTGAAAATCCTAATGAAATGCTTGCTCCATTACTATTAGACTCCTCACAAAAAATTAGTAATAATATGAATATTGAAGTACATAGTGCAACTAATTTTAGTGTTGATACTGTTTTTGGCCAATTTCCTCATATTGATAAAATATTAAGTATGGGCGCAGAAACTATTGAAATGGAAACATATTGCTTATTTAAGGCTTCAAGAATAGCTGGAATAAAATCATCAGCATTATTATGTGTTTCTGATAATGCAATTATTAATAAGTCTTTATATAGTGGTAGAACTGAAAAAGATCGAAAATTAAGAAAAAAGGTGAGAAATGATATTATCCCTAAAGTATTAATGGAATGCTTTAAAGAAATATAGATATATAGTACAATTATCTCCAATTTCAGTTGTTTCCCCAATAACTATTCCCATACCATGTCATAAGGTTGTTAATATTAAAGGTATGTTATCAAATTCTTTTGTGTTTGGTTGAATGGATTTTCAAAAGGATATGTTAATTAATGAAGAAATAGAAGTAATTGATTATAATGAAATAGGTAAAAAATTTTTATTATAAAAATCAATATTTTAATCGGAATACTGAATTGATGAAGAAAATTTAAAAGATTATAGTGTTCATATAACTATTACTCTGCTAAATATTGATTAGTAGAACTTGGTGTGAGAATATCAAATTTTTTGGTATAATAAAGTTGGGGTGATTTTATGGCAACAATTACTGTTTCAAATTTATCATTTCATTATGATGGAAGTTACGATAATATTTTTGAAAATATATCATTTTCAATAGATACTAATTGGAAATTAGGATTTATTGGTCGAAATGGTAGAGGTAAAACCACTTTTTTAAATCTTTTAATGAAAAAATATGAGTATAGCGGAGATATATCTGCAAACATAGTGTTTGATTATTTTCCATTTGAAATCAAAGATAAAACTAAAACAGCTTATGAAATAGCATATGAAATTAATCGAGCTTTTAAAGAATATGAACAATGGCAATTAGAACGAGAAGTATCTCTTCTAGAAATGAATCCAGAAGACATATTAACTAGACCATTTAAAACATTGAGTGCGGGCGAACAAACAAAAGTATTACTGGCAATTTTATTTTTAAAAGAAAATAATTTTCTTCTTATTGATGAACCCACAAATCATTTAGATGCTAACTCTCGAGTGGTCGTTGCTAAATATTTAAAGAGTAAAAGAAGTTTTATTTTGGTTTCTCATGATCGAACATTTCTTGATAATTGTATTGATCACGTGCTTTCAATTAATAAAACTAATATTGAAATTCAACAAGGAAATTTTTCTTCTTGGTGGGAAAACAAGCAAAGACAGGATAATTTTGAATTAGCCGAAAATGAAAGATTAAAAAGGGATATTTCAAGATTAGAACAATCAACAAGACAATCGGCAGGCTGGTCTCGAGAAATAGAAGCTTCAAAATCTCGCGATAAGAATCAAAGTGATAATAGAGTTGACAAAGGATTTATAGGTGCAAAAGCAGCTAAAATGGCCCAAAGAGCGAAAAACACTCAAAATCGTAAAAACAAAGCTATAGAAAATAAATCTCAACTTCTTAAAAACATTGAAACCGCAGAAAGTTTAAAATTAAATCCATTGGTTTATAGAGGTAAAACATTAATTGATATTACTGATTTATCTATATTTTATGGTGAAAATCAAGTTTGTGAAGATGTTAGTTTTAGAGTTGAAAACGGTGATAGAATACAGCTAAAAGGATCTAATGGCAGTGGGAAGTCAAGTATTATTAAATTAATATTAGGTCAAAATATTGATTATGTTGGCAAAGTAGTTATTGCAAGTGGTATTAAAATTTCCTATGTATCACAAGATACATCATCTTTAAAAGGATATTTATCTGATTTTATTCGAGAAAGTAATATCGATGAAAGTTTATTCAAATCAATTCTTCGAAAATTTGATTTTGATAGAATTCAATTTGAGAAAAAAATGGAAAATTATAGTGAAGGACAAAAGAAAAAGGTTCTTATTGCAAAAAGTTTGTGTGAACAAGCTGATTTATATATTTGGGATGAACCTTTGAATTATATTGATATTTTTTCTAGGATTCAAATTGAAAATGTAATAATAAATTACTGCCCAACAATGATATTTGTTGAGCATGATGAATTGTTTTCTGAAAAAATTGCGACTGATACAGTAGTATTAGAAAAAGC
>CAYOMH010000028.1:3595-7614 GCA_964405055.1 uncultured Muribaculaceae bacterium | reverse complement strand
AGTGTCACTAATTCAACTGTTATTACAAGTTATGATGCAGTTAAAGATGTGATTACTATTGGTGAAGCTGTTGGTTTGGGTACAATTACCGCTGGAAGTGGTGCTGGTCTAAATTTTGCTTTATTAGCTCAAGATACTCACATTGATTTACAAACTACAGCAAACTCATTAGGAAGTCCTTGGACTGCTGTTCCAGCCGCTGATAATTCAGTAATTACTTCATTAAATGTTGGAATTAATAAATTAAGAGTATATGCATGGCTTGAAGGTCAAGATGTTGATTGTGAAAATGGTGCATCTGGTAGTAGTATCGCTTTTAATCTTGGATTTACTATTCCTGAATAATAAATTGAAAGTAGGAAATATTTATGCCAAAACCAACTAAAAAAAAATTATCAATAGTATTTGATATACTTACTTGGGCAATTGTTATTGTTTCTGTATTTGTTACCGTTTTATCATTATCAACTAAAGATAAAGGCGTTTCAAGTGTATTTGGTAAAATATTATTAAGTATTCAAAGTAATTCAATGGAACCAACAATTATGACTGGTGACTTGATTATTACTGATGATTATAAACAACAAATTCTAAATGAACAAGATATCATATCGTTTTTCTCAGTTGAAGAAGGATATAGAATAATAAAAACTCATCGAATTGTTGAAGTAAAAAATATTGATGGAATTATTACTTATGTTACTCAAGGTGATAATAATCCAGTTCCGGATGGAGTAGAAGTTCCTCCGGGAGATATTGTTTCTGTATATCATGGACTAAAAATTAACTCAATTGGTAAAGTTCTTGATTTACTTAAATCAAAATGGGGATTCTTTATATTTATTATTGTTCCGTTATTTATTTTCCTAATCTATCAATTTTATGTATTTATTGTCTTGATAATTGAAAATAAAAAAGAACAAATAATTAAAGAAGCTAATCTTCAAAATAGGGAATAATTATTTAAATATCTCAAGTTTATTGAGATATTTTTTATTTAATATAAGTAATAGTAATTAATTTTATTTTTCTTGCCATAATAAGATAAATGCTGTTATAATGTAGTTATAAATATAATATGATATAGGATGTGTTTTAATGGATATTTATATAAGGTTTTTATTTGAATTTATGTCACAATTATTTTCTGGTTTTAAAAAAATCTTTTTAGGTATATTTGATGGAGTAATAAATATTTTTAATTTTCCGGCTTACTATAATATTGTTAAAGACTATTCAAAAGAATTTAGTGCTGGTCAATGGATATTAGCTGGCATATCAATACTGATTGTTATAGCACTGATTGGTGGTATTGGTTATTTAATTTATTTATTGTTTAGAAAGTATGTTCGTGTTCGTAAATCTTTAGTTGAACAAGAAACATTATTAGAAGAAGTTGCATCCTTACATCGTGAAGTATTAAAATTATCTTCAGAAAAAGAAAAAATATTAGCAATGAAAGTTTCACAATTAGGATTAAAACCTTCTATTGATGGAATTGATCCAACAATTCAAGAAAGTGCTGATCAATTAGCTGTTGATGAAAATGGTCAACCAATTGATGATAGCGTTAGTCGTTTCTTCAAATTAACTCAAATTGACAATGAAATGGAAAATTATATTCCCGAAGAATTTAATGATAATGTTAATTTAGTTGAAATAGTAGATATGTTTAGAAATTTTGCAGCTAGTAATATGAAACTATACTATTCACCAAAAATAATTCGTCTATTTATTTCATCATTTGCAGCAACAAGATTGATAATCTTACAAGGTATATCTGGTACTGGTAAAACTTCATTACCTTATGCATTTGGAAAGTTTTTAAATAATGATGCAGTTATTGCCTCAGTACAACCATCTTGGCGTGATCGAACCGAATTGTTTGGTTATTTTAATGAATTTACTAAAAAATTTAATGAAACTGAAGTTCTTAGTAAAATGTATGAAGCAACATATTTAGATAAAGTATTTGTTACTATTCTTGATGAAATGAATATTGCCAGAGTGGAATATTATTTTGCTGAAATGTTATCTATTTTAGAAATGCCTAGTCGTGATGAATGGATAATTGACTTAGTTCCAAGTGTTTGGCCAAATGATCCTAAACATTTACCAGATGGTAAATTACGTTTACCAGATAATATGTGGTATGTCGGAACAATAAATAATGATGACTCAACATTTATGGTTACTGATAAAGTATATGATCGTGCAATTCCAATAAATATTAATGAAAAAGGTGAACCATTTGAAGCACCAATAACAGGTCATTTATTACTTCGTAGTAAACATTTAGAATCATTATTTGAAAAAGCTCAAACCGAAATCAAAATTAATGAAGAAACTATAAAGAAATTAGAAGCAATGGATAATTATGTAATCGAACATTTCCGTTTAGCTTTTGGTAATCGTATTTTGAAGCAAATATATGATTTTATTCCAGTATATGTTGCCTGTGGCGGAACTGAAATAGATGGTTTAGACTATATTGTTGCTCATAAAATATTAAGAAGATTCGAACAATTAAATTTATCATTTATTCGTGATGAAATAGATGGATTTATTGATTATATATCTCAGACTTTTGGTAAAGAAAATTTTAGTGAATGTAAAGAATATTTAACTAGATTAAAGAAAATAGTATAGACACAATATTTGAGGTGTAATAATGAATGATAATAATTTATTAAATTTAGTTGAGAAGACTGATAAATCATTATTAGACCCTTTTTTAGAGGGCAGTGAATCAACATTAACAATATCAACAGATTTACAAAGTGTTAAATCTGATCTTTCTTGGTTGGAAAAAACGGAAGCGGGAATGCTTGAACTTGATAAAATAGTTCGTAGTCCCAAAAAATTTATCATTCAAGAAGAAGAAGTTGTACCAATAGCAAAAACTAAACAAGTAACATTAGAGTCAATTAAGCACTTAGCGGTACACACTTCATTAATTCAAGATTATAATGAAAAAGAAGATTCAATTACCCCAAGTCATTTATTAAATATTCATAAAGAAGAAAGTTTTGATATTTATGAAAATCGTTTCATTAATACATTACTCCAAAATTTATATTTATTTTTAAAAAAAAGAAGCGAAGCTATAAGTAATGGAAACGAAGGTGCTTTTTCAACTTTTAAACGTGATTTACATTTTGAAGGACTTACTGTTTTAAATAATGAGAATGTAAAAGTTTCCATTAGTTTAGAAACAAAAAAACATGAAGAATTGATTAAAGCGAATACAACATCAATGAACATATATGATCGAGTTGATCGTTTATTAATGATTCTATATGATTATATGAAATCACCTTTTATATTAGAACTTGCCAATGCTGAACCAGTTCGTTCACCAATTAGAAAAACTAATATTATTTTAAAAAATCAAAGTTTTTTAAAAGCATTAGAATTATGGGAAATGATTGAATCGTATGATTATGTTTTACCAGAAAAAATCAAAGAAAAAAAAGATGTTGAAGTATCAAAAAATTTAAAAAGTAACTTTGATTTAACTTTTTATTTAAATTATATGTTATTAAATATTTCTGAAAAAAAAGATTCCTCAATAGATAGTAATTTTTCCACATACTATTTAAATAAATTAATTGAAGATTATGCGGAAAGACATAATGCAATGGATCAAAAAAAATTTGCTAGCATGTTAAAAAAACAATTTGCTAGTATCTATAAGAAGAAAGATGCTAGAAATAAGAAAATTAAAGCAATATTCAATGAATCAATTAGTGAATATGAAAAACAATATAAAGAATTAATAAAATTATTAAATTAAAAATCACTTTATTTCAAAGTGATTTTTTGATAGTGTTTTTCAAAAATTTTTATTATTTCTGAACTTATATCTTCGATATTTTTGTTTGCATCAATTATTATGAATCTTTCAGGATACTTTTTTGCTAAACAATCATATGCAAATAATATTTTTTGCCAATATTTTTCATTAAAGCTTTGTTCGATTCGGTCCAATTCTTTCATAGATAATTTTTTCTTAACTA
>CAYOMH010000028.1:0-3495 GCA_964405055.1 uncultured Muribaculaceae bacterium | reverse complement strand
ATTTTTTCATTTTCAGATTCAGTATCAACATTTAAAATAATACTTCTAATTTTTTCTGAAATAAATGTTCCACCAGGTTCTTTTGTTAATACAACATTAAATCCTTTGTCAATTAAATGTTGATATAACAATTTTATTTGGGTAGATTTGCCAGAGCCATCAATGCCCTCAAAAGAAATAAAATATCCGTATTTTTGCACAAATTACTCCTTATTAACTATTTATTATATGTTGATTGCCATAAACCATGAATATTACAATATTCATAAACATTTAATGAAGAAAATTCTTCTTCTAAATCAAATTCAACTTTTGGTTCTTGATTTGGTTTTAGTGAAAATGTTAATAATTTATTATTGTAGTAAACAAAAACTTTTGTTATATAATGATTTTCCATCATTGGGTGAGGGGTGCTACCAACATTTATTGTAACGTGATTATTATCAACGCTAATAACTGGAACATGTTTTTCCATTCCTTCATCATTTGTTTTGGCAATTAATTCTTCCATTGGTGCATCACAACATGTTAAAGTACCGCCACCATTTTCAAGTAACATTACAACATTTCCACAAATATTACATTTAAATATTTTCATATTTCAATCCTCCTTATATTTTAATAATAGCTTATTATTTATAAAAAAACAACCAAAAGAAAAAACTTATTTAGTAATAAGTTTTTATTTTTTTATGGTGTCCCCGGGGAGGTTCGAACTCTCGACCGTACGCTTAGAAGGCGTATGCTCTATCCAACTGAGCTACGGAGACAACTGGATCTAATTGATTATATAATACTTTGTAATTTAATTCAAGAAAATATAAAGGATTAACACATTAAATTGTTAAAGTAAGTATGAAGGGAGGAATAAAATATTGAAAAAATGGGAAATAAAACAACGAGATAATAGAGATTGTGGAGTATGTTGTTTACTTTCAATTATAAAATATTATGGTGGTAATATATCGCTTGAGCAATTAAGATTGGATAGTTTTACAAGTGATAATGGTACTAGTGCTTATCATTTAATTAAAACATTAAAAAAATATAATTTTGAATCACTAGGTTTAAAAATAAATAATGATTCAATAAATAAAATTTGTTTACCAGCTATTGCCCATGTGATTATTAATAATTATCATCATTTTGTAGTAATTTATGAAGTAAATAATAACTATCTAAAGATAATGGACCCAAGTAAAGGATTAATTAAAATCAAAAAAGAAGAGTGGATAAAAATATTTTCAAATAATGTTATAATATGTCATCCATTAAGCAAAATAATTAACTATCAAAGCCCAAAATCAATATTAATTTTACTAAAAAAAGTATTTACAAGTAATAAAAAAATGATATCAAAAATTATTGTTACTAGTTTAATATTAACAATATGTAATATATTTTCATCATTTTTCCTTAAATTTGCACTAAATACAATTGATTCAACTGGAACTTATTTTTATCTTCAATCAGTTATTATTGGTTTTAGTCTTATTTTAATTGTCAAATTAATGGCTAATTATACTAGATCATATTTTGAAGAATATTTAAATAAGAACATTGATATAAGTTTAATAATTCCATTTTTGAAACATATTTTTAGAGTCCCTTTAAGTATTATAAAATCAAGATCTGTTGGTGAAATAAGTACAAGAGTTTATGAGTTAAATGAAATAAAAGAATTATTTACCAAAATAATTATTACCGTATTTTTAGACTTGATATTGGCATTATCTGCGTTTGTTATTTTATTTAGTATTAACAAATTATTAACAATAATTGTAGTTGTTATGTTATTTGTGTATGCGATATTTGGCATAATTTATAGTCCAATAATTAAGAAAAAAGCATTTAAAAATATTGAAGAAGAAATTGAATATAATTCTTCATTAATAGAAACAATTATGATGAGCGGTACAATAAAAAATATTCATAAATTAGTTTATTATGAAAATAAATTAATTAATAAACTACTTACATATTTATCTAACACCTTTTATTTTCGAAAAACAATAATAAACCAGCAAATTGTTAAGGAAATCATTAATGAAATCGGAATGTATATTATTATGATTTACGGGGTAATACTAATTAGTAAAGGAAATTTATCAATAGTGAATTTAATAACTTTTTTTAGCATTATTAATTATTTAATTGAACCATTTAAAAATATAATTGATTATTTGCCAAAAATTGAGTACATTAAGGCAACTTACAATAAAATTGAGGATTATATTAATATCGAAGAAGAGAATTTAATAATCAAAAAAGAGAAATTTATTAATGGAGATATTTTTATTAAGAATTTATCTTATTCATATGATGGATATAATAAAATTCTAAACAATATTAATATATGTATTAAAGAAAAAGAAAAGGTAATGATTACTGGACCAAGTGGGTGTGGTAAAAGTACAATTTGCAAATCAATATTAAGGTTAATAAACTATCAGGACGGAGTCATAAAAATAAACGACATAAATATTAAAGATTATACATTAAATACATTGAGAAGTAATATAAGTTATATAGATCAAAATGAATTATTAATGAGTGATACGATAATAAATAATATTACATTAAACAATCATTATAGTATTAAAGAATTTAATGAATTAATGAGTATATGTAAAATAGATGAAATAGTTTTAAATAAGCCACTTAGATATAATACATATTTATTTGAACAAGGAACAAATTTATCCGGCGGTGAAAAACAAAGAATTATTTTAGCTCGTGGATTATTACAAAACAAAAAGATAATTATTTTGGATGAAGCATTATCTCAAGTATCATTAAAAATGGAAAAAGAAATAATTAGTAAAATTATAAAAAAGTATACCAATAAAACAATAATATATGTTACCCATCGTCAACACAAGGATATATTTAAACATGCAATTGAAGTTGGTAATTAACATGGATATATTTGATCAATACAATTTTATAAATTTAAAACCAAAAAATTATTTATTTATAATTATTGTCGTTATTATAATTTTTACTTTATGGTTTCTAAATCAAAATACTATTGAAGCATACAATACAAAGGCAATTATTATTTATGAAAATCAAGAATATTATTTATTATTAAATATACCAGTAAATGATGTAAAAAAAGTCATTAATAATAACAAACTAATAATTGAAAATGTCACTTCAACTTATTGTGTAGAAAATATTAGAGCAGAGTTAGTGGTAATAAATGATATAAATTATCAACAGATAATATTAAAAACACAACTAAAAGAAAAAAATAAAATTCCTAATTTAGTAATAAATTTAAAAATTAAAAATAAAGAAATAAAATTATTAAATAAAATAATAAATATTTTAAGAGAAAGGGAGTGAAATAATGAAAGTAATCAATGATCAAGAATTATTATCAATAAAGGGTGGTGCAATTTCTTGGGGACTAATTGGAATAATTATTACTGGAATTGCTGCATTTGTAATTGGTATATTAGATGGTTTTAAAAGACCATTAAAATGTAA
>CAYOMH010000027.1:3499-7939 GCA_964405055.1 uncultured Muribaculaceae bacterium | reverse complement strand
GGAATGAAAGATCGAAAGAAAATGTGGATATTAGGTTTAACATTTATATTCATTTCTGCTTTAGCATATTTTTTATTCATGATTTCTTGGTTAAATGTTGCTAAATACATGAGTAGTATAACTTATTTAAGAGTAATAATTTCTTTGATAGCTTTATGCTTTGCCATTTTTAATTTAACTAAATATTTTAAAAAAACAGAAATTGGTTGTGAAGTAGTTGACAATAATAAACGAAAAAAAATAATGATAAAAATTAAAAATATTGTTAGTAATAAAAGCTTTATACTTTCATTAATTGGAATTGCCTCATTAGCTCTAATTGTTAATGTGATTGAATTATTATGTTCATTGGGATTGCCAGTTTTATATACTCAAATATTAGCAATGAATAATTTAAATAATTCTCAATATTATATATATATAATTATCTATATTTTATTCTTTTTACTTGATGATTTAATAATATTTTTATTAGCTATGAGAACATTAAAAATTAAAGCAATATCAAATAAATATACAAAGTATTCTCATCTAATTGGTGGAATTATTATGTTTATAATTGCAATATTAATGTTATTTAAACCGGAATGGTTAATGTTTAATATATAATAAATTTCCATTGCTTTTTATATTAATTTAATCTATAATTAAAAAGCAATTAAATGTCTCTGTAGCTCAGTTGGTAGAGCAACTGACTCTTAATCAGTGGGTCCACGGTTCAAGCCCGTGCAGGGACACCATTTTGAATTAAAGATTACATTTGTAATCTTTTTATATTTAATAACAAAATCAGTTTAAAAAGAACATTTATATCTTTTTTTCATGATATAATGTTAATGGGGTAAGTAATGAAAAATATATATGATTTAAATTTAAATGAAATTGAAGAATTTATAATAAATAATAATGGAAAGAAATATCAAGCTTTACAAGTTTTTGAATGGTTGTATGCCCATAAAATAAGTGAATTTAAGCAAATGACTAATGTTAGTAAAGAATTAATAGATCTTTTTAATAAAAATTTTGTTATTAATGATATGAAAATAATTAAAGAACAAATTGATAATTTAACTAATAAATATTTATTTGAGTTAGTTGATGGATCATTGATTGAAGCAGTTCTAATGCGTCATGATTATGGTAATAGTATTTGCATTTCTTCACAAGTAGGCTGCAACATGGGTTGTAGTTTTTGTGCTAGTGGGGAATTAAAAAAAGTAAGAGATCTTTTAGTTAGTGAAATGATTCAACCAATTATTATGATTGAACGCCAAGGTATAAAAATATCTAGTGTAGTAGTAATGGGTATTGGTGAACCATTTGATAATTATACTAATCTAATTAAATTTTTAATGACTATTAATCATTCAAAAGGCTTAGCAATTGGTGCAAGACACATTACGGTGTCAACTTGTGGAATTATTCCTAAAATAGAAGCATTTAGTGAAATGCCTTTGCAAATTAATTTAGCAATTAGTTTACATGCGCCAAATAATGAATTAAGAAGTAAAATAATGAAGATAAATAATGTATATCCAATTGATAAAATAATGGTAGCGGTTAAAAATTATATAGTAAAAACTAATAGACGAGTAACTATTGAATATGTTATGATAGATAATATAAATGATAGTGATGATAATGCAAGAGAACTTGCAAATTTGTTAAGAGGAATTAATGTTTATGTAAATTTAATTCCATATAATGAAACATCTAATCCTTTATTTAAAAAGTCAAAAAGAATTATGAAATTTTATGATATTTTAAAACAAAACAAAATAAATGTAACAGTCAGAAAAGAATTTGGTAAGAAGATTGATGCCGCGTGTGGTCAACTTCGCGCTAAAGAGGTGAATAAGTGAAAACATATTATTTAACTGACCCAGGAAAATTAAGAAGTCATAATGAAGATAGCGTGACAATTGTTAAAAACGCATCCAATGAATATTTACTTGTAATTGCTGATGGAATGGGAGGCCATAGGGCCGGTGAAGTCGCATCTTCATTAGTAATTACTCATTTAGGATCTAGATTTAGTAAATTAGCTTCAATTGGCTCAAAAAAAGATGCTTTTAATTGGATTAAAGATAATATATTTGAAATTAATAATAATGTTATTAAATATAGTCAACAAAAAGAAGGAACTATTGGGATGGGAACAACAGTAGTGTTAGCTTTATTAACTGATGAATTTTTGTTGTTCGGTAATATTGGTGATTCTTCAGGCTTTATTGTTAAAGATAAACATTTACATAAGGTAACAAAAGATCATACACTAGTAAATTTATTATTAGAAACTGGTGAATTAACTGAGGAAGAAGCCGAATTTCATCCGAAAAAAAATGTTTTGATGCGTGCACTTGGGGCTGGACCAAAACAAGAATTAGATATTTTTGATGTAAATACAAACATTGATGGTATATTCCTTTGTAGTGATGGATTAACAACTATGCTTTCTCATAATCAAATTGAAAAAGTGATAAATGATGAAACATTGAGTATTGAAGAAAAAGTAGAAAAACTGATTACAAAAAGTAATGTTCGTGGTGGAAGTGATAATATCTCAATTGCATATTTAGTAAAAAAAGGTGGTAGTGAAAAGTGATTAATCAGGCCAAAAAAATAAATGATCGTTATGAGATAATTAAAAGTATTGGTGAAGGTGGAATGGCTAATGTTTATTTAGCATATGATCATATTTTAGAAAGAAATGTAGCTATTAAAGTTTTACGCGGTGATCTTGCAAGTGATGAAAAATTTGTTCGTCGTTTTCAAAGAGAAGCTTTAAGTGCATCAAATTTATCTCATCCTAATATTGTTGAAGTATATGATGTTGGTGAATTTGAAGGCCAATACTATATTGTAATGGAATATATTGAAGGCAAACATTTAAAACAATTACTTAAAAAAAGAGAAAGATTAACTGTTACCGAAGTAATAGACATAATGCTTCAATTAACTGAAGGTATGTCAGTTGCTCACAATTCTTATATTATTCATCGTGATATTAAACCCCAAAATATTATGATTTTAGAAAATGGTTTAGTAAAAATAACTGATTTTGGAATTGCTATGGCTTTAAATGGCACTCAATTAACTCAAACTAATTCGGTTATGGGATCAGTTCATTATTTACCTCCTGAACAAGCAGAAGGTAAAGGCGCTACCATTCGTAGTGATGTTTATTCAATGGGAATTTTAATGTTTGAGTTATTAACTGGTAATTTACCTTTTAAAGGTGATAATGCAGTGGAAATAGCTTTAAAACACCTAAAGGAACCTATTCCTAGTGTTAAAACATATTTACCTAATGTTGCTCAATCAGTTGAGAATATTATTATTAAAGCCACAGCTAAAAATCCAGATAATCGTTATGCTGATGCAGTTGAGATGTATGATGATTTAAAGACAGCTTTAGATGAATCTAGAATTGATGAACCTAAATATGTTTTACCATTTCCCGATATTGAAAGTAATACAAAATTATCAAAAGAAGATGTTAAATTAGATAAGATTGATTATGGTGATGAAGAAGATCAATTAGCAGTACAAATTACTGAACAAGATTTAAAAAAACAAAATAAAACATTAACTATATTAGGAATTGTATTTACTGGTTTAGCAATAATAACTGCAATGATTATTATTTTCTTACCAATGTTAACTAAACAAGCACAAATTACTATTCCTGATGTTTCAAAATTGACTGTGGTTGCTGCTGAAAAAAAATTAATATCATTAGGTTTTGAAATTGCTAATGAAACACTAACCAAAACTAGTGCAGAAATTCCAAAAGGTCAAGTTGTTGAGACTAAACCTAAAGCCGGAAGTATTAGAAAAAAAGGGACAATAATTACTATTTATGAATCAACTGGTTCAAATTCATTTGTTATGGAAGATTATGCTGGTAAAAATGTAATTGAAATTCGAACAATGTTAGAAATTCAAAGAAAAGTAAATGTTATTGTTGAAAAGAAAGATTTAGAAGATTTATCTAAGATAAATGTTAATGAAATAATTGATCAACAACCAAGTGTTGGAAGTGAAGTTAATGAAGGCGATACTGTTCGTTTATATATCGCTAATATTGTTGATGTTTATCCAGATTTTACTATTGGTAATTATTCATTAGATGACATTCGTGCATTTGGCTTAAAATATGATATTGAAATAGATGTTAATTATGTTGAATCCGAAGATTATGAACCGGGAACAATTATATCTCAAAGTCGTCAAGCAGGAACAACTATAATTTCTGGAATGTCAATTACTATTAGTATTACTGAAGAAAAATCTAATGCCAACGATGGTGAAGTATTAGAACCTATGGATTAAAATGGAAAATGGTCAAATAATAAAAATTGTTAGTAATCAATACACTGTAAAAATTGCAGATAGTATTATTATTTGTCAAGCAAGAGGAAAATTTCGAAATGACAA
>CAYOMH010000027.1:0-3399 GCA_964405055.1 uncultured Muribaculaceae bacterium | reverse complement strand
AAAAAATATTTAAAAAATAAAACTGTAGCTTTAACTGGTCAAACTGGAGCTGGAAAATCAAGTTTATTAAATCGTATTGATTCAAAATTAAATATCGCTGAAGGCGAAATTTCCAAAGCCTTAGGTCGAGGAAAACATACAACAAGACATGTTGAATTATATTTTACCAATTCATTTTTAATTATGGATACCCCAGGTTTTTCCGCGCTTGATTTAAAATTAAGTTACTTACTTTTAAAAGATACATTTGTTGAATTTAAAAAATATCCGTGTCCATTTAAAAATTGTTTACATATTGAAGAAAAAGATTGTGCAATAAAACAAGCAGTAAAAAATGGTAAAATATTAGCGTCCAGATATGATAATTACTTAAAATTAGGAGGCAAAGAATGAAAATATCCGTATCATTTATAAATAGTATATTTAATGAAAGAGAAACAGTTAAAAAAATAACTAAAACTGATGCTGATTATATTCATTTAGATATTATGGATGGTAAATTTGTTAAAGCAAAAAACTATTCTTTCCGAGAAATAGTAAAGATTATTGGTGATTCTAACAAAAAATTAGATGTCCATTTAATGGTAAATAACCCAGAAAAATATTTAGATGACTATGCAAGTTTAAATGTTGATTATTTTACTTTTCATTGTGAAATAACTAAGAATATTGCTGATTTAATTGCTAAAATAAAATCATATGGCCTAAAAGTTGGTATTTCTATTAAACCAAATACCGATCTAGATATTTTGGTTTCATATCTAAATGAGATTGATCAAGTATTAGTTATGAGTGTTGAACCTGGTTTAGGTGGTCAAGAATTTTTATCCGAAACAATTAATAAAATTGAAACACTAAATAATTATCGCCAACAAAAAAATTATAATTACATTATTAGTGTTGATGGTGGAATTAATGACACGAATATTGATATGTTAAAACAATTAAATGTTGATATGGTTGTTTCTGGTTCATTTATATGTTTAAATGAGAATTTTCAAACCCAAATTGATAAATTAAGATAATTAAGGACTGGTGGGTAAATGGAACAAATTATTAAGCAAGTATTAAATAAAATTGAAAATAATGGTTTCGAAGCATATATAGTTGGTGGTTATGTAAGAGATTTATATCTTGGATTAACGACAAAAGATATTGATATTGCAACAAATGCTTTACCTAAAGATTTAATAAATATATTTAATGAAGGAACAGTAAGTAATGAATCATATGGTTCATTTCGTTTACGAAAGCAAAAGTATTTATTTGATATTACTTCATATCGATCTGAAGCAAATTATATTAATCGTAAACCAACTAATATTACTTATGTTAATAATTTACTAACTGATTTAAATCGTCGTGATTTTACAATTAATAGTCTTTGTATGAATAGTAAAGGTGAAATAATTGATTTATTAGGAGGAATTAATGATCTTGATAAGAAAATTATCAAAGTAATTGGTGATGCTAAAATTAAATTAAATGAAGATCCTCTAAGAATTTTAAGGGCAATCAGATTTAGTATAGTTTTAAATTTTAAACTTGATCCAATAGTTATTAAATATATTAAAAAATATCATAAATTAATTAAAAGTTTATCATATGATCGTAAAAAAGAAGAACTTGAAAAGATATTAATGTCACCTAATGCCATAATAGGTTTAAAATTTATGCAAGAATTAAAAATTTTAAATGAACTAGAAATTAGTTATCAAAAAATTGTTTTGGTTGATAATTTGTGTGGTATGTGGAGTCAACTTGATTATAGTGATAAATATAATTTTACTAAAAATGAAAAAGAACAAATCAAAATTATCAAAGAAATAGTTAAATTGGCTAAGGTTAATAATAATACTTTATATAAATATGGTTTATATATTAATAATATTGCTGGTAAAATAATGGGTGAAAATTCAAATAAAATATATAAAATGTATCAAAAATTACCCATCAAAAACATTAGTGATATTGATATTAGTGCCAAAGAAATTATGGAATTACTAAATATTAAACCTTGTGTTATAATAAAGAAGATTTATGAAGACCTGCAAGAACAAATTATTAATAATGATTTAAAGAATGAAAAAAGGGTACTTATCAATTATATAATGGGGAAGAAGTGGTAAAATGCCAAGAAGTTTTTTTAATCAATTTAAATTAGTTTTAACTGAATGTGAATTAAAACTAATTAAAAATTTGAATTTAGATTTAAATTCAGCAATTTTATTAATCTATTTTTTAAATTTAAATAAACCAAAATTAAATATTGATGAATTAATAAAAATGTTTGACTTAACTGAAAATGAAATAATGAATGCGTTTAATAATTTAATATCTCAAAATATAATTGAAATTAAAATGAGTAAAAATGGTGATAAAAAAATTGAAGAATTAATAATTATTGATCCATTTTATAATAAAATCGAACAAGAGATTCAAGAAAATCAAAGTGAAACCAAAACTAAAAAAATCTTTGAAATTTTTGAAGCAGAATTTGGTCGAACACTTAGTCCGATGGAATTTGAATTAATTGATGGCTGGTTAAAACAAGGAACAAGTGAAGAGTTATTGGTTGGAGCATTAAAAGAAGCAATATTTAATGGTGTTAAAAACTTCCGTTATATTGATAAAATTATTTATGAATGGAACAAAAAAGGATATAAGACAATGAAAGACATTAATAATATTAATCTAAGTCAAAAACCCACATCAACAAAAGAACTTTTTGATTATAATTGGTTAGATGATGATCGAAAAGAATAAATTATTAGATTATTTAAATAATCTATTCCCTGATGCCAAAACCGAATTAGTTTTTAAACTAGATTATGAATTATTAATTGCAGTTATTTTAAGTGCTCAATCAACAGATAAAAGAGTTAATCAAATAACTAAAAATTTATTTAATTACAATTTAAATGAAATAAGTAATTTATCATTATTGGAAATTGAAAACATAATCAAATCAGTTGGTGCTTATCATAAAAAGGCAACTTATATTAAAAGCACGGCTGAAAGATTAATTAAAGAAAAAAATGGAATCGTTCCAAATGATCGAAAGTTTTTAGAAAGTTTACCTGGTGTTGGTAGAAAAACCGCAAACGTTGTTTTAGCAGTTTTGCATGATGTTCCAGCTATTGCTGTTGATACACATGTTTCAAGGGTATCTAAACGATTGGGAATTGCTAAAAATACTGATCAGATAAGTACAATTGAAAATAAATTAATGCAATTTATTCCTCAAAAATATTGGATAAAATTTCATCATCAAATGGTATTATTTGGACGTTATATATGTAAAAGTAAAAATCCAAAGTGTCTTGAATGTAAACTAAATAATGACTGTCAATATTACATAAAAAAAAGCAAGTAATTGCTTTTTTTATTGAACTATAA
>CAYOMH010000026.1:1728-8109 GCA_964405055.1 uncultured Muribaculaceae bacterium | reverse complement strand
GACAAGTTCTTCTTTTGATTCAATATATTTTTTCATTTTTTTTATATCAAACATAGCAAACTCCCCTTTAATGTGCTAATATATTAGCACATAGTAACATTTCTGGCAAATTATTATATATCTATCTTTTTTTAACAAGAACCATATCAACTCTTGATGGAGCTAAAGCATTGATTATTTTGTCTGGTTTTATGGAATTGGTTTGATCATTATAATGCAAATCACTTAATTGGCAAATAACTATATCTTTATCCACTTTTGTAGAACTAATTGAATATTTACTTGTTATTATCATGATACCCCTCCTATAAATGTTGTTTATCATATCATTATTCTAGTTAAATGTCAAAAAAGGTGTTAGATAATTTCTAACACCTTTTGGTTTTTATAATTAATTAAATATAATTAATTATGCTAATTCAACTGTTGCGCCAGCTTCTTCAAGTTGAGCTTGAATAGCTTTTGCTTCTTCAGTAGAAATATTTTCTTTAACATTTCCACCATTGTCAGCAATACCTTTAGCTTCAACTAAACCTAGACCAGTAATTTCACGAATTATTTTAATTATTTGAATTTTTGCAGTTCCTGCATTTTTTAATACAACTGTTTTTGTTGAAGGTCCTTCTTCAACAGCAGCTCCAGCACTTGGTGCAGCAACAGCTACAGCTGATGGATCTACTCCAAGTTCTTCTTTCATTAAATTTACTAATTCAAATACTTCTAATACAGTCATTTCCTTAACTGAATCCATTATTTCTCTTGCACTTAATTTTGCCATTTCTATTTTTCCTTTCTTTTCCTTAATTATTTTTTTCCATATTTTTTGCATGTAAGTCTAAGCATATTGCTAAATTACGTACATGTTCCATTAATCCAGCAGCAAACATTGTTAATAAACCTTCATGTGATGGAATAGATGCATATTGCTTAATTACGCTTACATCAACAATTTGGCCATCAATAATACCTGATCGGATATCTAAACTTTTATTTGCTTTACCGAACTTATCAATTACTTTGATTGGTTCAATAATGTCAGATCCGAACACGAATGCATTTGGTCCTTCTAAGAAACTATTTAAGTCATATCCTAAGTCATCTAAAGCTCTTTTAATTAGAGTGTTTTTATAGACTTTAACATCACTTGAAGTTTTTCTTAGTTCTCTACGTAGTTCACTTATTCCTGAAACTGGAATACCACGATAATCAACAATAACCATTGTTTTAGAATTCTTAATTTTTTCTTTGATTTCTTCAACAACATTATTTTTTAGATTAAGGTTTTTTTCACTTGCCATCGTATACCTCCTTTAATATTTAAAAAGCTTTCTCCATAGTGAGAAAGCTTAAATTATTTATTAAGTTTCTCCCTCGGTAGGATTATTAAACATTGACATGTCCCTACGGTCTTTGGAAGCAGTTTTTTAATTACATTGTTATTATATTATGATTAAGACTAATTGTCAAAAGAATTTATATCAACTTTTATACCAGGACCCATTGTTGAAGATATACTAACATTTTTAATTAAGTTACCTTTTAATGAGTTTGGTTTTGTTTTATTGATTGAATTTATTAAAAAAGTAATATTTTCTTTTAAATCCTTTTGTGTAAATGATACTTTACCAATTATTGAATGAATATTACCAAAACTATCAGTTTTATATTCAATCATTCCTTTTTTAATATCCTCTACTGCTTTGGCAGGATTAGTTGTTACTGTTCCAACTTTAGGATTAGGCATTAAACCTTTTGGTCCTAAAATCTTACCAATTTTACCAAGTAAAGGCATCATTTCTGGAGTGGCAACTATCACATCATAATCAAACCAGTTTTCTTTTTCGATTTTTTCAATTAAATCTTTTTCACCAACAAAATCGGCACCTGCTTGTTTTGCATCTTCAGCAGCTTTACCTTTAGCTAGCACCAATATTTTTTTGGTTTTACCAGTTCCATTTGGTAACACTAAAGCACCACGTAAATTTTGATCATTCTTTTTTGTATCAACATTGGTCTTTATTGCAACTTCAACAGTACTATCAAACTTTGTAATACTAGTATTTTTAACTAGTTCAATTGCTTCATCGATTAAGTATGCTTTATTACGTTCAACTTTTGATAAAGCTTCCACATATTTCTTACCTTGTTTTTTCATATTATTTCCTTTCTAATTGTGGTTTATTAGCGGATTATTTATTAATTTTCTGAAGATTCTTTATCTTCTTTTTCAGTTATTACTTCGACTTCTTTTTCTTCAGATTCTTTTGCTTCTTCTTCTAATTCAGCAAGTTCTTCTTCACGTTTTTGAATTTCTAATTCTTTAGCTGCCGCTTCAACACCTTGCATTTTTAATTCTTCATCATTAATTCCCTTAATAGCAAAGCCCATGTTTCTAGCTGTACCTTCGACAGTAGCCATAGCTGCTTCAATATCATAAGCATTAAGATCTGGCAATTTTTGTTCGGCAATTTTTCTTAAATCTTCTTGAGTTAAAGTTGCAACAATTTGATTTGCTCCTTTAGCACTTCCCTTAATTCCATTTGCTGCTTTTTTCAACAAGAATGGAGTTGGTGGAGTCTTTAAGACAAAACTAAATGAACGATCATCATAAACTGTAATTTCAACCGGAACTATATCACCAATTTTATCGCGTGATGCTTCATTAAATTGTGTACAGAACTCTTGTAAATTGATTCCAACTGGACCTAATACTGTTCCAACTGGTGGTGCCGGTGTTGCTTTTGCTGCCGGTACTTGTAATTTTATTTTTCTGACGATTTCTTTAGCCACGTAAAACACCTCCTATAAATATTTTCGCTAGTGGTATGGGCAAATCCGCATTCCCCTCCACTCATTATATTTTTAAATATAATCGCAACTAAGATTCTAGCATAACTTATTATTATTTACAAGGAATAATTAATATGATTCCCCTAAATCACTAAAACCAATTCTATTTTTTAATCTTAATACCAATTGTGTAGTTATTTCTTCATATATTATTACTTGCTTTTCAGCCGGAAAATACTTTTTAGCTACTTCTTTTGCAATCATAAAAATTGTAATTCCCATTCGATTATAATCAGAATTTTTATCAATTGCTTCTAGTTGATCAGCTACTTCAGATAAATACGGATATTTTTCATAAAGTGAACTTATAGATTTTTTCAAATCACTTGCTGATGAATAAATTGTGTATGTATCATTATCAATAAATTTACCTTCAATATTATCATCACAAATTATCGCATATGTCCATTTTGGATAATTATTATTTGAACCAAATTTAATAGATAATATATATTCTTTTTGTTCAAAAATAGTTAATATTTTTACAATTGATTTATAAAATTCTTCTTTTTCTATTTTTACTTCTCTTTTTTCCATTGTTTTTCCCCCAAACAAATATATATTATCAAAAAAATAGTTAAATGCAAGAAAAAACAAGCTTATAGCTTGTTAACTTGAAAGGTTTCTACTTCAACAGGAGTTTCTTGACCAAATAAATCGATTAAAACATTTAATCTTGATGTATTTGAGTCAATGTTACTTACAACTCCATACATACCTTTAAATGGTCCATCAATAATCATTACTTTATCACTTACAACATACTCTTCAACTACATTAACTGGTTGACTTTCAATTGTACTTAAAACTCGATCAATTTCTTCAGGTAATAATGGTGTTGGTTTAGCACCTTTACCAGATGAACCAATAAATCCTGTTACACCAGGAGTATTTCTAATCATTAACCAAGCTTCATCAGACATAATCATTTCAACTAGAATATAACCAGGAAACATTTTTTTAATTTTTTCTTTTTTTATACCATCTTTAACTTCAATAACTGTTGTTTGTGGTATGATAACGCGAAATACAAAATCTTGTAATCCCATTGATTCAGTACGCATTTCTAGTTTTTCTTTTACTTTTTGTTCATGACCACTGTAAGTATTAACTACATACCATAATTTTTTTTCTTCCATTAATTAAACATCCCCTTAATCAAAGCAAATACAAAATCAACTAAGTAGAAAAATAATGCAAAAAATAGAACAAAAAACATTGTTGCACTTGTGTTTTTTGTAACCTCTTTAATTGTTGGCCACTTTACACGTTTTAATTCTGACTTTACTTCATGAAAGTAATTCTTAGTCTTACTCATAATTGTCTCCTTTATTTCAAATAAAAACACTATCTTTAGTGCTTGAGTTAATACTAACACAAACCCTAATCATTATCAAGCATTTTTTTAATTTTATTTCTTATTCTTTGAATACTATTATCAACTTGTTTAGCACTCTTTTCAATTAATGTAGCAATATCTTGATAATTTATTCCGTTAATTAACAAACAATATACTTCATATTCTTGCTTAGATAATATACTTTTAATTCTAGTTGTTAATTCCTCAACATTTTCCTTTTGAGTCAAATTAACTAGTGGATTATTAATATTATTATCACTTATTATATCCATTAATGGAGATAGACTATTATATGTTTGATCTAATGATAATGAATCAGTTACCAATTTATTTTTTTTGGTACTAGCCTTTTTTATTGTATTTTGAATTTTTCTTTCAACACATATTGTAATAAATCTTGGTAAGCCTGCTTCTTTATCATCTTGATAATTATGAATAGCTTCAATAAAACCAATTAAAGCTTCTTGATATAAATCATTGTAATCAATTTTTAATGATTGAGCCATTTGTCGATATTTTTGAATTATTATACTGATTATATATTTATACTTTTTTAATAGCATTTCTTGAGCATCTTGATTATTTTCTTTTACTAATAATATTGCTTCTTGATCATCTATTTTATATTCCATTTAACTACTCCTTAATTAATCCAAAAATGATAATGCCCGCCGCAACCGAAGCATTCAAACTATTGATTTTTCCTTGCATTTTTATTTTAATAATTTCATCACAATTTTCTTTAACTAATTTGCTTATGCCACTGCCTTCATTACCAATTATAATAACTTTTTTATTAGCATAATCAACTTCCAGATAGTTAGTTCCTTCCATATCAGCACCATAAATAAAATAATTATCTTTTTTTAATTTATCAATTGTATTTATTAAATTACTAACTTGGTGAATATTTACATTAGCTAATGCTCCGGAACTAATTTTCATAACTGTTCCATTAATACCTACAGCTCTATCTTTAGGAATTATGATTGACTTTACCCCTGCCGCTTCACAAGTACGAATTATCGCACCTAAATTATGTGGGTCTTCAATATGATCGAGCATAACAATAAAATCAGATTCAATAATTTTGTCATAATCCACATATTGATAATCAACCATATCTATAATTATCCCTTGATGATTAGCATTAATCATTTGATTCATTTTTTGATTTGTTAATTTTTCATAATTTAATTTATTATTTTTAATAATGTCAAATATTTTTGGATCATGAAAATTATCACTAAGATATATTTTTTTAATTAAATTATATTTTCCATCAAGTTCTAAAAATACATTTTTACCAAATATTAACATTTATATACCCCCAACTAAAATATAATTCATTATTTCTTCAATTCTTTTAATATTGTTATTATACATTAGTATACCAATTAAATATTCTAAACCTGTTGCGTATCGATAAGTAATTATATCACTACTTTTACTCTTACCAGAATTTAAATTTCTTCCTTGGCGAACATATTCTATTTCTTCATCACTTAATATTTCATTATTAATAAGATTTTCCAAGTGTTTTCTTTGTGATTTTGCTGACACAAAATCCAAACTCTTCTTTTGAACAGTTGCCATATTTTTATAATTTTGGTTAATAAGTTGTTTACGAACATATAATTCATAAACACAATCACCTAAATAAGCTAACATTAATCCACTTGGCATAAAATCACCAGTTAGAATATAGCATATTACCTGTTAATCTTCAAGAAATTACTTATTTAATTTTTTTAATTGATCAACATATCTATTAGCATTTATTGCCGCAATCGCACCTTCTGAGGCAGCATTAATTATTTGATATATTTTCTTTTGAATAATATCTCCACAAGCATATAAACCTTTAATTGATGTTTCTTGATTATTATCAACTTTTATATAACCATAATCATTAGTTATTCCTAAGTCTTTTACTATTTCTGAAGCTTGTTCAAAACCTATGTAAATAAATAAACCGGCAACTTCAATTTCTCGGCCATTAGTAAGTAAGATGCTTTTTAAATTTCCTTCTTCATTACTATATAATTTTTCGATTTGAATATTATTAATTATTTCCATTTTATTTGAAGATTCCATTTGTTCAATTAAAATTTCATCAGCAGTTAATTTATCATACTTATTAAGTATATATATTTTTTTACATATTTTTG
>CAYOMH010000026.1:0-1628 GCA_964405055.1 uncultured Muribaculaceae bacterium | reverse complement strand
TCAAAACGACTTTTGCGTGCTTGATTTGCAAAAATTATTACACCAATTAATATCAATGTAATTGAAATAATTTGTGCAATTTTTAAGCCCATAAACATTAAAGAATCTGTTCGACTAGCTTCAATTACAAAACGACCAATACTGTACCAAATAAAGTATAAAGCCACTACTTGGCCAGTTTTAATATATCTTGTTCGACGGATTATTAATAAAATTATAAATCCAAGTAAGCACCATAACGATTCATATAAAAATGTTGGTGTATAATAAATTCCATCTATTTTCATTCCATCAATAATAAATTTAGGAATAGATAAGGATTGTAAATGCTCAAAAGTAGTTGCTACCCCATGAGCTTCTTGATTAAAAAAATTACCCCAACGACCAATTACTTGACCAAATAAAAGTCCAACCGAAAAAATGTCAAAAAGTTTTAATAATCTTAATTGATATTTTTTAGCATAAAATGTTAAGACCATAATACCGGCAATTACACCACCATGAATTGCAAGGCCACCTTCCCAAACTTGAAAAATATTCAAAACATTATCTTTATATAAATTAAAATTAAATATTACATAATATAAACGAGCACCAATAAAACCAAAAATTATCAACCAAAAACATATGTTAAAAACCATATCATCAGGATATTTAAATCGCTTAGCTTCTTTAGATATTAAATTATATGCAAGTAAAACTCCTAAAAAAATAAATAACGAATACCATCGTATCTCAACTCCACCAATTGAAAATATTATTGGATTCATTTTTTATCATCCTTAATTAAAATGGTTTCCATTACCCAAATCATAAATGATATGAAAAATGAAATAATTAACGGAATAAACCAACCATCAACAATAAAATGTTCACCAAGTAATAAACCAGTTATTTTTAGTATAATGACATTAATAAATGGATAAAATAAACCAAAAGTAAAGAAGGTAATTGGCATTGTTAGAACTAATAAATATGGTTTTACAAATTGATTTAATAAAGATATTAATAATGATCCAATAAAGGCATAAAAGAAATTTTCTATATATAATCCTTTAAATATTAATGAAGCCAATAATAATACAATTGTATTAATCAATAATCTTGTAATAAAGTTATAAACAATCTTTTTATTATCAACAAAATTATATGTGACATTATTTTTATTTTTTAATTTAATTACTTTTACTTTTTGTGTTTTCATAATTTCTCCTTATTTTATAACTACTTCTAAATTATCAGAATTATTTTCATCAATCCAAATAGTTAATCTTTGTTTATTTAATACTGCATAATCATGAATTTTTTTGGTTTTTAAATCATTAATTATAGTGTCTTTTATTTTATCATTAAATACTTTTTTTTGTTCTCCACTAATAGTGATTACATTATTATATGATTTAAAAGTGGTTTCAACAAACTCACTATAATAACCAATTTCAATAACTATTTTATTATTTAAATTATTATCATATATTACATCATAATCGCGATAACAATTGTTACATACTACCTTAACATTTAAATCAATATTAGTTTCTAATGTTTGGTTTTTTAATTCAAAATCTATATTAGGAATTTGATTTCGATAAAATTTTGTTTGCTTCATTTCATAAGCAAATAAAGTT
>CAYOMH010000025.1:5285-8117 GCA_964405055.1 uncultured Muribaculaceae bacterium | reverse complement strand
ATTTAATCATTGTTAATGAATAAATAATCACCACACTTATAATTGTGCTGATATTTTGAAGGGATTTCTAAAACATGAAATCCTTTTTGTTTGGGAAATATAATTATATTATTTGGTTTTATATTTTTTTTAATTTTAACAATTTTATTATTTAAATCAATATATAATAAATCAAGATTAAATTTCATAAAAAACGTATGAATTTTATTACAATTTAAAAATAATAATGAATAATTAACATTATTTTTAAACATTAAACCAATTAATCTTTGAGTAAAACTTTTGGCGATAATTATTTTCATTATTTATTAATCCTTCTTTAAATATATTATCATTTTTTTATTTGTTGTTAAATAATTATTAATTATAGTATAATGATTATGGTGATTAAGGTGTATGATGTAATAATAGTCGGTGCTGGTCCTGCTGGGTTATTTTGTGCTTACGAACTAATATCCAAAAACAACAAATTAAAAATATTACTTCTTGATAAAGGTAAAAAAGCAAGTGATCGAATTTGTGTGATGAATAAAAACAACGTTCCATGTGTTAATTGTCAACCATGCCAAATTTTATCAGGATTTGGTGGTGCTGGAACTTTTTCTGATGGCAAACTTAATTTTATTCCAAAGTTAGGTAAATCTGATTTATATAAGTATATGTCATGTAGTGAAGCAGAAAATTTAATTAATGATACAGAAAACATTTTTACAAAATTTAATATGGATAGTGATGTTTATCCTTCCAATAATGAAGAAGCATTAAGAATAAAAAAAGAAGTGGCAATTAAAGGTGCAAAGTTATTATTAATTAAACAAAAACACTTAGGATCAGATTATTTACCTAAATATATTGAAGATTTTACTAATTATTTGATTGAAGCTGGAGTAGAAATACTTCCAAATTGTGATGTTATTGATGTTAATAGTAAAAATGCTTCTGAACATGAATTATTAACAAAAACAAACGGTAAAGAAGTATTATATAAAGGAAAAACTATTGTTATTGCTCCAGGTAGAACTGGTGCCAAATGGATTCAACAACTTGCTGATAAATATAATATTCCATATGTATCACAAAGCATAGAAATTGGTGTTAGAGTTGAAGTAAGAAAAGAAATTTTAGACGATATATGCAAAATAATATATGATCCAAGTATTTTTATTAAAACTGAAACATATGCTGATGAAGTAAGAACTTTTTGTACTAATCCTGAGGGATATGTTACAAAAGAAAATTATTATGGCTATATTTGTGTAAATGGTCATTCTCTAAAAGATAAAAAATCAAATAATTCAAATTTTGCTTTCATAAGTAAGATTGGTTTAACTGAACCTGTAACTAATACAAGAGAATATGGAGAATCAATTGCTCATATTGCTAACGTATTAGGTGATTCTAAACCAATTGTTCAACAACTAAGAGATTTTCGTAAAGGTAGAAGAAGTACTTGGCGTAAAATTAATAAAAGTTTTATTGAACCAACTCTTAAAGACGCTGTAGCAGGAGATCTTGGATTAATATTACCTGCCAGAATTATGACAAATATTTTAGAAGGCTTAGTAACATTGGATAAAATAATTCCAGGAGTTAATAATGATGAAACATTATTATATGGACCCGAAATAAAATTCTTTAGTAATGAAATAACAACAAATAATAATTTTAAACTTGATGATCATGATATTTATTTTATTGGTGATGGGGCAGGAAAAGCTGGTAATATAGTTACTGCTGCAGCAACAGGATTAGTTTGTGCTAGAGATATATTAAAAAAATAATTTCTATTTTCTATATATATTGAAAATCATAATCTCTTTTATTTTATTGTTTAATATGATAAAATATGATTATCTAAGAGGTGATTAGATGGAAGAAACAACTTTATTTGATATTAAAGAAGTAGAAAATGCTTTAATTGATGATACGTTAAATGAAGTCTACGAAGCACTACTAGAAAAAGGATATAATCCAATTAATCAAATTGTTGGTTACTTAATTAGTGGAGATCCTGGATATATTTCGAATCATAATAATGCAAGAACAAAGATAAGCGCATATGATCGAAGTAAAATAATTGAAATTTTATTGAAAGATTATATGAAACACAAATGAAATATTTAGGTTTAGATTTAGGCACAAAAAGATTAGGTTTAGCAATATCTGATCAACTTGGTATGATTGCAATTCCTTACAAAGTAATTTCATATAATGAAATTAATGAGTTAATTCCTCAAATTAATGATATTATCAATCAAGAAAGAATAGGTAAAATCATTTTAGGATTACCAAAAAATATGAATAATACTATGGGTTCTAGTGCTTTAATGGCAATAGAATTTAAAAATCTTTTAATTGAAAAAACCAATTTAGAAGTTATAATGATTGATGAAAGATTATCAACCGTTGAGGCAAATAATTATTTAATTGATGGTGATTATCGCCGTAATAAAAGAAAAAAAATAATTGATGCGATTGCTGCTAGTATTATTCTTGATTCATATTTAAGGAGAAAAAGTAATGAACAAAGATAAAAATATATTTACTATAATTAATGAAGAAAATGAACAAATAGATTGTGAAGTTTTATTTACAATTGATTCTGATGAAACCCAAAAAAGCTATATAGTTTATACTGATAATTCAACTGATGAAGATGGCAACATTAAAACATATGCATCAATTTATGATCCAAGTGGTGAAAGTTTGAAATTAACACCAATTGAAACTGAAAAAGAATGGGATATGATTGAAAAAATATTAATTTCTGCCCAAACGAAAGCGAATGAAGAAAATGGCTCTGAAGAAAAAAATAATTAGTATCATCATATT
>CAYOMH010000025.1:2584-5185 GCA_964405055.1 uncultured Muribaculaceae bacterium | reverse complement strand
CCAAAATAAAATCATTAGTTTATTAGAAAATAAAAATTATTTAAATTCATTAATAGATAAATATTGGTTTTTAACTGCTGATATTCTTGATCCAAAAATATATTTTCCACTAGAAGGTTACTTATTTCCTGATACCTATGAATTTTATGCTAATTCAAGTATTGAAACAATAATAAATAAACAACTTAGTAATTTAGCTAAAAAGTTAGAACCACATCGTGAGTATATTATTGAAAACAATTTAAATGTTCATGACATTATTACTTTAGCAAGTATCATTGAAAAAGAGGCAAATACTGCATCTGAACGCAAGCTGGTTTCGGGTGTGTTTTATAATCGTCTAAATAATAATATTCATTTAGGTTCTGATGTAACTACATATTATGCTGAGCAAGTTGAAATGGGATCGGTTAAAGATTTATATATGAGTCAATATGCTGAGGCTAATGACTATAATACTCGTAATGTTAATTTTATTGGTTTACCAGTTGGACCAATTTGTAATCCAAGCCTTTCTTCTATTGAAGCGGCAATATATCCTGATGAAACAAATTATTATTACTTTTATGCTGATAAAAATGGTAAAATATATTTTGCCAGAACATTAAATGAACATAATAATAATATCAATAAATATGGGAGTGAATAAATTATGAAAGACATAATATTAGATATGGAAGCATACGCTGAAGCAGAAAATGTACCAATTATTGAACGAGATTCAATTCGTTTTATTTCATCAATTATTAAAGAACAAAATATAAAAAACATATTAGAAATCGGTTCGGCAATTGGTTATTCAGCTATTTTAATGGCAATTGCTAAAGAAGATGTTAAAGTTACAACAATAGAAAAAGATGAAAAAAGATATTTTGAATGCTTAAAGAATATTAAAAAAGCCGGTTTGGAAGAAAAAATAGATGTAGTTTTTCAAGATGCATTAGAAATTAATCTTGCTGGTTTCAAATATGATATGATTTTTATTGATGCTGCTAAAGGACAATATGAAAGATATTTTGAAAAATTCCAATATTATTTAAATGATAATGGGATAATTATTACTGATAATATGAACTTTCATGGTTTAGTTGGTCATAAAGAAAAAGCTCAAAGTGATAACGTAAGAAGAATTGTTGAAAAAATTGAAGGATATATTGAATACTTGAAAAAACATTCAGATTTCCAAACAGATTTTTATGATATTGGTGATGGTTTATCAGTCAGTATAAGGAAAAATAAAAATGATTAATAAATTAATAGTAATTCCAAATGATATTGAAGATATTAATGAATTAAGGAATGTTGGTGTAACAACATTCCTTTTGCCCATTAATGATTATTCGATTGGTTATAATACTTTTAGTGTTGAACAAATAAATGAAATATCTGAAATAAAATATTTACTAATTAATCGAATATTAAACACAAAAGAACTTGATGAATTAAAAAAAGATATAAAATTATATAAAAAGATTCAAGGAATATTTTTTGAAGATATTGGTGTGTTTGAATTATTTAAAAATGATAAAATTGAATTAATAAATTTTCAAACACATTTTGGAACTAATTATCATTCAATAAACTTTATGTTAAATTTAGGAATGACTAGTTATGTTGTAGCAAATGATTTAACATATAATGAAATTTCAGAAATTACAGATAATGTTGTAAAACCAGTTGTATTATTTATATTTGGGCAAAGTGAAGTAATGTATTCAAGAAGAAATTTATTAAGTAATTTTAAACAATATAATAACTTAAATAATACCGGTACTACAATTAAAGAAAAAATATCAAAAGTAGAATTTGATTTAAAAGAAAATAAAAATGGGACATATTTATTTGATCACAATTATTATAATGGGACAGACTTAATGAAATTAACTAAAAATATTAATTATTATTTAATTAATGGTCAAAATATTGAAAAAAATAAATTAGTTGCAATTATTAATTTAATAGCAAGTAATAAAAATGAAGATATTAAATTAATTGATTCAAGAATAAATGATGGCTTTTTGTATAAAGAAACTATCTATCGAGTAAAAGGGGACAATCAACAATGAAACCAGAATTATTAGCACCTGCGGGTAATTTAGAAAAATTAAAATTTGCTTTTCAATATGGCACTGATGCTGTATATATCGGTGGAAAAAATTATAGTTTAAGAGCTAATGCCAATAATTTTAGTGAAGAAGAAATAAAAGAAGCGGTTTTATTTGCTCATAAATTAAATAAAAAAGTTTATGTTACGGTTAATATAATTTTTCATGAAAAAGATCTAATTGGATTAACCAATTATTTAATATATCTAAGTAAAATCAAAGTTGATGGAATAATAATTAGTGATCCATATATTATAGAAATAATTAATCAACTAAAAATAAATTTAAATTTATTTCTATCTACTCAAACTAGTACTTTAAATAAATATGCTGGAAAATTTTGGCAAGATTTAGGAATAAAAAGAATAGTGTTAGCTCGTGAAGCATCAAAAGAAGATATAAAAGATATTATTGATTTACAAATTGAAACTGAATGTTTTATTCATGGAGCAATGTGCACATCATTTTCTGGCAAATGTGTTATGTCAAATTATGT
>CAYOMH010000025.1:0-2484 GCA_964405055.1 uncultured Muribaculaceae bacterium | reverse complement strand
AATAGTATTAATTATTTAATTAATGATTTATATGACGAAAATTTAAATAAAATTGAAATAGCTAATCATCCTGGTGAAGTAATAATTATTAAAGAAAAAATTAATGTTTTTCCTGGTGATATTATGCGGGTAAAACTATTTGACATTAATTAACTTTTATAGTATGCTTAATCACGTTAATATTTTATTAAGAAGAGGTGAGTATAGTGCCAAGCAAGCAAGAGTTTTTAATGACAAAAGAAGGCTATGCCAAAATAGAAAATGAATTAAATGACTTAAAAATTAACAAAAGACCCGAAATAGTAAAAGCATTGAAAGAAGCAAGAGCATTGGGAGATTTATCCGAAAATGCCGATTATGATGCAGCGAGAAATGATCAATCAATGTTAGAAGCAAAAATAATAAAATTAGAAAATATGTTAGCTAATGCTAAGATTATTAGTAATCATGATTCAGAATGCATTAATATAGGTAGTACAGTAGTTATTTCTTATGTTGATGATAACGATGAAGTTGAGTATAAAATAGTTGGTTCGCTTGAAGCGGATCCGTTAAATAATAAAATTTCTAATGAATCACCAATTGGCAATGCAATTATGGGTAAAAAAGTTGGCGAAATTATTTCTGTTGAAAGTCCGACTGGTTCATATAATATTAAAATAAATAAAATTGCTTAATTAAATAAAAAAAACAATATGCTTATTATAGACATATTGTTTTTTTATGGTTATAATTATATTAATAATAAAGTGGTAGGAGAATATAAATAATGAAGAAAAAGTCAGGATTTACTTTAATAGAAATCATTGTTGTAATTGCAATTATTGGCATTATTCTTACTTTAGCAGTTACTTCTTCACTTGGTGCTTCAAAAAAAATGAATGAAAAATTATATAAAGAAAAGGAAACATTAATTTTAACGGCAGCAAAACAATATGCTGAAGTAAATCAAGAAAAAATAATTAATCCTTGTCTATATTTAAATGAACCGGTTGTTGGTGCAACATGTTATACAATTGAGATTAAAGATTTAGTTGAGAATAATTATTTAGATGAAGAAGATATTGTCGATCCTCGTGATAAAGCAAATGATTTAGGCGTTAAAAAAGTAGAATTACAACATTATTATGATAATTATTATGCGGTTATTGAAGTGGGCAAAAACACTGTTTCCGGTGCTATTTCAATAAATAAAGGATCAACATCCACTTCATCAAGAAATGTCAGTTTGTCATTAATCGGGTATGGTAACAGCATTACTCAAATGTGTATAAGTAATACAAATACTTGTAATATGTGGCAAGAATATAAAACTGAAATTGGCTGGACTTTAATGCCAAATGTCGGTGAAAAAACAGTATATGCTTGGTTTAGATCAAACGTTGATGGTCAATCATCAGCTGTCAGTGCTAAAATAAATTATAATCAGCCAGCATTTAATCTTAATGTTGGTATCAATAATAATGCTGATTATACAAATAATCGTAATGTTGTAATTAATTTATCAACAACTGATCCATTAGTAGCTAACAGCGAAGTATGTATAAGTAATAGTTTAACCTGTAGTTCATGGCAAAAATATTCTTCAGCAATTAATTGGACTCTATCAGCAAATCATGGTTTAAAATCAGTTTTTGTGTGGTACCGAAATAGTCAAGGTGATTTTACCGATGGTGGTGATAATATATTTTTGGATTTAGTATTACCAACTGGCAACTTTGTAATTAATGATAATTTTGAATATACCAATAGCCGAAATGTTAGTTTAACTCTTTCTGCAGCTGATGCTGATTCTGGTGTTGCACAAAGGTGTATTAGTAACACCAACACTTGTCAAAATTGGGAGACAATGGGAACCACAAAAAATTGGCAATTAAGTGATAACGAAGGATTGAACACTGTATATGTTTGGTTTAAAGACAATGCAGGTAATATTAGTACATTAAGTACTGATACAATAACATTAGACCGAATACCACCAGAAAATAATAAAATTGTCATAAATAGCGGAGCATCTTATACAAACTCAACGTTAGTAAACCTTACTCTTAGTTCAATTGGAGCAAAATCAATGTGTATAAGTCAAACAGCCACATGTATAACTAATAAATTATTTAGTACTAATGATCAAATAACTTTAACTAATACAAATGGTGATAAAAAAATTTATGTTACTTTTATTGATGCTGCTGGAAACAAAAGTGAACAAGTTATGGCCAGTATATATTTTGATGATATTTTACCAGTATGTACCAATAGTGGTGACTCAACTAGTTGGACAGCAGGAGATCGAATAATAAAATATGGTTGTAAAGATGACGGTAGTGGTTGTAACCCTTTATTTAGCGGTGACACAATAACATTTAATACAACTACAACAACATCAGAAATAGAATCATACATAATTAAAGATAAAGCTGGTAACCAAAAAACATGTGCAAAAAGAACAGCAAATGTGTATGTAGATAAAGATAAACCAATATG
>CAYOMH010000024.1:0-9676 GCA_964405055.1 uncultured Muribaculaceae bacterium | reverse complement strand
AACAATTAAGTATTGAAGATTATTATAAGGAAGAAATTCTCAAAGAAGCAAAAGACTATTTTGGTAGTAATTTTACCATTAATTTTGAAGATATTTTATTAGGTGAAAATGGTGTTCTTTATAAATTTGCCAATAACAAATATACGCAAACAGATATTGGGGGAATGGGTGCTGATTTAATTCTATTTGAATTTTTATATTTGACCGGCTATAAAGAAGAAAATAATAAAATATATGTTACTGGTAATGCTTTATTTGCAAATACATATACTGGTAATTTGGTTGATAATTTAAGTACATCAAAGGCAATATCTGAATTAGAGATGGAAGAAATAAGTGATGAAGACAGATATAATTCATATATGAATTATGTTAATACATTAGATTTAAATGAAACAACTTTTATTTTTGAAAAGAAAGATAATGATGTCTATTTCATCGGTATTAAAAAATAGTAATATATTAACTAGCAAATAAAAAACAATATTTATAATAAATATTGTTTTTTTAATTAGTTATGGTTAATTTTTCGATGATATTGACTACCTAATTCATTACCATCTAAATTTTGCATACAACCATTATATGTATCGGTAATTATTCCTTGCGGAGTAAAATAATAAATTTGACAGCTTTTCATATCTTTATATACTCTAATTGGATGAGTAGGTCTAATTCCCATGTGCCAGTAACCTTTGTAGCCAATTGAACCCATACCACCAGAACAATGAACATGCATACCTAATCTACCAAGTGAGCTTCGACCACTCATCATTGGTACTAATTTTTGTGTTTCTGTCCATTCATTTGTTCGACCTAAATATATTTTATCAGGATATAATATTAATCCTGATTCATCAATAACAACACTTTCAATTGGATTTTCTTTTTTCATATCTAAGATTGGTTCTGTGTAATAACTAATATGTTCATTTAAACTTAAGTTAACTGAATTAGGATTAATTACAATTTTATCTTGTGGGGTAATTATTATTTCCCCTAACTGCATTCTTTTTTTAATTTCTTCGCCACTTAACATGCCATCATTTTTACTTTTTTTATTTAAACTTTTAAAGAATGTTAAATTACCAATTTCAATATTTGGATATATTATTAATGGTTTAGTACTTATTATACTAAGTATAAAATTACCATCATAGTTATCTTCTGTATAACCACTATTAAGTTCAATACTAAGACCTAATAATGATAGAGAAGTACGACCATTTAAAACTGGAACAAAGCCATTAGTTTTTATTCTTTCACTAGTTTTAGCTAAATATACTTTATGTGGTTCTAACAATAAACCAGTTTTTGGAATTGTAACTCTTCTTAATTTTTTTACATCATCTTTTGCAACTTCGCTTAAATAAAGATTTTTTTCTCTAGTGTCAACAACTGAATAGTCGAAAGTATACAAAACATCACTAATACTTACTATACAACTATTTGGTTTTTCTAAGGCATTATCTCTTAAATTATCAATCGTAATATTACCAAGAGCAATTTGCTTTAATATTTCATCTTTTGTTAACATTTTCTTTCTCCACCTAGAGTAAGTTGAGTGCCATTTTCAGGATTTGTTTTTGCTGTATTTGGATCAGTTTCAAGGTTCATTCTTGATGCAGTTGGATCAATTTGACCAAAATATTTTCCTCTATATTTTATTTTATCTTTACCAATTAATGAATAATAATATAATCTACCAATAGGCATATTTGGATATATAATAGTTGGATTAGCACAAATTATTTCTAGTGTCCATGTACCTTCAAAACCATTATCACCAAACCCAGCCGTAATATGAATTTCTACTCCTAAAGAAGCTAATTCAACCAATCCAGATAGTAGGGGAACAAAACCATAAGTTTTTGTATATTCATTAGTTCGACCTAAATATAGTTTGTTTGGTTCTAATAATATTCCAGAATCTGGAATTGTTATTGTCCGAAAATCATTTGGTTTTTTAACATCTAATACTGGTGTATCATAAACTTTTAATGTGTCACCTAAAGTAACAAGTATATAATTTTTGCCGATATTATCAGCGGCATTATCAACAGAAATACCTTTATCAATTTCTTTTGCTATTGCTTTATCATTTAACATATTTCCTCCCAAAAAATATAATTGATTATTATTGTAACATTAATAATCAATTATATTTTTTATTTACATATTATTAATAATTATTTTTAATTGCATATGAGGATCTTCCCAGCCATCTGGTTTAATAATTTTTCCTCTTTTGTTGTAATGAACTTCACCATCAGGCCATATTTTACTCATGTTTGCTTTTTGAATTGCTTTAAATAATAATCCTGGTGTTATTCCCATTTCGACAAGTGTTCCAAGCGCAAAATAAATAGTATCAATCATTGCATCAGCTTGTTCAACAATATCTTGTTCATCTGATGCCTCTAAAAATTCGTTTATTTCTTCAAGTAACCAACTAGCTCTTTTTACTGCTCGATATTTAGATAAATTAACTGGCACTTCAGATGTTGGATGACCAAAAGCTTCATGAAATTTTTTAACTTCATGATATTGATAATCAATCATATCACTACCTTCAGTCAAATCATCAACAATATTATTTTGCATATTAGAAATTGCTGCTGCCAATTTCGGATGTGGATCTTCCCAACCAGTCGGTTTAATTACTTTACCCATGTCATTATAATGGGGTTGTCCATCAGGCCATAATTTACTCATATTTGCATTTTGGACGATGGCAAAAAGAGCATCTGGGGCAATTCCCATTTCCACAAGTGTTCCAAGGGCAAAATAAATAGTATCAATCATTGCATCAGCTTGCTCAACAATATCTTGTTCATCAGATGCTTCTAAAAATTCATTTACTTCTTCTGACATCCAATTATGGATAATTATTGCTCTTTCTTTTGATAAGGCAGTAGGTGTAGTAGATATTGGATGACCAAAAGCTTCGTGAAATTTTTTAACATCATTAAATTCTTTATTCATAAAAACCTCCCTATTAATTATTATAGCATTAAGTAAATAAAAATTAATATTTTTAATTATTAAACAAAAAAATTTTGATAATATAATGCTGGAAGATTTGAAATGAAAAAAAATATTTGTTCAAAATGTGGTAGTACTAATATTAACTATCAAGCAATAACAAATATCATCCAAGAAAACAATCATCATGTCTTATTATGGTGGCTAATTATAGGTTGGTGGTGGATTATAATTAAATGGTTCTTTTTTACTTGTATAGCTTTATTTATATTTATCTTAAAATTATGTGGAATTAGAAAAAAGAAGAATATTATTATTGACAGAACTAGGGCAGTATGCCAAAACTGTGGAAATTCATGGAATTTATAATCATAAAAAAACTCAAGATTAAATCTTGAGTTTTAATATACAAAATTTTGAACTTTGACTATTTTAGAAAAATCGTTACTAAAACGATATTAATTAAATATAATATGTACTTATTTTAATACATATTTAGTGTTTTTTCCAATACCTTCTTTTTTAATCAAATTGTTGTTTAACATGTCATTTAAAATATTATTTGCTCTTGTTCTTTTAACTTTTAAAATATTTTCAGTAATAGTTCTGGTAATACTTCTATATTTATTTATATAATCTAAAATAATTTCTTCTTGCGAATAATAATTTTCGTTATTATTTTGTCTATTTTTTACATAATTAATATTTGGCAAAATTACTAAAAAACCATTTTCAGAATCTTTTAGTTGTGGTAATTTATTGGATTTATCGTAGCTTTTTATAATTCTATTTATTCCTGTTCCAAAACTTTCAACGTATTTTAATCTAAAAAATATATTTGCTAAGTCGGGATTCCTTGGTTCAGATACTCCCATCAATATATCATCTAACGATAATCCTTTTACTAACCCACCCAAGGATAATACTTCTATACGATCATCAAATAAATGAATTAATATACTTCCAGAAAAATTATAATCTCGATGTATTATTGCATTTAAAATTGTTTCTCTTAAAGCATAATCAGGATAATCTTTAATATCAATCCTATCAAGTCCAATTATTTTTCCACTTGTTCTATTAAACATATCTAAATATTCAAATACATCAGTCATTTGTTTTAAAACAGAGCCACCAAATTCTTTTCTATCTTTAAATTCTGTTTTATCAACACCGTTATATATTGCACATTTTATGGTAAAAGGGCATTCATTTGATAATAATAACGCTAAATTAGTGTATAAATTATCTAAATTAATAATATTTAATGTTTTTTTCTTTGTTTCATCTATTTTCAATCCCTTTTTTTCAAAAATATCATAAGTATAATTTAAATCCAATGCTTGGATTTTAGAAATACTTTTTTCAAAAGAACTATAATTACTTTCCAGAAGCATTTTTTTAATATTTTCATCTGTTGTGGGCGTACTATTATTACCATGTCTGATAAAAACACCATTTGGTTTCATACCTTTATCACTTAAATAATAGGGCTTATTTAACCCCACTGAAACTTTGATTACAAGTATATTTTTATTTTCAATCATTTCTATATAAATTTTTGTTAGAAGAGTTAAATCTGGTTTAATTCCTTCTCGAATCATTCCACTAATAGTTTCTAAATCTTGTTCTGGATTATTCAATCCAATTATTTTCCCTTTATCATCTATACCAACATATATTGTTCCACCATTTGTGTTAGAGAAAGCAATTATTTCTTTTTTTATTTCTTTGGTTAATTCTCTTTTAAGTTCAACATATTCATTTTCTATATACATTATTTTCACCATATTAAGTTTATCACTTAAGATTATATAACACAATATATTCTATCAATTTTCGACCACTTTTCGACCACTTTTCGACCACAACATTAAAACGTAACTATTTGAATGCTAGTATCTTATTAAGAAATAAATGAAAAAACTCAAGATTAATTCTTGAGTTTTAATATACTTTTTGGAGCAGATGATGGGAATCGGACCCACGTATTAACCTTGGCAAGGTTATATTCTACCATTAAATTACATCTGCAAGTAAATATATAATAGCAGATTATATTTAATATTTCAACTAGTTAATACTTAATTTTTCGATAAATATTTAATAATTTATACCATACTTTATTAGTTATTAATTCATATTCACCCAAGAATTCAATTAGGTCTCCGCCTAATTGTTTTTTAAATTCATAAATACCAGCTAAATTTTTATAATTAGTATTAGGATCACCAACAACACCAAATAGATCTAAACTAGTACATCCACGTTCTTTTGCATACTTAATTTTTTCATAATACAACAAATTATTAGCATATGTACTAGCAAATTCTTTTAAATTACCAGCATATAAAGCAATCGCAGTATTATTATAAAATCCCATAATATGAGCAGCGACAACAATACTTTGTTGATCTTTATATTGATTAAAAAATTCAATATCTTTTGTTATTTTATTTTGTTGATTATTTAATATATCTATTTTATTTTGATTATTGATTGCTTTAAGATTATCTTTAACTTGTTTTAAATTATTATTTAAATTCTTTAATATTACTTTTGGATATATTTTACATAAAAATATTTCGGCCATATTTGCTTTTTTCATTAAATTATAAAAATTAGTATAGTAGTCTTCGTTATAGCCAATAAAATTATCTCGTTCTTTAGTACTATTATATATTTCGTTAAAAGTTTTTAAATCACTTTCATTACCAACAATGAATTCAACTCCTAAATTCTTACTTTTTTCAACATTTTTTAGGAATGATTTATTCATTTTTGCTTCAATGTCAGTAATACTTGGTTTTAAATCAATAATAAAAGTGTATCTGGGTTTATTATTTTCATATAATAAATTAAAACCATTATGTTGATATCCTAAATCAAGGAATGATTTATGAATAACATAGTTATTTTTACCATTTTCAATTAATTTGGCATTATTATCTACTTCTTGATACATAATTTCTGGATCAACAGTAAGATAAACGGCTTTTTGTGTTTTCATAAATTTTTTTATTTCAATAGTAAAAGTATTTAATAATTCTTGATTATTAAGATCAAAATTAAAGCCTCTTGGGGCATAAAAATAACATTTTTTAAAAGGTAATTCTTTTTTTAATAATAGGGTAGATGCAACAATTTTATTATTATCATCTAATAAGCCAACATAATATGGTTTTAAGTTTTTATTTTTTCCACAAAATTGTCCCCATTCATATGATTGTAAAAAAGTAGAATATTTCGATTTTTTACAATATTCTTGATAATCTTTTTCTTTAATATTTGCAATAAATTTCATCATATACCTCTATAGTTAAGTATAGATTTTTTTTAAATAAAAGTCAATTTTAGTTAGACTTGCAATTTAGGCAATAACCTTGTATAATCTTCTTCGTGGAGTTGGTATTGTGACTAGTAAAAAAATAACTTTTTTTTTAATTTTAGTATTAGTTTTACTTGGCTCTAGTTATTTGATTAAAACTATTCTTGAACCCAAAGTTGAAATTAACGATTATAAGGTTAACAAACGAATTGACAACTTTGATTATTCCCTGGATGATCGTGATTCGGAGTTAATGGTTCAAGAGTTTAATGAACTAGCTATAGTACTAAAAGATAGTAGTATCAATTACGAAAAATATGCCTCTTTATTAGCAAAATTATATATTATTGATTTGTATACAATTGATAATAAGATAAATGCTAATGATACTCCATGTTTAGAATATATTGATCCTAGTATTAAAGAAAACTTTAAATTAAATATTCAAAATACTATTTACAAGTATGTTATTGATAACACTAATAACAATCGTAATCAGCAGTTACCAATTGTTGATCAAGTAAATGTTGATGAAATAGTAAGTGAAAGTTTTAAGTTAAACAAAGAAGAATTCGAAGGTTATAAAGTGTCATTAAGTTGGAGTTATACTGAAGACTTAGAATATGATACCAAAGCCATTATCAATATAATTAAAAAAGATAAAAAGTTATTCATTGTCAAACATAGTAATTAATAATTAGTTCGGGGGGATTAAAAATGAGAATTACTGATATGAATCATTTATATGAAATAGGGATGATTAGCACTTTATTTTGTTTAAATGAAAATGAAATTCAAGCAAAAGAAATTATAGCTAATGAAGCAAATATTGCTCCAGAATATAAAGTTATAACTAGATTATGCCCAACATCAATAGTTAAACCAAGAAAAGGAATGGGAGTATACCCAGTTAATATTACTTTAAGAAATAATGATATGTGTGTCATTTGTTATAGTGGAACAATAAATTTGCCAGTTAATGTTGTTTTAAATTTTAGATTTCAAGAAGAAGGATTTGCTGAAAAATTAATTGCTTTAGATAAATCAAGACCAAATATTGAAAGAAGTATAGCATATTTTTTGTTATATAAAAAAGTAATAACTAAAGAAATAAGTGATCAATTATCACTATGTGCTCATCAATACAATGAAACACTTGATTCATTAATAAGAGCTGAAAAACATAGTTTAGTATTATCTGATGAAAAAGAAGGAAAATAATTATGAAAATTATTGATACCAAAAATATTTATGAAATCGGCATGACAAGTATTTTATTTAATATTAATCCAAGTCATGCAATAAGAGAAAGAATAACAGTAAATACAGCAGCATTAAATGATAATCTAAGGGTTATTACTAGTTTAAACCTTGATCCTTTAGATGAAAAAGCTGATGAATACGGATTATATCGACTTAATGTTAGTCTTCTATTAGGTGAAGAAAAAATTGGCGGCTATGATACATTAGCTACAATTGCTAAAGAAGTAGTTGAAAATATTATGGATGGTAGTATTGGTTTTGAAAAAAGAATAGAATGTTTAGCAAAAAATCAACCAAACTTTTTAGAATATATGCAAAACTATTTGCGTTATCATAAAAGTATTACGCCAAAAATAAGTTTGGAATTAGATTCACAACAAAAAGCATATGATTATCATCTTGAAATGGTTACTTTATTATTTAATACCCAAAGAATGATAAACAGTCAAGCTAAAAAAGAAAATCAATTAACTCATTCATCTTGAGTCAATTGATCTTTTTTTATGGTATATATATTTAATTCACTAATAGTTGATACTAATGTTTTATCGATTGGATTTGAACAAATTATTACATCTTTACCACATTTTTTATGAAAATCTATTTCATTAAGTTCAATATTTGTTATTTTTATTTGTTTATTATTCCCCCAAATTTCGGCATCACTAAGGGAACTAAACTTTGGAACTGTTTCTCTTCGAACACTATCAACTAAACCTTTACCAATCATTGTTTGTTCATATGGTATGTTAGCATCAAAATTAAAGGTTTTAATTAATACTGGTGAGTTTTTTTCTAGATTATTATTCATTGCGGCAATAACTGCATTTAAACTTTTAGTATGAATTTGTTCCATTGAAGATGCATTAACATATATATTATAAGTTTCAACATATAATCTTTCAATATTTATTCCGGAAGTAAGCATTCTCTTACCAACATCATATAGAGATAAAATTTGTTCAGTCGGCATATTAGAATCTAGATTTTTACTAATAACATTTAATGTTTTATAGAAATCATCAATATTTCTAGTATTTTTAAATTTATCTAAAATGGCTTGAATTACTGTTTGTTGATTTTGACTGCGACCAAAATCAAGGGGATCATGATAAGAACTATATTCTTTTGGACAATGTGCCCAAGTATGACGATTTCTAGAGAAGGCTAGAGCTTCTTCACCGTTTAAAACTTGATTACCTTTTTTAACATAAATAGTATTTTCTCCCCAAAGACGTTTACTGTTTTGTTCACAAAAGCTATAAGGAACATTAACATTAACTCCACCTAAAGCATCGACTAAATCAACAATCCCAGTAAAATTAATCTTAAAATAATAATCAATCTTTATTCCAGTTAAGTTTGTAATTGTATCAATCATACATTCAACATTTTGAGTAGTGGCAGTATTAATTTTATTTTCTTTATTCTTTTTACAAGCTATTGGTACATATGAATCTCTTGGTAAACTAAGGATAGTACTAGTTAAAGTTTTAGGATTAAAGGTTACTAGTATTATTGAATCAGCTAAATCATTTTGTAAAGATTCACCACCAAGTAATAAAACGGTAAATGGTTTAGTTAAATTAATTTTACTGACATTACTTTTTTTTGGCATATTTTTATTATACTTATAAGCTATTTCAATTTTTTCAATAAATTCACTATAAAGTTCATTATCCCTAAATCTTGAATCATAACTATTATCAATAAAGAATCCATTGATTTCATTTTTTAATAGGGCATTAAACATTTCTTGGTATTCATCATAATATGTTAATTCCATAGTGGTTAGTTTTTCTTTTTTGATTAGTTCTTTAGCCATAATATTTCCAGTAATATCATTTTCATCAATTATCATTCCTAATTTACTAGTTGCATTAAGTTTATCAGTTTTATTCTTTAATAAATAAGTTGTATATGTTACTTCATCTTTAGCAATGTTATCAATTAAGCGGTAAGTTTTATTAATATAATAAGAACCAAATAAACATAAGAAACTAATTAAAATAATAATTAAAGAAAATGAAATTAATTTTATTTTCTTATTATTAAATAACCAAACAAAACCATAGAGTATATAAAAAATAAAAATTAAAA
>CAYOMH010000023.1:5442-10238 GCA_964405055.1 uncultured Muribaculaceae bacterium | reverse complement strand
GGGCCAATATATATTTATGGTACCTGTACTGATCCACATTCAGGATGTAAAAAAGTTGAAATCAGTAAAAAATATGAAACTCCAATTAATTCTACTACTGAAAGTCCAGGAACAGTTGAAGATAATGTTGGTAATAAAACTGTTTGTTTAAGCAATGTTACTGTTAGAATTAGAGAGGCCTATACATATGTAAAAACAATTACATATGATACTGCATGTACTCCATCTGGAAATGTAGGCGATACAAAATATGTAAGATGCGAATATGGCTGGCCATTATATAAAGCTACTTGTGATGATACAGAAAGATCCGCCTGTCAAAATTGTAATGGCTGTACAACTAATGCATGCTATAGTACATTAAAAAAAAGAACCACACCATACTGGTCAACTAGTAAAAATGATGCATTTAATGCTTGTGTTGAGTTTCAACGCGTTGATGGATGTGAAAAAACATTAAATAAATGTCTTCGATATTCACATCAACCTGTAAATGTATTTACTGCAACTTATGAAAATGCTACTGGGTATAAAATAAGTATATATGTTAAGCAATAATCTAAAATAAAAGTTGTATATCAATTTATTTGTATATCAATTTTTATTGTGATATAATACCTTTGAGCGAAAGCTCCTTGCTTATTTATTAAGCCGAATAGACCATAAGGAGGTGAAAGAATGAACAATTACGAAATTATGTTCATTGTTAAATCAACAGTTGAAAAAGATATTGTTGATAATGTAGTTAATTCTTTAAAGAAAGTAATTACTGAACAAAAAGGAACAATCGATGATTTCAAGGATTTGGGACAAAAACAACTAGCATATCCAATTAAAAATGAAGTAAATGGATATTACTATGTTTTAAAAGTAAATGCTAAACCAAAAGCAATCATGGAATTTGATCGTAAAGCCCAAATTGATGAAAATATTATTAGATATTTAATTATTAATTTGGATAAGGAGTAAAATTTATGAATAGAAGTATTTTAGTTGGCAGAATTACAAAAGATCCAGAATTAAGAACAACTAGTAATGGTATTCCAACCACAACATTTTCAATAGCTGTTAATAGACCATTTTCAAGTCAAGGTGGTGAAAGAGAAGCAGATTTTATTACAATTGTCGCATGGCGTAAACAAGCTGAAAACGTTTGTAAATATTGTAATAAAGGATCATTAGTTGGTGTTGATGGTAGAATTCAAACTAGAAATTATGATGCCCAAGATGGTACAAAAAGATATGTAACTGAAATTATTGCTGATAGTGTAACATTCTTAGGTTCTAAGTCTGATCGTTCCAATAATGATTATCATAGTGATTCTATGCCAGACTATAATGAAAAAGATAATAATCCAATTGAAATTAATGGCTCTGATATTTCAGAAGATCCATTTAAGGATTTTGGTTCGGAAGTATCGTTAAGTGACGATGACTTACCATTTTAGTTTAGGAGGTAACAATGGCTGAATTTTATCGTAAGAAAAAGAAAATTTGTCAAATGTGTGCTGGTAAAGATGTTGATTATAAAGAAGTAATGCATGTATCTAGATATATAAATGAAAAAGGTAAAATATTACCAAGAAGAATGACCGGTGCATGTGCTAAACATCAAAGACATATTGCTAATCAAGTAAAACGTTCACGTTTTATGGCACTTATTCCATATGTTAAATAAAAGATATTAAAAATATCTTTTTTTAAACTTGTGAAATAAATCAATTCATACTATAATTAATAAGGAAATGAGGAAAACAAAATGAAAAATATTCATGAAATAGAAGTTGAATTAAATGGTCAAGATTGGACCAATATTCTTGATTCAACAATTACTAAAAAAATTAAAGAAACAAAATTAGATGGTTTTAGAAAAGGCCAAATTCCTAAAGATTTATATCTTAAAAAATTTGGATATGAATCAGTGTATATGGATGCAGTTGATGCAGCTTTACCTAATGCATATTCTAAGTTATTAAAGGAAAATAATTTGATTCCAGTTTTAGAACCAAAAATTGATATAAAAACAATTAGCGAAACTAGTGTTACATTTGTATTTAATATTGTAACTAAACCAGAAGTTAAAGTAAAATCTTATAAAAATGTTGATGTTAAAAAAGAAGAAGTCACAATAACTGATCAAGAAATTGATGTTGAAATTGAAGAACTTCGTCATAAAATGGCTGATACAGTAGTGAAAGAAAATGCTCCAGTAGTAAATGGAAATACAGTTGTTATTAATTTTCAAGGATTTATTGATGGTAAAGAACTTGAAGGTGGCAAAGGCGAAAATTATCCATTAGAAATTGGCAGTAATACTTTTGTCCCTGGTTTTGAAGAAGGTCTAATTGGTTTAATGCCGGGTGAAGAAAAAGAATTAAATTTAAGATTTCCTAAAGATTATGTTGAAGATCTTAAAGATAAAGAAGTTTTATTTAAAGTAAAAGTAGTCGAAATTAAAGAAAGAGTTTTACCAGAAATTAATAATGAATTTTTTATTGATTTAGGATATGAAGATGTCAAAGATGAAGCACAATTCAGAGAAAAGGTAAAAGAAACTTTATTAAGTAAAAAAACAGCTGATGCTGAAGATAAATATGTAGATCAATTAATTAATAAAATTCTTGAATCAATGGAAGTAGATATAAATGATGAAATAATTGATGATGAAGTTAATAGAATGTTAAAACAATATGAACAACAACTTCAATATCAAGGAATAAATCTTCAACAATATTATGAATTTACTAAAACAACTGAAGAAGATTTAAGAACTAAAATGAAAGATGAAGCGCTTAAGAGAATTAAGACTAGATATCTTTTAGAAGAAGTATCATTAAAAGAAAAAATTGAAATTACTGATGAAGAAGCTAATGATGAAGCAGAAAAATTAGCAATTATGTATCAAACAACCAAAGAAGAATTTATAAAAATGATGGGTGGATTAGATGTTGTTAAATATGATACACAAATGCGCCGCGCTCTTGATATAATTCGTCAACAATAATTTTTTTAAAGAAAAAACACGAGATAAAACATTCGTGTTTTTTTGTGATAAAAATCAGATATTTAACTTGATTAAAAACTACTAATTGATTATAATAATAATCATTATTCTTGGAGGTGCAAAGTGAAATATAACTTACCAGTAATCTTACTAAGAAATCTAGTTCTTTTGCCCTATCAAGAAGTTCGTTTAGAATTAAATAATGAAATTAGTAAAAAAACAATTGCTGTATCATCAAAATATCATGATGATAAAATATTAGTTGTATGTCCACTTGATCAATTAGAAGAACATCCAGAAGTAAATGATTTGCCAAAAATTGGTGTAGTTGGAAAAATTAAAACAAAAATAGAATTACCTAATGGTAACCTAAGAATAGTAATTAGAGGCATTGAACGTGTTGATGTAATAAAATATGTTAATTATAGCAATGAAATTGATGTATTAGAATCTCTGTATATGCCAATTGAACTTGTAAAATATGATTCAGTAGCTGAAACAGCAATCTTAAGAAAATTATTTAATTTATTGGAAGAATATATTAAAAGAGATCACACTGTTTCAAATAGTATTTTATCTAGTTTGAAAGGTTTAATTGATTTAGAAAAAATTACCGATATTATTACTGCATTTTTACCATTCTCTATAACCAAAAAACTTACATATATGAATGAAGTTAATGCCATAAAAAGAGCTCAACAATTAATTGATGATTTAAATATTGAAATTGAAGTAATTAATTTAGATGAAGAAATTGATAGTAAATTAAAATTAAAATTTGCCGATCAAGAACGAGAAATTATAATTAAAGAAAAAATAAAAATATTAACTAGTGAACTTGGTAGTAATTTACCTAAAGAAGAAAAACTGACATATTATACAAATAAACTTGAACAACTAAATTTAAGTGAACAAACAACTAAAAAAGTATTAACAGAATTAAAAAAAATTGAAATAACATCAGATAGTAGTCCTGAATTGGCAGTAATTGAAAATTATTTAGAAACCTTATTATCTTTACCTTGGAATAAAAGTAGTGTAGATAATAAGAATATAAAAGAAATAAGAAAAATTTTAGATAAAAATCATTATGGTTTAAATATAGTAAAAGATACTATAATTGAATACATTGTTGCCAAAAGTATTAATCCCAAATTAAATGCTCCAATAATATGTTTAATTGGTCCACCAGGAGTTGGAAAGACAACTTTGGCTATGAGTATAGCTGAAGCATTAAACCGCTCATTTTATAAAATTAGTGTTGGGGGTTTAAACGATTCAAGTGAATTAATTGGTCATCGCCGTACTTACTTGGGTGCAATGCCAGGTAAAATTATTCAAGGTATTAATAAATGCGAAAATAATAATCCAGTGTTTTTAATTGATGAAGTTGATAAAATGGTTAAAGACTTTAAAGGTGATCCGGCCAGTATATTATTGGATATTCTTGATATAGATAATAAAAGATTTGTTGATAATTATTTAGAAGAACCATTTGATTTATCTAAAGTTTTATTTATTTTAACTGCAAATAATCAAGATGATATTCCCACTCACTTACGTGATCGTTTAGAAATAATTAACTTAAATGCTTATCCAACTTATGAAAAGGTTAAAATAGCTAAAAAATATTTATTGCCACAAATATATACAAATCACAAAATTACTAACCAAATAAATATTTCTGATCAAACTATTGAAAAAATTATTACTGACTATACTTTTGAATCTGGTTTAAGAGATTTAAATCGAAAATTAGTGACTTTGGTAAGAAAAATAATTGTTAAAAACT
>CAYOMH010000023.1:3088-5342 GCA_964405055.1 uncultured Muribaculaceae bacterium | reverse complement strand
TCAAACGCTAAGTTGTTTAATCTTCAAGAAGATATTTTTCTAAATCATAAAATTCATCTTCATTCATTTGCTTCGACTATAAAAAAAGATGGTCCAAGTGCAGGCGTAGCTATTACTACATCAATATTAAGTTTATATTTAAATAAAAAAATTCCTGCGACTGTTGCAATGAGTGGTGAAATAACTTTATCAGGTAAAATATTAAAAGTTGGCGGCTTAAAAGAAAAAATAATTGGCGCATTTAATCAAGGAATAAAAACTATTTACATTCCTAATGATAATAAATATGATTTAAATGATGTACCAGAAAACATAAAACAATCAATGAATATTATATTAATTCAAACCTATCATGAATTATTTATACAATTATTTAAATAGAAATTAGCAACTATTATTTTAATTAAACATTTGTTATAATTATTATAGTAGGTGAGATATGAAAAAAAATGGTTTTATTGCTATGTCACTAATTTATACATTTTTTTTAGTGTTTGTTGCCGTTATAATATCAATATTAAATTTTTATTTAGATAATAATTTAATTATGAAAAAAATTAATCGTGATATTATTAATAATTATAATGCTAACACTACCTCGCGTTATTTAACTGATTTATATTTTAAAAATGTTTTATCAGTTGGAGATTATATTAATTATCAAGTAAATGATTCAACATATAAAAATGGTAAATGGCAAGTCCTTAAAGCCGATGCAAACAATATCTATATTGTTAGTTCCTTTGCTGTTTCAATAAATCAAAAAACAAATTATAATGATTCGTTTTTAAACACTAATTATGCATCAACATTTATTAATCCAACAATTGTTGAATCAATTCAAACTTTAAATAGTACCGATTTATGGCAAGGATATTCAGTAACTGAATTACCTTATTCTAGCAACTCATCTAGTTTATATAATTTAGGAATAAATTATTTTGTAAAAAATAATAATGAAACTAATATCGTTGTTGTTAATTGTTCTTGTGGCAGCAATTACTATTATTCTGCTTATTTGTTATATAATAATCTTAAAGATTGGAATAACGCAGTTTGTAATCCTAACAATTTAAAAATTAGTTCAATTAGTAAATGTAATGCAAAATATACTGCGGGATCAAATAATATGCCAAACAATTATTTAGCTGGGTATCGATTGGTTGTAAAACTAAAAAACAATGTTATATTAATTGGTGGTCAAGGTAATTATGATGATCCATATCGAGTAGGAGTAAAAATATCATGAAGAAAAAAAATGGTTTTATTTTTGCGGAAACAATAATTGTTTTATCTATATTAGCTGGTGGCCTTGTTTTACTATATTCAACTTTTGCCAATATAATTAGAAAAGAAAAAGTTAAAGCAACCTATAATCAAACAATTGATATATATAATTTACAAATGATGAAAGAATATTTACAACAAATTAAAAGTGAATTTCCGAATGACACAATTTTGCCAAGAGGTAATCCAACTGTTAATTCAAATCAAATAAATACTGGTCAAAACAGTTATTATTTTCGTTTAGAGTGTATGTGTAATCAAGTTTTAAATCAAGCAACATATAATAAATATGGCTATTATTATTGTAGTGATACAATTGATCCGTTGTATAGTAATTATTGTAGTGATTTAAGTAATCATTTAAATGTTCGTGATATTTATATAATTCCTAATGATGCTAATAAAATTAAATTAGCTGTTCAATCAATTATCACTCACGGAAAAAGAATTAGTGATTGTGGTATTAGTTTAAAAGATGGTGGTCCATGTCCTGTTGATGTTGCTGGTAAAACATTTAATGTTCCAAAATATGATACTTCAAATATCGTTGGTATTCCAAGAACAGTAAATGCAACATTAATCGATTATTTAAAAACTTTATCACCAATTATATCAACAATTCCTGGTGAAGTTTGGAGTAACGATTATATTATCATTGGTGAATTCTTTCGTGAAGGGCATTATTATTATACTTCACTAAGATTCGAAGGGTAGGCGATAATAATATGAATAGGAAAGCATTTACTTTAGTAGAAATAATTGTAAGTATTACTTTAATATCATTAATTATGTTATTTTTATTTCGATTATTAGTATTAATTCAATCTGAAGACACATTAAATAGTGATGATACAAATATAAATGTGACCACCTCACTATTAATTAGTGAAATTCAAGATGATTTTCTAACTAACGAAGTTAAATATGTTTATAAACCAACTTGTATAGATTCGACAAATAAATGTTG
>CAYOMH010000023.1:0-2988 GCA_964405055.1 uncultured Muribaculaceae bacterium | reverse complement strand
TTGGAGTTAATTATGATGTTGATTCACTCTTAATTATTAAAATTCCATTATATAAATCAAATATTATTTATCAAAATATTGAAATAAAATCTAAATATAGTTGTCAAAATATAAAAGATGAATTTGGTGGTGCAAACTGTGATTTTTTAAGACCAGCTTGTCCACAATAAGGAAGTAAATGAAAAATAAAATAAAAATTTTTTTTAGAACTGAATATAAATTTATAATACTAAATATTTTTTTAGTAGTTATTTTTTTATACCCATTACCATATGTTATTTATATTCCTGGTGGATTAAATAATATTAATGAAAGAATAACTATTGATCAAAAAATAACAAAAGGAAATATATATGGAACATATGTTAGATCTATAAATGCTAATATTCCATTTTATTTAATTGCTAAACTAATTCCCGATTGGGATATAGTTTCAATGAAATCTCAAGTATTAGACAATGAAGAATTTGCCGATATGGAAAAGCGTAATAAAATTTATATGGAGGAAGCTAATAATTCAGCAATTATTATTGCATTGAATAAAGCAAATATTCCTTATCAACTAACTAATCATGTAAACAAAATAATATATATTTATGATAAGAAAACCAATAATTTAATGTTGGGTGATCAAATAATTTCAGTTGAAAATCAAAAAATTACTGATATAAATGATTTAAAAACAATTATTTTAAATAAAAATGTTGGTGATGAATTAAAGATAATAGTTCGAAGAAATAGTAAAGAAATAAATGCAAATGCTAGAGTATTTATAAAAGATCAACAAAAATTGATTGGTATTATTTTTTCAACTATATATGATATTAATAGTAAATATAACATTGACATTGAAGTATCAAGTAATGAAAGCGGACCTTCGGCTGGCTTAATGACCTCATTAGCAATATATAATTCATTAACAAATAAAATTAAAACCAAAAAAATTATTGCCGGGACTGGAACAATTAATAATAATGGCGAAGTTGGGGCGATTGGTGGTATAAAATATAAAATAACTGGTGCAATTAATAATAATGCTGATATATTTTTAGTTCCAAAGGATAATTATAAAGAAGCAGTAAAAGTAGCTAAAAGTAAAAAAAGTGCTTTAAAAATTTACAGCGTCAATACATTTGACGATGCTCTTGATGTCTTAATTAATAATTGATATACTTAAAATAATAGAGGTGGAAGAAAATGATTTCTAAAAAAACATTATGGATTCGTTTTTTTATAATATTTGCTGTTTTCGGGCTAAGTTTTGGCTTATCTACTGCATATTTTGCTACTAATATTACTGGCAATGACACTGCATCTAGTGTTAATTTAAAAATACTAAATTTAGCAATAAGTTTAATTGATGAACCAGGATTTACGGAATTAAATGTTGCACCTAATTCAACTGTTGAAAAAACTGTAATAGTTACTAATCCAAGTTCTGAGAATTTTACTTTTTCACTTGTTTGGGACAAAATTACCAATGGTTTTAGTGATCGAACACTATTAACTTACGAAGTTGAATGTGTTAGTTACGCTAATTATACTGATATAGATAATAGCTTACCACCAGAATCACCAAGCACATGTACTGGGATGAATGAAGCTTATAGTCCACCAAGTAGTACTACTGATGTTGGTATACTTAGTGAAGTAACTATTCCAGCAGGTAAAGCCTATAAATATATTTTAACTTTGAAAGTTAGTCCATCGCTTCCAGCAGGAGTAATAGTCTCATTTACCGGTGCTTTTGGTCTTATTACTGATCCTATTTCTATTAATCATGAATATGTACCTGTACCTTAGGCGATAAAAGATATTAATTTATCTTTTTTTCTGCTATAATAATTATGTGATAAATATGAAAAGAAACGAAATAAATCGTGATGAATTAAGTCCAATGATGAGACAATATATTGAAATAAAGGATAAATATCCTGATACTTTATTATTTTTTCGTTTGGGTGATTTTTATGAATTATTTTTTGAAGATGGTATTATTTGTGCTAGAGAATTAGAATTAACTTTAACTGGAAAAAATGCCGGATTAAAAGAAAGAATTCCAATGTGTGGAGTTCCTCATCATGCAGTTAAGGGATATATTGAAAAAATTGTTAATAAAGGTTATAAAGTGGCAATATGTGAACAAATGGAAGATGCTAAAAATGCTAAAGGAATGGTTAGACGTGAAGTTGTTCAAGTAATTAGCAAAGGTACTATAGCTGATTTAGAATATTTAAATGCCAAAGATTATAATTATATTGCTAGTATTATTGATTATAAGCATAGCTATTTAATTACCTATGCCGATGTTTCAACTGGAATATTATCAGCACTATTTATTAGTCATAATAGTGAAATTTTAATTAGTGAAATATTAAAATTAGGAATTAAAGAAGTAATTATAAACGATGAATTTGACTTGTTATTAATTAATCGTTTAAAAAATGATTACGGAATTGAAATTTCAATTTCTAATGGTATATTAAATAATGAATATGAATATTTATATTCAAATGTAACTGATCAAAAAATAATTAACGGTGTTCGTCATATATTGTATTATTTGGTAAAAAATCAATTAAAAAGTTTAAGTAATTTTGATCAAGTAAGTGTTGTTGATAACCATAATTATTTAGAATTAGATCAACACACAATTAGAAATCTTGAATTGGTTGAAACTATTCGAAATAAAGATCGTCAAAATTCTTTATTGTGGTTAATTGATAAAACTAAAACTGCCATGGGAAGTCGAATTCTAAAAAATTTTTTAATTAGACCACTAAAAGATATTATATTAATTGAAGAAAGATATGATGTAATCACAAAATTAAACACCGAGTTTATTTTAAAAGAACGATTAAGAGATGCGTTATTTGAAATATATGATATTGAAAGATTATGTGGAAAAATTGCAAATAATTCAGTAAATGCAAGGGATATGTTACAAATAAAAAATAGTCTTAATATTTTACCTACAATTAAAGAAAT
>CAYOMH010000022.1:2242-10318 GCA_964405055.1 uncultured Muribaculaceae bacterium | reverse complement strand
ACTCCTGTTCTTAATGATAAATCATAAATAGTTTCATTATTTAAAACATGAACAGCAACAAAGACATTACCATCATTCGCTGGTAATGGTTGATTATTTGTAACTGGTTCAATTGGTTTAACTTTTTCTTCTACTGGTGCAACAACTGTTTCAGTTGAAGGTGTTGGTGCTTTTTCAGTAGTAGGATTTAAAACTGTTTCAGGATTTGTTGGTGTAACAGGAGGAATGTTTGTATCAGGTACTGATGGTTGATCAAATATATTTACACTTGCACTTGCTGGTGCAAATCCTCCTACCGGATTTTGAAATCCAGAAGTAGCTTGTGGTGCTGTTTCTCCTTGAATTGGAGTTGTAACTTCAGATATTGATTGAGATGTTAAATCAGCTGGTTTTTCCATTGGTTGAACAACTTGTTGAGTTGCTTCTACTGGTGTTGGTTGTGGTGTTGGTGCAACGTATGAATCAGCTGGCTTGCTATCAACTACTGCTCCTGTTGGTTGTGTCACTTCAGCTGGTTGTGGTTGACCTAGATTAATATCAACAGCAGCTGTTTGAGGTTGTTCTTTTGAAAACCCATTTAATTTATCAAATTCACTTGTAGGTACACTAAATGGTTGAATTACACCTTCAGTACTTAAAGCTTGGGCATCAAGTTTTTCAATTTTGGTTGCTTCAGGTTGTGCTGTTGGTTCAACAGCCTTAGGATTTGTTAAATCAATTTTTATTGGTCCTGCTAAAGTTTTTAAAGCAGCAGCAAACGCAGTACGCAAAGCATCTATGTTTGCTTGGCTTATTGCAAGCTCACGTTGTGATGTTGCATCACCTTTACTTAAAATAGTTGATTTATTCATATTATTCACCCTCTGGATCTAAATATTTTATTTCTGTAGCAGCTTGATTAGTCAATATTTTACGCATAATACCTTTAATATTAGTCCAATCATCTTCGCTCATAACACGTTTTAAACGATAATCTAAACCTTCTACTTCAACTTCGGAAACATAAAGTTTAGCATAACCCTCTTCGACTATTTCATTTTTAGTAAAAAACATATATCTTTTACGATTACTTTTTAATTCAAAATAACTAATTAAATCTACTTCAGTTACTTCACCATTTTCTTTAGTTAAATTGATCTTCATCGCCATATATATCCCTACCTATTCTATGAGTATTTTAACATACTAATTTTTGTTAATCAATATTATTTCTTTCCAATACAAAGTATTTGCAACCATAAGCACAATTTTCTTCAATGTATTTTTTTATATTTTGATAATCATTTATTTTATTATGGATTTTATTTTCTTTTTTGGTAAAGCCTTTTAATCTTAGTTTACCATATGCCCAATCACCGACAACATAATCATAGTTATCATAGTAATCAGTCAGTCTTTCTGTTGTTGCATCTAAATTAAATGCTTCACGAAAATTTTCGATTAATTTATAGTTTTTTTCATTGATTGTAATATTTTCCATTAAACCCTCCTAAAATATTCCCCAAGTGAATATCTTATCAAATAAAAATACTAGTCCAAATAATACAATAATAATAAATAAAATTATTAGGACTTTAATTGATATAGAATTTGAAGTAATTTCTTCTCTTAATTCTTCAAAATCTTCCATATCATTTGGTTTGACTTTTAAACTATCAGTATAAAACGAATTATCAAGTTCATCATCTAAATTGGTTTTAACTTGATAATTAACAATATCCGCATCAGTTATTGGTGGTAAAACTTCCGTATTACCAGTACCTTTTAAATTTGAGAATAAATCTGATTCTTCATCACAGGCATTTTCAATATTTGCTCTATACTCTTTTTCGGTAATTGTTTTTATCATCGTCATTAGTTCTTCTTCAGCATTATTTTTTGGTTCATCATTTTTTCGACTAATATCTATTTGTTTTAAAATATCATATTGAGTATTACGAATATTTTTTAATCTTTCTTCGGTGTAATTAACAGGCTTTTCGGCTTTTGCTTGCATTAAAATACTATTTAAATCATAGTCTTTTGTTTCTAAAGGGACTTCTTCCTTTTCAGTTTCTGGTTCAAGAGTAATTGATCTTCTTTGAATCGGTTTTTCCAAACGGGTTGATAAAATTTCTTTTATTTTATCAACATTTATTTCATTACCAAGTTCATCATCAAGCACAGAAATATTTGAATTAACATTATAATCCTCAATTTGACTTTTATTAATACTTTGATATAATTCTTGGTTTTTTTCAGTTCTTTTTCCTAAAGGTTCTGATTCACCATAGTATTTATTCATTCTATTAGCCATATTGTACACTCCATTATAAACAAATTATATCATATGTGTTAAATATATTAAAGATTATTTGTTAATGAATAGATAAATAAGCTATAATATATTTAGGAGGAATATTTATGAAAAAAATTGAAGTAAATCAATCAACTTGCATAGGTTGTGGAGCATGTGTTCAAATAGCAAAAGATGTCTTTACATTTAATGATAATGGTTTATCTGAACCAATTGTTGAAGTCGTTGAAACTATTACTCCAGAAACGATTGAAGCAATGGAAGCTTGCCCAGTTAATGCAATAACAATTGAGGATATTAATGAATAAAAGCACTTAAGTGCTTTTTATTTTTTATATTCATATAATTTTTTTACTTCACTTTTTGTAAGTTTTCGATATTCGCCAGACTTTAAATCACCAAGAGTTAAAAAACCATAAGTTTCTCTTTTTAATTTTATTACTGGTTGATCAATTTTTTGAAATATTTTTTTAACAATATGATTTCTACCTTCAACCAAAGATATTTTAATTATACTAGTATTTTTTTCTTTATCATATGACTTAATTTTTACAATTGTTGGAACAGTTTTTTTATCATCAATGACTAAACCATTTTTTAGTTTAAATAGGTTTTCCATTGACATTTTTCCTTCGATTTTTGCAATATAAGTTTTTTCAACATTATTATTTGGATGCATTAAAATATTTGCTAGTTCACCATCATTGGTAATTAAAATTAATCCAGTTGTGTCATAATCAAGACGACCAATTGGAAATATTCTTCTTTTATCATTAATCAAATTAAGAACTGTTTCACGATTATATGGATCACTAACTGAACTAATTATACTTCTTGGTTTGTTTAATAAATAATATATATTTTCTTCATTAACAAGTTTTTTATTAAAAACAGTGATGATATCATCATCACTAACCTTAGTCCCTAAAGTAGTTACTACTTTTCCATTTACTTTTACTTCGCCAGCTAAAATTAATTCTTCTGCTTTTCTTCTTGAAGCTACACCTGATTTTGCAATTATTTTTTGTAATCGTTCCATTAATTCATCACCTATTTAATTATACCATGAAATCGGATTATATATAGCATTAATGAAATTATTATTGTATAATATTTAAGGTGATAAGATTATGGATATAAAATATGCAATTTTAGGATTAATTCAAGGAATAACCGAACCAATTCCTGTTTCTTCAAGTGGTCATTTACAAATATTTAAAAGTATTTTAAATTTTGAAAATATTGATTTAAATTTTGACATTATCGTTAATTTTGGTTCTTTATTAGCAATTTTAATTATTTTTCGTAAAGATTTAATTAAACTTATATCTAATTTTTTTAATTATATTTTTGGTAAGAAAAATTTGGAAAATAAATTAAATTTTAAATATTGTCTTTTAATCATTATGGCTACTATTCCCGTTGGAGTAATTGGTTTTATCTTCAAAGATTTAATTGAAGATAACTTGAAAAATATAAATTTTTTAGCTATTTCATTTATAGTTACATCGATATCTTTATTTTTAGTAAGAAAAATTAAAGGTAGTAAAGATGATCATGAAATAACATATAAAGATGCTTTAATAATTGGTTTATTACAAACACTTGCTGTTTTACCAGGATTAAGTCGAAGTGGAATTACTTTAGTTGGTTGCTTATTTAGAGATTTAAAACGAGAAGCAGCATTAAAATTTACATTTCTCTTGTATATTCCTGTAAGCCTTGCAACATTTGGCTTAAGTCTATATGAAATACTTAGCAGTGGAAATTTATCATTTCCATTCTTATCATACTTTGTTGGTTTATTGATCAGTTTTCTAGGAACCTTATTTTCCTATAATATATTAACTAGACTAATAAAAAATGGCAAAATAGTTGTCTTTGCCATTTATTGTTTATTAGTAAGTGGTTTTATTTTAATCTTTTTATAATTCTGTTTCAATTTTATTTTGTTCTTGACTAATTTCAATTTCAACATTATTTATTGAATCAAATCTCTTGGTTATTTTTTCTGTCGTAACATGAATATCTTTAACTTCTTTGCCAACTGAATCAAGTGATTTTGATAACTTATCCCAACGTTCACGATAACGGTCAAATTCATCACTTAATTTACTTAATTCATCATGAATAACCTTAGTATATTTATCTCTTTCCATATCTTTCAAAATCATACTAATTACTGTTAAAGTACTCATTAATGTGGTTGGACTAGTAATCCAAACTTTTTTATTGTATGCATAAGTAATTAAATTACTATGATAAGCATTAATTTCTGCAAATATAGCTTCAGCTGGTAGAAAAAGAATTGCTTCTTCAGTGGTAAAATTTTTAATAATATATTTGCTGGCAATATCATCAATATGTTTCTTTACATCAGCAACAAATTTTTTCTCAGCAATTATACGATCCTCTTTACTTAAGGTTTTATCAGTCATTCGTTGATAATTTTCTAAAGGAAATTTAGAGTCAATACAAATTGTTCCTAAAGGTTGAGGTGCATATAATACTGCATCAACTTGAGTATTGTTTGGTAATAATTTTTGCATTTCATATATTTTAATATTATTTTCTCCAAACACATTACTTAAAATATAACTTAAATTTACTTCACCAAAAGTACCTCTAGTTTTTTTATCAGTTAATACACTTTGTAATGATACTATATCTGTTGATAAACTATCAATTTTCTTTTGAGCTTCATCAATTTTTGAAAGTCTTGTTAGTACATCACCAAAAGTTTTATTTGTTCTTTCAAAGTTTGCATCCAATCGAACATTTATTTTCTCATCTATTTGATTCATTTTTCGATCTATCTTCTCTACTAATTGATCAAATTCTTTTTTATTATCATTAATAATTTCATACTTAAAAGAAGAAACTTCTTTATTGATATTAGTTTCTACTCTGCCAAGCCGTTCAATTAAATCTCTTTCATCATTTTTTTTAGTTAAAATAATAAAAAGTATAATAATGACAAAGACTAACAAACCTAAAATTACATAATCCATTATTTCACCTTCCTCATTATTATAATTATATCATAATTATTTTATATTAAATTTCTTACCAACATACCAACTAATAAAGTATGCACCAACTAACATGATTAGAATATATAATAAAATTTCCGGATTTTTAAAACTTTCAATTAAACTAGTACCAATATATCCCCAAAATACTACTAAAGAAATTTTGCCAATCATAATTGCTGATAAAAATTTCTTAAAACTTATTTTTGATAAGCCAGCTACAATATTTATTGCAAATGCTGGGGTAAAAGGAATAGCAATAATTACTACTAATTGAGAAAAAGTAAGTTTATCAAAAACATTCATTAGTTTTTGAACACTATCATTTGCCAGTATCTTTTTTTCGAATCTTTTTTTTAATTTTTTACTAAAAAGACTATAAGATAAACAGCAACCCATTATTGTAAAAATCCAAGATAATATAAAACCAATTGCATCACCAAAAAATAAATAATTTAAAGTGATAAATACTGATAAAGGAATTATTGGGACAATTGATTCAATAATAATTATACTACAGCAAAGAATAGGACCTAAAAGTCCTATGTTTAATATGTATTCACGTATACTATTTGCAAAATCATTCATATTATCCTCGTTGTGTTTTTATTATTCATCAGCAAAGAAATCATCAAAGAATTGATCATCTGATATTAAATTGTTGTTTACTACAACACTATCAATATCAACATTTATTTTTGGGGGATTAACTTCCTCAACTGGTTCAACACTTTTTTCTATTGGTTGTTCAACTTGATTAATTATTTGATCAAGTTTTTCAATATCCGCATTAGCTATTTTGTTTAAGTCTTCTTTTACTTCAGGCTTAATTTCATTATTCATATTTTTTATGTCTTCAACTGTTGGAATAATTGTTTCATGAACAACTGGTTCTTGAACAGTAAATATAACTGGTTCTTCAACTTTAACTTCTTCTTTTATTTCTACATCTTTTGTCGGTTGATCATTAACAACGGAAGAAATAATTGTTTGATTAGATGTATTTACCGGTAAATCTTCCAATTCTTTTTTTGGTTCAACAAATTTATCACGATTATCAATAAATGGTGAATTAGTTTTATTTTTTGCTTCTAATTCTTCTTTTTCCATCTTTGCAATTTGTTCATCTAATTGACGAACAATATCATCAAGATTAACTTGTTTATTAGCGTCTAATGGATTAAGATCATTTTGCATTGTTGGTCTTGGACCAAAACTTGGCATCATATTATTATCATATGGATTAAAATTCATATTTGGATCGAACATTTTTTGATTACTTGGTATTCCTTCATCTTTCATTGATTCCATTAACTTTGTTTTCTTTTTTGTTTTTACATATTCTTTTAAATCAAATAATTGAATTGGTTCTTTTTCACGAACAGCAAAGTTTGCTTTATCAAATTTATGACCCCAATCAATCTTATAACTAGGTGTTAATTTTGTTTTAAAAGGATTTAATCTGGTTTTTAAAATAATTACTTCGTTCATTTTTAGTCTTTGTAAATCAGAAACAGTAACTAATGGAACACTAGTAAGTTTTTCGGCATCTTTTCCCTTCGCTTTAACATCACCACATAATTTACTTATTTCTTCTAGTGCCGCTAATTCAGTTGTAAGTAAGTAAATTAAATTACCACAATTCGATTTAATTGTTTCAGCATCATCATGGCCATATACTTTAACTAATTGTGCAAAATTTTGAATAATAAATGTAAATCTAATATCTCGACTTCTTGCAGCAGTAACCATAGAAGTAACATCTTTTAAAGCTGGCATATTTGCAAATTCATCTAAAATGAAATTTGTTCGATATGGTAATTTTCCATTAGGTTGCTTATAAGCAGAATCAACTAAAGTTTCATAACATTGTTTAATAAATATAGTAGCTAAGGCATGATATGTAGTTTTTTCATCATGAATTACCATAAATACTGCCGTTTTTTCATGACCAATATTTCTTATATCAAAATCAGTATATGATAACATTTCACTTAAGTCTTCTTTGGTTGCAAAAACTCTGATTTTTTGTCTAAAAACAGATAATATACTTCCTTTAGTATCACTTGGTGCATTAATTGTATTGGATGCAAAAGTATAAGCTGGATGATCTTCACCTTTAAGTTGAAAATACTCTTTAATATAGTTTGAAGAAACTAATTTTTCTTCACCTATAGTGGCCATATAACTTACTGTGTTGATATTTACTTGTTTTTCTTCAGCATCTTCAAATAATCCTAAACAAATACCAGCAAAGTAGTCAGCAGAACTACTTTCCCAGAAAGGACTGTCTTTATTATTTTTATCAATGAATATATTAAGAGAAACATCATCTAATAATTCGGTTGCTTTATCAACATTTCCTGCTTTATATAATAAATAAGGTAATGTTAATGGATTCCAAGAATTACCATAAATTGGATCACGAAAATTTAATACAATTATATTGTATCCTTTACTTTTTAAATAATTATAATGATTTTTATATATTTCACCTTTAGGATCGGTAATAATCATACTTTCGCCCTTTTTAGCGAGTGAATTTACCAATGGATCTACAACTGCGGTTGTTTTACCAGAAGAAGTAGCTCCAATTACTAATGTATGATTTTCACCATTATCAACATACATTTCTTTTCCATTATTAATTATCCCAACACCAGCAACTTTGGTTTCATTATCAGTTACCAATATTTTATCAATGTCTTTATATTTTTTTATTTCTTTTTCGGTTGCCCAACGAGAATA
>CAYOMH010000022.1:0-2142 GCA_964405055.1 uncultured Muribaculaceae bacterium | reverse complement strand
ATACTCTAAAACATTACAACCAGAATCTTTTGATTTACAATCAGTCATATCAATTATTCCATATTGAGTCGGTGCATTAAAGTTTGCTTGTTCTTCATATCTATAACCGGTTATATCACCATTTTCATTCAATATTGGAATTTTTTCAAGTGGTATGCCAGTTCGATCACTAACCATTGAAACAATTACACCATAATCAGTTCCCTTAGCTTCTGCTACTAAATTGCCAATAATTGTTCCATTATCATCAAATATCATACCAATAACTAATTTTGCATGAACCACATTTTCAAATTCAGGTCGGTAAACAACATCACCAAAAGTTCCAATATTACTGTGAGTTTGTTTCTTTCCCTGTCTTACTTCATAAGCACGATAAAAATCATTATCCCGTGTATCCCCACCATAACCATAATAACCGGCAAGAGAAAGTTTCATATCAACACCACTATTTTTATATGCCCATTTAATAAATCCAACACAATCTAATCCTTTAGGAATTATTTCTTTAATTGGACCAGCAGCTGGTGAACTATTTTCAGTTGGTAATCCCCATTCAAGATTTATTCCATAATCATCATGTGAACCACCAAATGAATATGGTAAAATTAAATTATAGGGTTCTAAATAGTTTATCAAACCAATTGCAACACTTGCCGCGGTTTCTGATCTGCCAATTCCATTTCCAACAGCAATTGTATAAAGATATTTATTATAATTATAATAACTTTCTTTATTATTTTGTAAATTATCTAAAATATGAGTAATACCATGAGTTGGTTCCTCAACATAATTATATTCTGTGACAGGATTGCCAATTGCTACTGGTGTAGTTAGCTTATTTAAAATTTTTATTTTAGGTGCACCTTCACCAGTAATATTTAAATTAGTGTATTTTTGACAAGCCGCTCTACCTTCAGATGACCAGCTAGCTAATCTATATTCATACCAATATGTTAATATTTTGTGAACAGGCCATTTTCTTATTGTAGCTTGCCAATGCATACTTAATGGTATTCTTGAATTTGTTGAATGGCACATATCGTTTTTTACTGGTGGATTAATTTGATATAAACTCGTACCTGAACAGGTAGCAATAGGATTATTTATATCATCACCAGCACTTTTCCAAGGTGTATATGCTGGTGTTCCATCATCTTCAACCATAACTAAACCACGAATTGAACCAACAAGTTTAACTCTTTCTGCCTGTTCTTCTTCACTTAAAGGTTTTTTTGAACTAACAATATCAGGATAAACTAAAACTTCATATTTATAACCTTTATTTAAATTTCTACCAGTAGCTGGTCTGATTTTATCATCAGAAAAATATTTTTTTATTTCTGCTAAAGAAATGATACCATCATTATTAAAATCAGTTACATTTCCAATTTTATCATTTTTAATACCACAATATCTTGCACGACTTCTTGAATTTGAACTAGGTCTGAACTCTTTTGAAGCCACAACATTGATACATGTTTTTATACCATACTTTTCTATTGGCTTATTACCATATATCCAGCAACCATATTTAATATCACAGCCACCCATTACATCATGGCTATTTGAAAGTGTAATAATTTCCAAATGTTCGTCTTTTGTCCAATTTGGACAAACCATTTCACCCGCTCTAATGGTAGGCAGTAATTCACCATTTTCAGCTGCTTCTAACACTTCTTCTTCGGTATAATCTCTACATCTAGAAATATAATTATTTCGATTTTTTTCAAGATCATCGCTGTTATATCTTCCATATAAAGATTCTGATGCTGCTGCAATTGATTGAACTTGAACGGCAACAACACTTTCAGAAAAATATTCATAATGTGTTACAGCTGCAATCCATTCATAAAAATCCCATGCATCAAGCCATTTATGATCTTGATCTGTAGTAATTACTTTAACTCGATCAAGTTTAGATGGACCTCCACATAATATTTGATTTCTATTTGTTTTTGGATTCCAAAATATTACAATAATAAATAAAATTATTAAAACAATTACTGTAAATACTGTTAAATAAAAATATAATTTTCCCCTAGAAATATTTATTGGTTTTTTTCTTTTCTTTTCATTTTGTTTTACTTGTTCATTATTTTGACTTTGTTGTTCAGATTCTTCAGAAGCACTAGTTTGTTC
>CAYOMH010000021.1:8575-11429 GCA_964405055.1 uncultured Muribaculaceae bacterium | reverse complement strand
GCTGGAATTCCAACATCTATAACAAATCGAGCTAAAGAAATATTAAAATACTATGAAAATTCAAGCAATAATAATTCAGTTAATGAACAATTATTATTTAATTTTGAAGAACCAAAAAAAGATAATTTACGGGAATATTTAAATGAAATTAATCCATTGGAAATAACACCAATAGAAGCATTAAATATTTTATATGATATTAAAAATAAAATGAATGAGGAGGAATAATATGTATATTAATCGTAGTCAATTAAGAGAAATAATTATGACTATACTTTACCAAATATCATTGTATAAACAAAACAATACCCCATATGATGTAAATGAGGTTATTACTGAAAATATTGAAGTTGAAAATGAATTTGTTAAAGAAGTTGTATTTGGAATTATTACCTATGATGAAGAAATAATAAATTTAGCTAATAAATATTTAAAAGATTGGACTATTGACCGCTTAGGTAATACTGGAGCAGCAATTTTAAAAATAGCCATATATGAAATAAAATATTTAGATACACCACCAATTGTCGCAATTAACGAAGCTATTGAATTAGCAAAAAAATATGCTGATGATGGAGTTAGAAAAATGATTAATGCTGTTCTTGATAAAGTGGTGAATGAATAGTGGAAAAATCATTTATAACTATAAGTGAAATTAATCGCTATTTAAAAGGTAAGTTTGATCGTGATGAAAATTTACAAAAAGTATATTTAAAAGGTGAAATATCTAATTTTAAAAATCACTCTCGCGGTCATTTGTATTTTACTTTAAAGGATGAAACAAGTCGAATAAATGCGGTTATGTTTTCATATCAAGCTAGTGGTTTAAAGTTTATTCCTGAAGATGGAATGAAAGTATTGGTTGAAGGTAAAATTAGTGTCTATGAGGCAACTGGTAATTATCAAGTTTATATAGATAAGATGGAAAATGAAGGTTTAGGTAATTTATTTCAGGCTTTTGAAGAATTAAAACAAAAATTAGCAAAAGAAGGATTATTTGCTGAAGAACATAAAGTAAAAATTCCAAAATATCCAGAAAAAATTGGTGTTATTACTGCTCCAACCGGAGCAGCAGTTAGAGATATAACTAGTACAATAAAAAGAAGATATCCAATTTGTGAAGTAATAATTTTTCCTTCACTAGTTCAAGGTAATGAAGCAAAAAATGATTTGGTAAAACAACTAAAAATTGCTGATCAATATAATTTAGATCTAATTATATTTGGTCGTGGTGGTGGTTCAATTGAAGATTTATGGCCTTTCAATGAAGAAATTGTTGCTAGAGCTATCTATGATACTAAAACACCAATTATCAGTGCTGTAGGTCATGAAATTGATTATACAATTAGTGATTTTGTTGCTGATCTTAGAGCTCCAACACCAACAGGGGCTGCGGAAATGGCAGTTCCAAATATGATAGATGTAAATAATCATATTAATAATCTTTCATTAAGAGTAAATCGTTTTATTAGTAGTAAATTAAAAGAATTAACTCAAGAATTAAATAGTCTAAAAAATTCATATGGGTTACAAAATCCATTAAGTATTCATGAAATAAAGGAACAAAAATTATCATTGTTAATTGATCGTTTAAATAATAATATAAATATTAAAATAAACAACAATCAAAATCGTTATCATAATTTAATTACTAGAAATATTTTAATAAATCCTAAACAAATATATATTAACGAAAAAAACAAATATAATAATATTATTGATAAATTAACATTATTGAATCCACTTAATATTTTAAATCAAGGCTATGCAATGGTAAAAAAAGATGATAAAATTATTAAAGATATTAAAAATATTAATAAAGGTGATTTAATTAATATTAAATTATATAAAGGTACAATTATCGGTAAGGTAGAAGAGGTGAAGGAATAATGCCAACAAAAGAAAAAAGTCAATCATTTGAAGAAATGATAAATGAATTAGAAGTTTTGGTTAAAGAATTAGAAACAGGAAATATTGATTTAGACAAAGCAATAGATAAATATTCTGAGGCAATGAAATTAGCAAAAATGTCTGGAGATAAATTAAACGATGCTACGGAAAGAGTTAATAAAATATTAGCTGAAAACAATTTACTTGAAGAATTTAAAATTGAAGATACATCTTTAAATTAAAAAAACGATTATATCGTTTTTTTAATTAATAAAATAAATAACAATCCCGGCAACCATAGCGCTAAGCATTATTAATAAGAAAAACCAACTAAGAATTTTACTTACTAGTTCTTCTTTTGATTTTTTCTTATTTTTTTTCATTTTAGTCATTTTTTCACCTCATTATTATATAAAATATTATATCATAAACTAATTAAAATTATTAAATAAATTAATGTATATGACAGAAAAAGATTGATGTGTTATAATTCATTCGTAGTATTTATTATATTATTAACAGGAGGCAATATGAAAAAAGTTGTTGTTGGTATTAGTGGGGGAGTAGATTCTTCTGTAGCGGCATATTTACTTCAAAAAGAAGGTTATGAAGTAATTGGTTTATTCATGCGCAATTGGGATAGTGCCCTAAATAATGATATTCAAGGTAATCCACATTTTGAAGAAACAATTTGTCCTCAAGAACAAGATTATAATGATGCAAAAAAAGTATGTGATAAATTAAACATTCCTCTACACCGAGTTAGTTTTGTTAAAGAATATTGGGACTATGTATTTAGTTATTTTTTAGCTGAATTAAAAAAAGGTCGTACACCAAATCCAGATATAATGTGTAATAAATACATAAAATTTGATTTGTTCATTAAAGAAGCAAAAAAACTAGGCGCAGATTATATTGCTACTGGTCATTATGCTAAAACCAGTAATGGACATCTTTATAGGGG
>CAYOMH010000021.1:1744-8475 GCA_964405055.1 uncultured Muribaculaceae bacterium | reverse complement strand
AATATTTGTATAGTGATGAGTGCTTAATTGAAGATATAAATCTTATAAATCCAAATAAATATGAAAAATGTAGTGCTAAATTTAGGTATCGTGGAGCCGACTATCCAGTCGAAATTAAATATTTACCTAATAATCAAGCAAGAGTTGTTTATAAGCAAAAAGTAAAATCTGTTACACCGGGTCAAGCTTGTGTATTGTATTTAGATGAAGAATGTTTAGGTTGTGGAATAATTAAAGAAGTATATTTAAATAGTAAAAAATTAGATTATATCAACTAATATCTATTGATAGATGCTTGACAATTACTTGATACATTGGTATCATTTAACTATACATAGTAGAGGAGTGATTTACTCACATGAATAAGTTAAATGAGTTATTACAAGAATTAGGTGTTTCTAAAGTTAGATTAGCTAAATATCTTGGGGTATCAAGACAAATGGTTTATAATTATTTAGAATTAAAAAATATTAATAAATGGCCAAAAGAGAAAAAAATCTTGCTTTTTAAATTACTTGATATTGAAAATGGTGAAGATAGCACTATTAATAAAATTAAAGTTAATACTGAGTATTTAATGGCTGTTGAACAAAGATTAAATCAAAGTATAAAGGAACCTAGTAATTGTAGTGATATTATTGATTTAAAAGGTTTAAATAAGGAAGAACAACGATTAATATCTGATATTATTCTTTTAGTTAAAGAAAAATTTGCTGATAATAATGATAAAAATCATAAACAAACATATCATACTTTCCTATATCTTTATCATTTTTTACAATCTTTAGATAATGTTACTGAATTAAAATATATTTTAGGATATATATCTAAAACTACTGGTTTTACTAATCCTCGTGATTTTAAATTTAATGAAGATAAACAATTACTATTTGAAGGTATAATTCATTCTGCTCTTACTTTATATCATAGTGGTGGGGCAAGTAGAAGTAAAATTTTAGAAAGTCATAATCGTTTTGTTCAAGAAATTGAAGCAAAAAATGAAGAAAAATTAAGTAGAACTCAACAATTAAATACATTTAAAATTCAAGCATTACGTGAACTTGGTTATAATGAAATAAATACAGATAATGCCGCAGAAGTGTTAGAAAAAATAGCGGAAATTCAATCAAGAAAAGTATAATAACAACTTCCTATAATACATATTATGTTAACTAATTAATAAAAAATAAAGACTATAATGTCAAAGTATTATAGTCTTTTCTATTGGTTATTACTATTGTATTGAAGTGTTATACCAGTATCAGAATTATATACTGATACTAGATCTGCTTGGATACTATATCTATCTATCGTTATTACATAATCATTAACTTCAGCTTTATCTAATTCTGATACAGTAATACTCATTTTTATATTACTTCCATCAATTATTGGTCTTGTTTTAATATAAATATTAGCATAACGTTTTGATTCTGTTCCAACTAATGATAAATTTATTATATGTGGTTCTGGTAAACAATTGTCTAAATCATTTTCATTACCAAATGTTAGTATTTGTTCATTACGAAAACTAGTTATTTGTTCAATAATTAAATGTAATTTATCAAAAAAAACTGATAAATTATATTTATTTGTTATTTCATCAATACTATCTTCAAATATTAATATTTTATTATTTTCAGTCATTTTCATCCTTCTCTTCTCTTTTGTTAATTGGGAATATTATTTTACTACAATATTTTATAAAATGCAATTATATATCATGATGACTACGAGGATGATATTTATCGTAATCACTTTTTAATTCATTTTGAGCTAAATGAGTATATATTTCCGTAGTAGTAACATTATCATGGCCAAGTAATTCTTGAATAATTCTTATATCAGCACCATTATTTAATAAATGAGTTGCAAATGAATGTCTAAGTGTATGTGGAGATACATTTTTTTTAATATTTTTTTTATCACATTCACTCTTAATTATTTTAAATACTCCTTGTCTAGTAATTTTTTTACCACGATAATTAAGAAATAAAAAATTATTTGTTTCTTTTTTAATAAATATATTACGATAATTATCTAAATAATTTTTTATTGCATCCATTGCTATATCACCAATTGGAATAATTCTTTCTTTTCTACCCTTACCCATTACTTTTAATAATTCATTATCTTGATCAAAGTTTACAAATTCTAAATTAACTAATTCACTTATTCTTATTCCAGTGGCATATAATAATTCTAAAATTGCTTTGTTCCGATAATCACTTGGAGTAGTTAATTTTATATCTAATAATAAATTAATTTCTTCAATTGATAGTGTTTCAGGTAACTTTTTTATTGTTTTAGGAGAGTCAATACTAATCATTGGGTTATTATCGGTGTAATTATTACGATTTAAGAAGCGATAAAAGGATCTTAGGCTAGATATGTGTCTAGCAATGCTTTTAGCCGCTAAAGAGCTGTTATTAAGGTATTTTAAATATTCATTAATATCTTTTGAATTTAACTTAGTAAATGATTGATTTTTAAAATAATTATTAATTTTTTTTAAATCATCTTTGTATGATAAAACTGTATCATTAGTTAAGTTTCTTTCATTAACTATATAAGTAATAAAAGCATTAATTAAATCATTATTATTCATCATCTTCACCAATTATATTATAGCATAATTTATTATTAATGAATTGCTTATCGAACAAAATTTCGATATAATTAATTTGAAGGTGAAAATTATGGAAACACTAGCAAATATATTAAAACCAACAAAACTTTCAGATGTTGTTGGTCAACAACATCTAATAGGCAATAATAAAATAATTACCAATTTAGTTAAAAATAAAAAAATATTTTCAATGATTTTATATGGTAAACCAGGTATTGGTAAAAATTCTATTGCTAATGCTATTGTTAATGAATTAAAAATGCCCTACCGAGAATTGAATGCTGTTATTAATAATAAAAAAGATATAGATATTGTTATTGAAGAAGCTAAATTAAATGGTGAAATGATTGTTATAATGGATGAAATTCATCGAATGAATAAAGATAAACAGGATTTACTTTTACCATATATAGAATCTGGGTTAATTATATTAATTGGTTTAACAACTGCTAATCCATATCATAAAATTAATCCTGCAATTAGAAGCAGATGTCAAATTTTTCAGCTTCATGAATTAACTATTGCTGATATTGAAAGTTGTTTAAATAAAGCAATAAAATTATTAAAAGGAATAAAAATAAATCAAGAAACAATTAACTATATTGCTACACTATCAAGTGGTGATTTAAGAAATGCACTTAATTTATTAGATGTATCATATAATTCAGTTGAAAATCATCTTGTTGATATAGATCTGATAAAATCTATTAATGCCAAACCAGTTTTTTTTCATGATAAAAATGATGATGGTCATTATGATGTTTTAAGTGCATTTCAAAAATCAATTCGTGGTAGTGATGCAGACGCGGCAATTCATTATTTAGCAAGATTAATTGAAGTTGAAGATTTAGATAGTATATATCGAAGATTAAGTGTAATTGCTTATGAAGATATTGGTTTAGCTAATCCTGGGGTTGGACCTAAGGTGCTTGCTGCTATTCAACTATCGGAAATGTTAGGTCTACCTGAAGCAAGAATCATTCTTGCTAATATTGTGATTGAACTTGCTCTATCACCAAAAAGCAATAGTGCTATTTTAGCTATTGATTCAGCATTAAATGATATTAGAATGGGTAATTCTGGTAATATACCTGCCCATATTAAAAATAGTAGTACTGAATATAAATATCCCCATAATTTTCCTAAATATTATGTTAAACAACAATATTTGCCGGATAAATTAATCAATCGTAAATATTATCAACCAAAAAACAATAAGTATGAACATAACTTAATTAGTATCAATGAAGAAATGAAAAAATAAATGATCATTTTATTAGATCATTTATTACATAACTTGCACAATATAATCCGGCAATAGCAGGTACAAAACTATTTGAACCTAATTTATTACCATTATTTTTAATAATTGTTTCATTACTTGACACAACCATTAATTTATATTTAATATTTTTACGAATAATTTTAGCAATTGGATCATATGAAGTTTTTTTAATATCTGTTATACAAATTTTACTAGGGTCCATCTTATTTGCCATTCCCATTGAAGAAATAATTTTAATATTATTTTTATGAGCCCATTCAATTAATAATAATTTAGTTTTTAATGTATCACAAGCATCAATAATATAGTCATATTTTTCGACTAATATTTTTTCAATATTAATCTCATCTAAAAATAGTTTATAGTCATTTATTATTGCATTTGGATTAATACTTAATCCTCTTAATTTTGCAATTTTAACTTTATCTTGACCAATATTATCTTGGTTAGTAATCACTTGTCGATTTAAATTAGTAAGATCAATAATATCGTGATCAATAATGGTAATTTGGCCAATATTAGAACGAATTAAAGCTTCAAAACAATTACCACCTACTCCACCAATACCAACAATTAAAATATGTTTATTTCTTAATATATTTAATTTATTGGTACCAATTAAATATTCCAATCTTTCAAACAAAATAATCACCTTTCTAAAAAACAAAAGCCCAAAGACTAGTTTGGCGATAAAATCCCTCGCTCACGAAGGTGGGCATCACATGACTACCATTAGGATCCTAAATAAATAGTATTCAACACAAGAAGTCAATTAGATTCCCGATAATATCACTTTGTGGTTTTTATGTATAAACCAATCTTCAGGCAATTATATTATACCAAATATTATAAATTATTAATATAGGTTATTCATAATCATCTAAAAAATTATTATCATTATTATTTTTTTTATAGCCTAAAACAGTATTTAAATTAATATTTTCACTACTACTAAAAATATTTAAATCAACATCATTATAAATATTTTTCAAATCTTTAATTAATTGTTTTATTTCCGATCTTTTACTATTATTTTTTTCTTTTGTTACTTGACAACCACAATTTAAAAATTCTAAATTATTATATTTAACCCATTTTATTATGTCTTCTTCTTTTACAAAGTAAAGGGGTCTAATTAATTCCATATTTTTATAATTTTTACTTTTTAATTTTGGTAACATACTTCCATATGATCCATTATATAAAATATTAATCATTATTGTTTCAATTACATCATTAAAATGATGACCTAAAGCTATCTTATTACAACCTAATTCTTGTGCTTTATTATATAAGTGACCTCTTCTTTTTCTGGCACATAAATAACATGGTGATTTAGTATTACTAATTGCTGAAAATATATCGGTTTTATAAATAACAATATCAATTGCTAATTTATTAGCATTATTAATTATTGCTTGTAAATGTTCATAATTATAACCAGGATCCATAACAATAAATTTTAATGTAAAATTATATTTTGAATGTTTTTGTAATTCTTTAAGTAAAACAGCTAAAAGAAATGAATCTTTTCCCCCACTTATACAAACGGCAATATTATCATTTTCTTTAATTAATTCATAGTCAGTAATTGCTTTTAAAAATTTTTTCCAAATAGTTTTTCGATATGTCTTAGTAATAGATTTATTAATTAAATCAGTCATTGAGCTTTCCAACGGCCAACAATATTAGCACTTGAACTATATGGTTCGGGATTTGGCATATCGAGTTTAATAATGATTGGAACCTTAAATGCATTACCAAAAGCAACACAAGTACCAGGTTGTAGTGTATTTAATTTTTCAAGAACATCTATTGACATATTAGGTAACATTTTACCAATATATTCTAAATCCAAGGGATGAGTCATTTTAAATATTAAAAAATTTGATATTTGGGAAACAACTGTATCAGACATTTCAACTGGTCTTTGAGTTATCAAATCTAACAATAAGCCATATTTTCTTCCTTCTTTTGCTATGCGATCAAATATGTTATAACCAAGTAAAAATACATCATTATCTTTTTGAATATAACGATGAGCTTCTTCTAAGAAAATATGAAAAGGAATAGATGCACGATCTTTTCTAGATTTAGTAAAATCAAAGAGAAATTTAGTCATTATTTTTACAATTGTTTTAGCTAAATTATCATCTATATCTTCTAAATTAATATTAATTATTTGACTCTTCTTTTTATTTAATGCCACTAAATAAGAAATATATTTTTCTTTAGTAATATATTCTGGGAAATTAAATATGGTTTGACTATTATTAATTAATGAATTTAATCTAACTTTGAGCATCATTGCTGCATCTTGAAGAACACTGTTAGTTAAAAAGCCTTCTGATATTAAAGTAAAATTTAATGCTTTAGCAAAGTCATCTATTGTGTAATAGGCAATATTAGGTATATTAGTCAGTTCTAATTTTTCATCAATATGTTTTAATACGTATTCGTTAATTAAAACACTTTCACCAAAGTTTCCCTTACTATCTAAATTAAAACTTTCACTAAATTTTCTTGTATAACCTATTCCTGGTAAAATTGCATCATAATTAAATTCTGGAGTTGGACAATCAGTTACTAATTTAAATATATCATTTCTTTTTGCAGAATTTGTTTCATTTGAAAATAATATTGCCATAATACCTTTTGCAATAATATGATTTTTATATTTTAAAGATTCTTCATCATTTAAAGAAAATATTCTCGCTAATTTTAATGCATTTTCAATTATAGTTAATTGACTATGTTCAGTTGCATTAAGCAATAATGCTAAATCATCACAATCTAATAAATAAAATGGAATAACTA
>CAYOMH010000021.1:0-1644 GCA_964405055.1 uncultured Muribaculaceae bacterium | reverse complement strand
AATGCTGGTTTTCTAATTATTCCTTGAACATAATTATTATTTTCTATCTCACCTAAAAATTTTATTTCTATTTGATTATTAGTAATATTTTTTATTTCACCAATTACTTTATGAGATCCATTTTCAAAGATAACTTGCATATTTAACAAATCTGGTATAACATTTCCATCTTTTATTAATTCAACTTGAGCGATGTTATCATTAATAAATAATATTTTTCCAAACATCTTTTCCAACTCCTCTATTCTTCTTTATTTTAGCATAATGACTATCATTAAACAATTATTTTTTTCTTTCTAGTTCAGCAATTAAAATATCTTTGACTAGATTTGGATTAGCTTTTCCATGTGTTTCTTTCATTACTTGACCGACAAAAAAGTCAAATAGATTTGTTTTACCATTAAAATAAGCAATAATTTTATCATTATTATTTATTAAAACATTTTTAATAATACTATTTAATAAATCAAGATCACTTATTTGAGTAATATCATTTTCTGCTAAAATTGATTTTGGATCTTTTTTACTAATTATTACATCGTTAATTAATTGTTTTGCTTGAGTTGAAGATATTGTTTGATCATTTAAGCGATCAATTATTTCTTTAAACATTAATGGACTAATAAATATGTTTTTAATATTTAAATTATTTTTATTTAAATAACTCAAAATAACTGTTGTAATATAATTACAGGTTATTTTGGGATCAAGACCAAGTTTTACGCATTCTTGAAAAAAATCTGCTAAATCTTTATCTTTTATTAAAATATTAATATCTTCATCATTTAAATCATATTCATTTTTATATAATTTTTTTCTTTGATTTGGAAGAAGTGGTATTTCTTTTTTTAAACTAGCTATTAAGTCTTTAGCAATTGGAATAAAGGGAATATTTGGTTCTAAATAATAATTGTAATCAACTGCTTCAATTTTTTCTCGCATTGAGATAGTAGTTCCTGTTTCTTCATCAAATCTTCTAGTTTCTTGAATAATTAAATCTTTTTGATTATTAGCAAATAGTTTTGTTTGTCTATTTATTTCATAGGTAATTGCTTCTTTAACATTAGAAAAACTATTAACATTTTTAATTTCTACTTTTGTACCAAGATTATAATCACCTTCATAGCGAAGAGAAATATTAATATCACATCTTAATTGACCTTTTTTTGTATCAGCATCAGATATACCTAAATATTTTAAGATATTTCTTAAATATTCTAAAAAAGCCACAGCGTCTTCACCATTATAAATACATGGTTCAGTAACTATTTCTATTAATGGTACTCCAGATCGATTATAATCTAATAAACTAATATTTTTAACATGATCAACAGAGGCGGTATCTTCTTCTAAGTGAATATCATGAATTAATACTTCAAATTTTTTTTCATTTGTTTCTACTTCAACTTTTCCCTTAGTTCCTATTGGTGAAGTTGATTGAGTTATTTGATAACCTTTTGGTAAATCAGGATAAAAATAATTCTTACGATCAAATTTTAAAATACTTGGTATTTCACAATTTAAACACAATGCCATTTTAATTGCGTCATTAACTGATTTTTTATTTAATACAGGTAAAGTTCCAGGTAAAGCTAAATCTAGTAATTGAATGTTATTATTAGCTATTTCTGAGTAGCCATTAAT
>CAYOMH010000020.1:2000-12033 GCA_964405055.1 uncultured Muribaculaceae bacterium | reverse complement strand
ACCACATTTAGGACAATCTGCTACCTCAATGACTTCTTTTTCTTCTTTTTTAATATACTTACATTTAGGATAATCACTACAAGCGGTAAAGGTGCCATATTTACCTTTTCTAAGCACCAATGGGCAACCACAATTAGGACAATTTTCACCAGTTTTAACTGGTTCATTTTTGGGCATTTTATCAAAAGCTTCTTTTAAATCTTTTTCAAAATCAGTGTAAAAGTCTTCCAATACTTTATACCATACTACCTTGCCATCAGCGATTTCATCTAGGTTGTTTTCCATCTCGGCCGTATATTTAACATTAATAATGTTAGCAAATGACTGTTCTAATTTATCAGTTATTTCAATCCCAATCTCAGTCGGAATGAATACTTTTTGTTCAATTAAGACATATCCCCTAGTCTTTAGGGTATCAACGATTTTAGCATAAGTACTTGGTCTTCCAATTCCTAATTCTTCCATTTCTTTGATTAATTTTGCTTCACTATACCTAGCCGGAGGCTTAGTAAAGTGTTGCTCTTTAGTAATATCTTTAGCTACTAATATATTTGATTTATAGGTATCAAAAGCCGGTAAGAATGATTCTTTGGTATCATCATAATCACGATATACTTTTAAGTAACCATCAAAGATAATGGTTTGACCAGTTGCTTTAAATTGGTAATTATTGTTATCAAGAATAACCGTCACATTATCGGTTTTAGCATCACTCATTAAGGAAGCTAAAGCACGATAATAGATTAGACTATAAACCTTATATTCATCATTTGATAAGTATTCTTTAACACTTTCTGGAGTTCTACTAATACTAGTTGGCCTAATGGCTTCATGTGCATCTTGAATATTATCAGTTTTAGTAGTGATTTTTGCTGAACCTATATATTCTTTACCATATTTAGTTTCAATATAATGATAGCTACTCTTAATAAATTCATTAGATAAACGAATGGAGTCAGTACGCATATAGGTGATTAATCCAATGGCTCCTTCTTTTAAATCAATTCCTTCATATAATTTTTGGGCTACCATCATCGTTTTTTTAGCATTCATATTTAATTTATTAGAAGCATCTTGTTGTAAGGTACTTGTAATATAAGCGGGTCGTGATTTGCGATTCTTTATCTTCTTAGAAACATCAACTATTTTAAAGGTATTAGTTAGTTTGGATAAGATTTCATCGGCTTCTTCTTCATTGTTAATCTTTATTTCTTGGTTATTATAGTTAAATAGTTCCGCTTTAAAATCTTGGAATTCGGAGGTAATAGTCCAATATTCTTCGCTTATAAATTTAGCAATTTCTTTTTCACGCTCCACAATTAATTTTAAAGCAACACTCTGGACACGACCTGCACTAGTTCCTTCAGTCTTAGATTGAATTAGTTTACTTAAACGAAAACCAATAATACGATCTAAGATACGACGTGTTTCTTGACTATTAACTAAATCCATATCGATTTTACGAGCATGTTTAAAGGCATCAATGATAATATCTTTAGTTATTTCATTAAAGACAACACGACTACATTTACTCTCTTTAATATTTAAAGCATCATATAAGTGCCATGAAATGGCCTCCCCTTCACGGTCTGGGTCTGTTGCTAAATAGATATAATCGGCTTCTTTGATATCTTTTTTTAAATCAGAAACAATCTTCTTTTTACCACTAATAACAACATAATCTGGCTTAAAATGGTCAGTTGTATCAACTCCTAGGCCATATTTACCTTTAGTTGATAAGTCTCTGATGTGGCCTTTACTAGATACCACTTTATAATCTTTACCTAAATATTTTTCAATCGTATGTGATTTACTTGGGGACTCAACAATTACTAAATTATGGGCCATAATCCACTTCCTTCGTTTCATATAATTTATACACTAAAGTTTAATTAATGTCAATCTATTATAATTCTATTTAATTACTCCTCAGTTTCCTTTTTATCATATAAAGTAATATATAGATTTTGAATTGCTTATATGCTATAATAAAAAAAGTAGTGGAGGATTTATGATTAAAGAATTAACCAATGATGAATATAATAATTATATTTCTACTTTAGAAAACGTTTCTTTATTTCAATTACCAGAATATGCCTTTACTATGAATAAAGAAGGATATACGGCTTTATTTTTGGGATTAATTGAGAATAATCAAGTAATTGGAGCTACTTTATTACTTGTAAAGGAATATATGACCGTGAAAGTTGCTTATGCTCCCCGTGGCTTTATTTTGGATTATATGAATGCGGATTTAGTATCCAAGTTTACGAAAGAGATTAAGAAGTATTTAAAAAGAGTTAATATTTGTGCCGTTAAATTAAACCCATTAATTATCAAAAAAATAACAGATGCTGATAATAAGGTTATTTATGAGAATAGTAATTACCAATTAATTGGAAATGTATTGTCAAAACTTGGGTATCAACATCTTGGTTATAATGATTTTTTCGAATCTTTTAAGCCTCGTTTTGAAGCGGTAGTTAATCTTGGCAAAAGTGATGCCGAATTATTTAGTAATATTAAGAAAAACTTTAGAACTAAAATTCGTGGGGCTGAAAGTGATGGTATTAGGATATATCGTGGTAATGTTGATAATCTAGAATACCTATATAGTCAAACTAAAGGTAAATACCCACGTGATTTAAGTTATTTTAAAGAGTTATATAATAATTTTATTAAAACTAATGGGATTGATTTTTATTATGCTAAACTAGATACAGGGTTATATTTACAGAATGCAAGAAAATGTTTTGAAACCAATCAAAATCTTAACTTTCATTTAAATGAAGAATTAATGAATAATAAGAAAGTAAATAAAGATAGTCTAATTAATGAAAAGATGAATAGTGATGTTAAATTAGAGAAATATAAAAATAGTATGATTTTAGCAACTAAATTATTAAAAGATTATCCAGATGGACTTATTTTGGCTTCCGCTTTGGTTGTTAAATGTAAAAAGACAGCCTATTTGGTTATGGATGGGTTTGATCCTAAATATAAAAATATTAATGCTAAACATATATTGTTATGGAGCTTAATTAGTAACTATAATAAATTAGGCTATAAGGAGTTTAATTTTGGGGGCGTGATTAATCCATTAAAGAGTCATCCTAAATATAATGGTCTTAGAGAGTTTAAAAATAATTTTGATGCTAATACAATTGAATATATGGGCGATATTGAATTAGTTGCTAATAATCTTAAATATATTTTATTTAATAATAAAAAATAAGCTAAGCTTATTTTTTTGATGTAATAAAAAAAGGAATATTATTCCTTTATTTTATTACTTGAGTAATACTTCCTGAACCAACTGTTCTTCCACCTTCACGAATTGAGAACTTAGTTCCGTTTTCAACAGCGATTGGTGCGATTAATTCAACAGTCATCTCAACGTTATCACCTGGCATAACCATTTCAACATTAGCTGGTAATTCAATTACTCCAGTAACGTCTGTAGTTCTAAAATAGAATTGTGGACGGTAATTACTGAAGAATGGTGTATGACGTCCTCCTTCTTCTTTAGATAATACATAAACACTTGCTTTAAATTTAGTATGTGGAGTTACACTTCCTGGTTTAGCTAATACTTGACCTCTTTCAACATCTTCACGAACAATACCACGTAATAATACACCAGCATTGTCGCCTGCTTCTGCATAATCTAATTGTTTTCTAAACATTTCAATTCCAGTAGCAACAGTCTTTTTAGTATCTTTAAGACCAACAATTTCAACTTCATCATTTAAATTTAAATGACCTCTTTCAACACGGCCAGTAACAACTGTACCACGTCCTGAAATTGTAAATACATCTTCGATACTCATTAAGAAAGGTTTTTCAACATCTCTTGTAGGAGTATCAATATATTCATCAACAGCAGCCATTAAATCTTTAATAGCTTGAACACTCTTTTCATCGCCATCAAGGGCTTTAAGAGCTGAACCTCTAATTATTGGACAATCAGCATCATATTCATATTTTGCTAATAGTTCACGAATTTCCATTTCTACTAAATCTAATAGTTCTGGATCATCAACTTGGTCACACTTGTTCATAAATACAACCATTTTTGGAACTCCAACTTGACGAGACAATAAAATATGTTCAGCTGTTTGTGGCATTGGGCCATCAGCAGCAGATACAACTAATATTGCGCCGTCCATTTGAGCAGCACCAGTAATCATATTTTTTACATAATCGGCATGTCCAGGACAGTCAACATGTGCATAGTGACGTTTGTCAGTTTGATATTCTACATGTGAGGTACTAATTGTAATACCTCTTTCTCTTTCTTCTGGAGCTTTATCAATTTCTTCATAACTCATGAATTCTCCAAATTGTTTTGTTATTGCGGCAGTTAATGTTGTTTTACCATGGTCAACATGACCAATTGTTCCAATATTAACATGCGGTTTACTACGATCGAATTTTTGTTTTGCCATAATTAATTTCCTCCTTTAACATTTCTAATTTTATCTAATCCTTGAACAAAATTCAAGTATTATTCATTATTGGCATTGTTTTTCTTAATAATTTCTTCTGCTATACTCTTTGGTACTTCTTCATAATGATCAAGTACCGGTGTAAATGTTCCACGACCTTGAGTATTACTACGTAATGATGTTGCTAAGCCAAACATTTCTGATAGAGGCATCATTGCAACAATTTGTAAAGCATTTCCTCGGGATTCTTGTCCCATTGGTTTACCACGACGACTAGTTAAATCACCCATTACATTACCAAAATATTCTTCTGGTGTAACAACTTCAACACGCATTATAGGTTCCAATAAAACTGGTTTACATTTATTTTTTGCTTCTTTTAAAGCTAATGATGCAGCGACTTTGAAAGCCATTTCAGATGAGTCAACATCATGATATGATCCATCAAACAATGTAGCTTTTACGTCAACAACTGGATATCCTGCAAGAATACCACCAGCCATTGCTTCTTGTAAGCCTTTGTCAGTTACTGGAATATATTCTCTTGGAACTGTTCCACCAACTACTGCATCGACAAATTCATATCCTTTTTCCTTATTTGGTTCAAAACGAATCCAAACATGTCCATATTGACCACGACCACCAGATTGTTTAATATACTTACCTTCACATTCAGCGGTTTGGGTAATTGTTTCACGATATGCAACTTGAGGTTTTCCAACATTACAATCAACATTAAATTCTCGTCTCATTCTTTCAACAAGAACATCTAAATGTAATTCTCCCATACCGCTTATAACTGTTTGACCAGTTTCACGGTCGGTTTTTTGTTTAAATGTTGGATCTTCTTCTGCTAATTTTGCAAGCGCAATTCCCATTTTATCTTGATCATTTTTACTTTTTGGTTCAATTGCTAAATCAATTACTGGGTCTGGAAAATCCATACCTTTCATAATAACAATATTATCTTCTGAGCATATTGTATCGGCGGTGCTGGTATCTTTCAAACCAACTGCTGCTGCGATATCCCCAGTGTAAGCACAATCAATTTCAGTTCGTTGATTAGCATGCATTCTTAGAATTCTTGATACTCTTTCTTTTTTACCTTTTGTTGAATTATAAATATAACTTCCACTTTCAAGTTTACCAGAATAAACTCGGAAGAATGTTAATTTACCAACAAATGGATCAGTCATAACCTTAAATGCTAATGCAGTTAAAGGTTCATCATCACTTGGTTTTCTAAAAACATCATGGTTATTATCGTCAAAGCAAGCAATCGCATCTACATCTAGTGGACTAGGTAAATAATCAATTGCTGCATCAAGAGCAAATTTTATTCCCATATTTGATTTTGCACTACCAGGCATAATTGGGAAAAACTCAACAGCTAAAGTACCTTTACGAATTGCTTTTTTAATTAAAGCAACAGGTATTTCTTGATTTTCTAAATATTTTTCCATTAATTCATCATCAAAGTCAGCTATTGCTTCGATTAATTCAACTCTTTTTTGATTTACTAAATCAACTAAATCACTTGGAATATCAATTTCTGTTGGATTTTCGTCTTCATGACCATCATAATGATATGCTTTTAAATTTATAATATCAATTATTCCATTAAAATTTTCTTCGGCACCAATTGGCCAAGCAATAGCTTTAGCATTAACGCCTAATCTTTTTTTAATTGTTTCAATACTATATGAATAATCTGCACCCATTTTATCCATTTTATTAGCAAAAATCATTCTTGGTACTTTAAATTCTGTTGCTTGACGCCATACTGTTTCAGTTTGTGGTTCAACACCATTTTGAGCATCAATAACTGTTATTGCACCATCTAATACTCTTAAACTTCTTTCAACTTCTATAGTAAAGTCAACATGTCCCGGGGTATCGATTATATTAAAACGATAGGTTTTCCATGTAGCTGTTGTTGCAGCAGATGTTATGGTAATACCACGTTCTTTTTCTTGATCCATCCAATCCATTTGTGAAGCTCCATCATGAGTTTCACCAATCTTATGAGTACGACCAGTATGAAATAAGACTCTTTCAGTAAATGTTGTTTTACCAGCATCTATGTGAGCCATTATTCCAATATTTCTAAATTTTTCTAATTGTACATCTCGAGCCATTATTAACCTCTACCATCTATAATGTGCAAAAGCCTTATTTGCTTCTGCCATTCTATGAACATCATCACGTTTTTTAACTGAAGCACCAACGCCTTTTGAAGCATCAATAATTTCTTGAGCTAAATTTTCAGACATTCCTTTTCCACTTCTTGATTTTGCATAATTTACTAACCATCTAAGAGCTAAGGTTTGACTACGTTCAGAATTTACTTCAATTGGAACTTGATAAGTTGAACCACCAACTCGTCTAGACTTAACTTCTAAAATTGGTTTAATATTTTCCAACGCTTTAGTAAAAACATCAATTGCTTTTTCTCCAGTTTGATTTTCTATTTTTGCAAAAGCTTCAGAAAAAATTTTCTCAGCAGTACCACGTTTTCCATCTTGCATAACTTGATTAATTAACTTTGTAATCAATTTTGAGTTATATATTGGATCTGGTAATACATCTCTTTTAATCGCGCGTCTTTTTCGCATAATTGACCTCCTTCATATTATTTTTTCTTTTTATCTTTTTTTGTTCCGTATTTACTACGACTTTGTTTACGATTTTCAACACCAGCTGTGTCAAGAGTTCCACGAATAATGTGATATCTTACACCGATTAAGTCTTTTACACGACCACCACGGATAAGAACTACACTATGTTCTTGAAGATTATGACCTTCACCCGGAATATAGGCATCAATTTCTCTACCATTTGATAATCTAACTCTGGCATATTTTCTTAACGCTGAGTTTGGTTTCTTTGGCGTTTTTGTACCTACCCTAGTACATACACCTCGCATTTGAGGATGATCAGTATCTGTAACTCTTCTAGACATACGATTATAACCAATATTAAGAACAGGGCTCTTAGGTTTATTAGTTTTATCTTTTCTAGCTTTTTTTACTAGTTGATTAATTGTTGGCATTCTTTATCTCCTTTCATTTGACACACTACCTGGTGTATCTGTTTTTCGTTAAAGTCAGGTTCTACCGAAGTAGAACCCAAAAATTAATGCATAGTAAATATATCATTGTTTATATAATAATGTCAACTATTTTTCATAACCAATTGATTTGAATGAATTGCAACTAATAAAGCTTTTACGAATTTTAAATAATTTGAAGTTATAAACATTAACATAACCAACACATTTGTCTTCTTTATTATTTAAAGATATCAGATGTTTAAAACTTTCGCTATCAATTCTAGTGATAAATTTATCACTTCCTATTTTAGCTAATTTTTGATCGTTTTTAATTACTTCAACTATTTTATTTTCTAAATTTAGATAATCAGATTTCGATTGATAATATAAAGCATAAACCATTAAACAACCAAATAATATTAACATTGTTATTGCCCAAAAGCCTGATAATGATTTCATTTTACGCATGAATAATTCTCCGTTTTATAACTATCACATGATATATATGCTTTGTATGTGTTACCAATTACTTTAACACATCCTGTACATTCATTATTTGTTGTTTTATCAGAATATTTACTAATATAGTTATTTGCTTTTAATAAATCATAATTAATTGTACAACCAATTGAATGGCAGTCACTAATTGGATTATCATTTAAAAATATTTCAGTTGAACTCTCAATATTATTTTCAAGTTTATAATAATATTCGTTATTATCTTTTAATTTTTTTAGCATTTTATTTATTTCAAAAGAACCATACCAAATTAAAAATATTGCTACTACAAGTGTAGAAAGTAATGCTAAAAACATTCCTAAGCCCCAACCACGATTATTTAATTTCACTTTAATCACCAATAAAAGTATAACTTAATAAGATATTTATTTCAATAAAAAAGAAGTTTTAAACTTCTTTATAATTGAGTAATTAATATAACCACTAACACTACTGCTAACAATAGCCCAAGTAGATATATAAATGATTTTTTCAACCAAGTAGTATATGGAATTTCTAAGTATGATAATCCGATTGCTAAAACTATACTGGTTGGAGCAACGAATTGAACTAATCCATAAACAGATTGAAATATAACCGCTAATATTCCACCATTAAAACTACTACTAAAATTGGTTAGCATACTAGCGCCACCAAAACGCCAAACATGAGTCATTTCAACACCAAAGATTGATGAAATAAATGCAATTACTGGAGTTAATAAGTAATTGAATGTTGGCATAATTTTACTGAATATACCATCTAATACAGGAATATTTAATGGAATTAAAGCAACAGCACCAATTAGAATAACTAATCCAATTGGCTTAATCATTTTCTTAAAACCACGGCCAAAGGCATTAATATATTCGCTAAAAGATATTTTTGCCATTTTAGCAACAACAATAGTTAAAAGTAAAACAAATGATTCGGCAATTGTTATATCCCATGCACCAAATTCAGGAATGTAACCACTTAAATATGCAAATACTGTTTCGCCACCAATTGCTAATCCATCAAACCAACTTTTTAAAGTGACTGGCCAATTTAAACCAAAACCACTCCATGGTAAATAAGCGACTAGCATTAATAATGCAAATACAATAAGTGTTATTGCAGTAGGTGCAACTTTACCATCAATAGCAACTTCGTTTTCAATTAATAAATCTTCGGTAGTTAATTCTACTTCTTTTTTATTTGCTTTTTTCATATGCAATAAAGCAAATACTGTCAAAATTATAATTGAAACAACAAGTAACCCAATACGATAAACTACGCCACTTCCATAAGTAACTTTTAATGATACTAAATCAGTTGAAGTGAAAAAACCAAATAAATTTGTTCCATAAATATTACCAATAATACCAGCTAATATTGCACCAAAGGTAGCAATAAATGCAGTTAATTTATCTTGTTTTAAACCAATGATAATTGATATTACAAATGGGACAGCTATGAACAATACATAAGGTTCAACAAGAATTGCTGATAGAACTGAAAATAACAATATTGAAGCTATTACAAATAGTACTTCAAGACCTTTTAAAGATTTTGATACTTTTTCAACAATAGTTCGATATCCTTTATTAAGATTTAATAGTTCATATAAACCACCCATTAAAATTAATAAAACAATTTTATCAGGGAATAACCTTATTCCTAAAGTAATCATAGTCATAAAATCAACTAGGCCTAGGCGATAAAAATCAGTTTGAGTACCATTACTAATTTGTACTATCCAAGTTAATAAGGCTACTATTACTAATAGTATACTAACGTATTTAAATAATTCGTATTTTTTATTATTAATATATTTTACTTTTACTTCCTCATTATTTTCTTTATTTTTTTCATTACCTTTAATACCAATTGTTTTTATTTTTTTTGCTTTTTCTTTAATAGCAATTATTTTATTTTCTTTATTTTTTTCGTTAATTAGTTTCATTTTCTAATCCTCCTATTAAAAAGTATATCATTTTAATTTTTTATTGTAAAATTAATTATTATTTTTCATGGTTGGAAATAATATAATGTC
>CAYOMH010000020.1:0-1900 GCA_964405055.1 uncultured Muribaculaceae bacterium | reverse complement strand
TATTCTTTTTGGCTAAAGGACTTATTTCAATTGGATGACCAATTACAAAAGTTGGTTCAATAATCGTTTCTTCAACATATTTTTCAAAAAACGCGTTAACTATATGACCATATGCAAAATGTTCTTCGATTGTTATTTCATGTTCTTTTGCATGTTCTTTTGCTTCTTCTAAAGACATATCTTGACTAAAATCAATTCCAGTTATTTCTTTGATTGATTCAGTCATTATTAATCTTTTATATTTTGGTTTTAAAGAAATATTATGACCTTTCCATTCAACCTCGGTCGTACCTAAAACATCCATTGCTGCATTACTAATAATATTTTCAGTAATATCCATCATTCCTTCTAAATCGCTATAAGCTTTATATAGTTCAATAGTAGTAAATTCTGGATTATGTTTTTTATCCATTCCTTCATTACGGAATAGTCTACCAATTTCATATACAGCATCCATACCACCAACAATTAATCTTTTTAAATTTAATTCCGGAGCTATTCTTAAATACATTGGAATATCTAAAGTATTATGATGAGTCATAAATGGTCTTGCTGTTGCTCCACCAGCAATTGTACCAAGAATTGGTGTTTCAACTTCAACATAACCAAGATTATCTAGATATTTTTGAATTGAACGAATAATCTTGGGTCGCATAAAAGCTACTCTTCTTGAATCTTCATTCATAATTAAATCAACATAACGACGACGATATCTTTCTTCAATATCTACTAAACCATGAAATTTATCAGGAAGAGGTTTTAAAGCTTTAACTAGGTGAATAAATTTTGTTGCTCTAACACTTAATTCTCCCATATGAGTTCTCATTATTGTTCCTTCAATACCAACAATATCACCTAAATCACTTTTTTCGAATAATTCATATTCTTCTTCTGTTACATTATCAGATTTAATATATACTTGAATTTGTCCGTATCGATCTTGCAAATTAAAAAAACCAGCTTTTCCTTTGCCTCTTTTTGTCATAATACGTCCGGCAATTACGACTGATGAATTTATTTCACTTAATTCCTCAGCTGTTTTAATTCCAAACTTTTCATTTATTTCTTTTGAGTCACTTGTAACTGTTATTTTATCACCAAAAGGTTTTATGCCACATTTAATTAATGCTTCCGCTTTTTCCCTTCTGATTGTTTCTTGCTCTGTAAATTGTCTCATTTAACTCACTTCCTAAAATTTAGTATACTTAAAAATAGTTTAAAAAGCAAGATTATGATAATATTATTATAAAGGAGTAAACATGAAAAAAATAATAATTATTGTTGGATCACTAAGAAAAGATTCGATTAACTTGAAACTTGCTAATATTTTGGCAAATAAATTAAGAAATTATGAAGTAAGTATTGAGGTATTAAATAATATTCCATTATTTAATGAGGATATAGAATTTCCAAGTCCTGATTCAGTGACTAAATTAAGAAATAAAATAATTGATTCAGAAGGAATAATTTTTGTAACCCCAGAATATAACCATAGTTATTCCGGAGTATTAAAAAACACTATTGATTGGTTAAGTAGGTCAATCGACGATAATACTGGTCAAGTATTGTCCCAAAAGAAAGCCGCTTTTTGCGGCTTTAGCTACTCAATTAGTGGTTCAACTTCTGCTCAAGATGACTTGGTTCAATTATTAAATTTACTAAATATGAAAATTATGAACTACCCAAGGTTAACAATTCCCGGTAAAAGTTTACCATTAGAAAATAATATTGAATATATTGATAAATATATAAATAGTATTAATGAATTTATGTAACATTATAACAATTCTTTATACTTATTAATTAACTTACTAATATTTGTACAACTCATAAAACAAATAACTGAATCACGATATTCTAATAATTTATCTACATCGTTTATACTTATTTTTTCAGCATT
>CAYOMH010000019.1:10678-13403 GCA_964405055.1 uncultured Muribaculaceae bacterium | reverse complement strand
AAGAATTGTTTTTAATTAACTATCTATTGTAGAATTCAACAATTAATGATTCATTAATTTCTTGGTTGCATTCACTTCTTTCAGGTAATCTAACATAAGTACCTTCAAGTTTTTTATCATCAAATAATACATATGATGGACGATTTAAAGTACTATTAACAGCATCTAAAATTGCTGGATGTTCTTTTGAATTTTCTTTAACTTTAATAACGTCACCTGGTTTTACTGAGTAAGAAGGAATATCAACTTTTTGATCATTTACCATAATATGTCCGTGATTTACAATTTGTCTTGCACCACGTCTAGTTTTAGCAAGTCCTAAACGATAAACGATGTTATCTAAACGACTTTCTAATAATCTAAAGAAATTATCGCCGGTAACGCCTTTTGTATTAGCTGCTTTTTTAAATAAATTTTTAAATTGTCTTTCATTAAGACCATATAATAATCTTAATTTTTGTTTTTCATTTAATTGTAAAGCATAATCACTTTGTTTGCGTTGACGTTTTTTACCATGTGCACCTGGTACATATGGTTTACGGACTAATTCTTTACCAGTTTCTAATATTGAGAAACCAATTCGACGAGATTTACGATAAACAGGACCAGTATATCTTGCCATAAAAACCCTCCATTTCTATCTTATAAAAAAACGAGGTATTATTAATATCTTGAAGGGTGTTAATTTTCATATTTCACTAAGGGCAGACCTTACTTACTTTATGGACTAATTCGTAATTAACACATTTCATTTAATTAATAATTCTGCCTTTTTAATTCGCATATATAATTATACATTAAAAAAATTATAAGTCAATCGTAAGTAAAATATTTTTATTAATTTATTTTTATAGTATAATATGGATAAGAGGATATATATGGATAAAAAAATAAATCGAGTGTTACACTTAACTTCTAAAATATTAAAGATTCTTTATATTGTTTCTATTGTTGGCATAGTTTTTATTGCCACAACTTTAATTAAAGATTTTAATATTTTACCAATATTATTAAAAATATTAACAATAATTCGTCCAGTAATTATAGGATTAATTATTGCTTGGTTATTTAATCCGATAATTAATTATTTACAAACCAAAAAATTTAGTCGAATTATTGCCACTATTTTAGTCTATTTTTTAATTGTTGTAATTATATTTACTTTCTTTTATTTATTAGTACCAAGTTTAATGAATCAAATTAAAGAATTGACTGCAATGTTACCAAAATTAATTAATACTTCAAATAATATAATTGAAGATATTATTCGAGAATTAAGTAAAATTAAGGGCATAGATTTTAGTGATTTTTCTGAAAATATATATAGTGTAATTAATGATTTCGCCAATAATTTTATTACTAATTTACCCAAAAATTTTATTAACTTTGTTAGTAAGTTATTTTCAATTACTGGTCAAGTATTAATTAGTTTATTAGTTGGTTTCTATTTTTCACTAAATTATGAAAAAACTAAAATTAATTTTAGTCAAATAACTTCTCAAAATAAGTTTGCAGATTTAAAAATGTTAATTAAAGTAATAAGTAAAAAAATTAATGATTTCTTAAAGGGTACATTAATATCAACAATAATCTTATTTATATTATGTTTTATTGGTTTTTTAATAAGTGGCTTAAATGCAGCATTCTTATTTGCCATATTTTGTAGTATTACTAATATTATTCCATATTTTGGGGCATTTATTGGTGGAGTTCCAACAGTAATTGTGGCGTTTAGTCAAGGTACTAGTGTTGGTATAGCAGTACTAATTATTTTTGTTGTGATTCAAGTTATTTACGGCAATTTCTTATTACCTTATGTGATGAAGAAAACAATGAAAATGGATCAAGTCACGATGATCATTGGTTTAATTGTTTTTGGCTATTTATTTGGTTTAATAGGTATGGCATTTGCTGTGCCGATAGTTGCTACATTAAAAATATTAATAATATATTTATTTAGTAAACTAAAATTATTTGGCTTGACAACCTTAAATCTAAAAGAGGAGTTAAATAAGTAATTTTTATTTAAATAGCTGCTGATTTATGTTATTATTACTATAATAAGGAAGTGAATGATAATGGATGACAATTTATTTACGCTTTTAGGTGTTACATATTTAATTGTTATGGCTGGAACCGTAGTTTTAGCTATTTATTTAATCCATCGTCATCAAAAGAAAAAATATCATAATATATTAACTAATTTAGAACGAGATAAAAACCTAATTGTTTCTGCTTCAATAATTGCCGAATTAAAGAAAGTGGAAAATTTAATTAATAGTGATGAATTACAAGAAATATTTAATAATTTACAAGAAAGATTTCGAGAAATAAAAGATGTAGAAATTCCTAAAATTACTGATAAATTAATTGAAGTTGATGACTATTACGAAAAAAAGAATTATCGCGAATTAGAAAAAAAACTAGCAAAAATTGAACTAGATATTTTTTATATTAAAAAAAGATCAGAGTTTTTATTAAAGGAAATTAAAGATATAACTTCAAGTGAAGAAAAAAATCGCGAAACTGTTACTAAATTAAAGACAATGTATCGAGAAGCATTTACAAAATTTAATCAAAATAAAGATGTTTATGGTATAGCAATTAATCCAATCGAATTACAATTTGAAACTATTGATAAGTTATTTAGTGCTTTTGAAATTGCAATGGAAAATAAAAGTATTAATGAAATAGGTAAGATAGTTAAAGCTTTGGATGATACAAT
>CAYOMH010000019.1:6652-10578 GCA_964405055.1 uncultured Muribaculaceae bacterium | reverse complement strand
AGTAAATTAAATAGTGTTGTTTCTTCTTTAGTAAAAAGTATTAATGATTTACAAAATAACTATGATTTATCTTCTGATGAATTAAATATTATTAATATTTTAAAAGAAGAATTAGATAATATTAGAAATGATTACGATGTTATTATGGATGGATTCCGTAATAAGTCGTTTGCTTTTACTAGATTATGTAAAGAAATGGAATTATTAAATGTTCGTTTAACAAAAACTGAAGACCGTCTTGAAAGTGCAGTAATAAGTTTTGGCAGTCTTAAAGATGATGAATTAAGAGCAAAAGAACAATTAAAAGAAATCAAAGATATTTATCGTCAAGCAAAAAGAAAAATCAATAGCTATAAATTACCAATAATACCAAAAAAATATTATATTGAATTGGAAGAATCAAAAGAAGCAATTATTGAAGTAATTAAAGAACTAGAAAAAAAACCAATTTCAATTCAAGTGTTAAATACTAGAGTAGATACCGCCAGAGATTTAGTGTTAAAATTATTTATTACAACTAAAGAAATAACCAAGAGTGCATATATGGCTGAAGTAGCAATTATATATGGCAATCGCTATCGATCAACTAATAAAGAAGTTGAGCTTGGATTAGTTAGGGCAGAAAATTATTTTTATAAGGGTGATTATCGCAGTTCTTTAGAAGATGCACTTAGTGCAATTAATATTATTGAACCAGGTATTCATAAAAAACTTTTGGAATCATACGAAAAATAGTGTAAAAGTAATATCTGATACTTTATTTTAAGTATTCTTAATAATATAATAACAGTAGGTGATTAAAAAAATGATTTATTTGGATTATGCTGCGACATCGCCAATTAATAAAGAGGTATTAGACTCTTATAATAAAGTATGTACTGAATTTATTGGCAATCCGCATTCATTTCATAAATTAGGAATAATGTCTAAAGAATTGATTAATTCTGCAACCAAACAAATTGCGGAATTATTAAATGTAAATAGTGAGGAAATAATTTATACTAGTGGTTCAACGGAAGCAAATAATATTGCGGTAATTAACACATGTTTAGCTAATGAAAAGCTTGGAAAGCATATTATTACTTCAAAAATGGAACATCCTTCAATGTATAATATTTTTGACTACTTAAAAGAAAAAGGTTATAAAATTGATTATGTAAATAACAAAGAAAATGGTGTTATTGATTTTGATGACTTAAAAAAATTAATCAAAAAAGATACAATTTTAGTAAGTATTTGTGGAATTAATAGTGAAACTGGTGTAAGACAACCATTAAAACTAATTAGACAAATTATTAAAAAAGCAAACACTAATACTTTTCTTCATTCTGATATAACTCAAGGAATTGGCAAAGTAAATATAAATTTTAGTGATTTAGATTTAGCAACATTTACGGCTCATAAATTTGCTGGGCCCCAAGGAATTGGTGTTTTATATAAAAAAAGCAAAGTAAAAATGAATCCTTTTGTCATTGGATCGGGTACTGAAATAATTGGTGGAACTCCACCAACACCTTTAGTTGTTGCCCTTTCCAAAGCATTAAGAATTGCATTAAAAGATTTAAATAAAAAAGAAGAAATTGTTCAAAAATTTCATGATAAAATTTGTAATGTTCTATTAAAATATGAAGATGTTATTTTTAATCATTCAGATTTTTCAATTCCTCATATTATAAATATTAGTATTCCGGAAATTAAACCGGAAACATTTGTTCACGCTTTAGAAGAAAAAGAAATTTATATTAGTAGTAATACAGCTTGTTCTAATGGCAAAATAAGTACTGCTGTTTATGCAATGACCGGTGATAAGAAAAGGGCATCAACAACTTTAAGAATTAGTTTGTCTGATCAAACAACTAATGTTGAAGTTAATAGTTTTTTATTTTATTTTGATGAAGTATATAATAAATTAAAGAACCTAGGAGAAAAATGAAAAAATTAATAATAATAAAATATGCTGAACTTAGTACAAAAAAAGATAATATAAATTTTTTTATTAAAATACTTAAACAAAATATTCTCAATAAACTAAATAAATATAATTTAAAAATAGTTTTTGATCGTTCGAGAATGTATATTATTCCTGATGAAAATGATTTTTTAAATGTTACTAATGATTTAAAAAAAATATTTGGAATTCACAAAATAATAATTGGTTATGAAATTAATTCAATTGATATTAATGTTATTAGTGATAATATTATTGAATTATTAAAAGAAAAAACTTTTAATAATTTTAAAATTAATACTAAAAGATTAAATAAAGAATATTATTTAAAAAGTCCAGAGATAAATAATCTATTAGGAGGTAATGTCTTAAAAAATATTTCAGGAATAAAAGTTAATGTAATTGATCCTGATTTGGAAGTAACAGTTGAAATAAGAAATACTTCAACTTATATTTACTTTGACCTAATTAATGGGTTGAAGGGGTTACCGGTTGGTACTTCTGGCAAAGGGTTATTAATGTTAAGTGGTGGAATTGATTCACCAGTTGCGGGTTATTTAGCCCTAAAAAGAGGAATAAAGTTAGACGCTATTTATTTTGAAAGCCCACCGCATACTAGTATTAATGCTAAAAATAAAGTAATTGAATTGGCTAAAATATTATCTGGTTATGGAAATAATATAAGAATTCATGTGATAAACTTAACTGAAATTCAAGAAAGTATTTATAAAAACATTCCTGAAGAATATCTAATTACGATATTAAGAAGAATGATGTATCGAATTAGTTCAATTATTGCTTATAAAATTAAAGCAAAAATAATAATTAATGGTGAAAATATTGGTCAAGTAGCTTCTCAAACACTTGATAGTATAAGTGTTATTGACAAAGTTGCTTCTTTACCAATTATAAGACCTGTTGTTTGTTTTGATAAGTTAGAAATAATTGAAATTGCCAAAGAAATTGAAACCTATAATACTAGTATATTACCTTATGAAGATTGTTGTACTATATTTATACCAAAGCACCCGGCAATTAATCCTAATATTAAAAAATGTGAAGAATATGAAAAATTAATCGATTATGAAAAAATGATTGATACAGCAGTAAAAAATAGAGAAGTAATAATAAGTAATCAAGAAAAATTTAATGATGTTTTATAAAAAAAATAATGATATAATATTAATAGGAGACTTGTGATGAAGAAAAAATATATGTTTTTTATTATTGCAATATTTACCTTTTTAAGTGTAGGAATTGGTCTTACATATTCTTATTTTGTGCCAGCAATGGTTGGTCCAAGTGGTGAAGATAAATTGACTATTTTAAAATATAATTTTAAGGTAGATTATGTAAATGGTTCAAATGTTTTAATAAATTCTGTAACATCTTCTGTAACAAAGACTGTTACAATTGAAAATAAAAATTTAGCAACAAAAAATTATTTAATTTTATTTGATAGCGTTGTTAACACTATTCCAGCGGGATCCAGTGTAAATTATTCATATACTTGCTCTTCATCTGGAGCCGCTTGTTCTGGAAAATCATCAACTCTTGTACCAACAAAGAGTGAAGAAGTTTCTGCGGTTGTATCAATTCCAGCAAATGTTACTCATACATATGTTTTTACATTTACTTTGTCTGGTTCATTAACTAGTCAAACATTTTCAACTAATATTAATTTTAAATTAATTAATTATTTAAAAGCAGTTTCATATGCTTATAATGAACAAATTTGGTCAAAAAGAGCAAATCTAACTAAGATTACTTTTCAAGACCACATTGATATTCCGGCAGATATTGCTGCTGCTAACAAATGGGATGTTTCATTATCTAATGATGGCAGTATAATGGCTTATTTTAATCCGGCTAATAATGAAGGATTCATTCAAAGTAATGGTCCAATAACTGCTAATGCTTCTTCTGCTGGTTTTTTTGCCAATATGACTCAGTTGTTACAAATAGTAGATGTTAATTT
>CAYOMH010000019.1:3760-6552 GCA_964405055.1 uncultured Muribaculaceae bacterium | reverse complement strand
CAAAGACTTAAGGATGCAACAGGCAATAGACACTTAAATAATTTAATATATATAATTGGTACACCAAATACTCTTTATACTTGTACGTAATTAATTGTTAAAATTGCTTATATCTTCTTTATGATTATAATTATCCATGTTATAATTGTTTTGAGGTGAAATTATGAAAATATTATCAGTTAATGCTGGAAGTTCTTCATTAAAATTTACATTATTTTTAATGCCAGAAGGAACTGAATTAATTAACGGAACATTTGAAAAAATTAGTTTTCCAGGATCTTTTTATACTATAAAAGTAAATGGAGTAAAAGAAAAAAAAGAAGTTGCGATTGAAAATCATGAAGTAGCAGTAAAATACTTAACTGAGGAATTAATTAATAAAAAAATAATTAATTCGTTAAATGAAATTGATGGCATTGGTCATCGTGTAGTTAGTGGAGCATCATTATATAATAAAAGTATTTTAATTAATGATGAATTTATTAATGAATTTTCTCAATTATTTGGTTTTGCACCTTTACATAATCCAGCAAATTTATCTGGAATAAAGGCTTTTAAAGAATTATTACCAAATGTAAAAATGGTTGGTGTATTTGATACAGCGTTCCATCAAACAATGAAACCTACTGAATATTTATATGCAACACCATATGAATGGTTTGAAAAATATCAAGTAAGAAAATATGGTTTCCATGGTACTAGTCATCGTTTTGTTTATCAAACTATTTGCGAACATTTAAATAATAACTCTCTAAAAGCAATTATTTGTCATTTAGGAAACGGTTCAAGTATTACTGCTGTTGATAGTGGTAATGTTATTGATACATCAATGGGATTTACGCCGTTACAAGGATTAATAATGGGGACTAGATCTGGGGATATTGATCCATCCATAATTCCTTATATTATGAAATGTGAAAATAAAACAATGGATCAAGTTTTTGATGATTTAAATAAAAAAAGTGGTTTTTTAGGAATTAGTGGTGTAAGCCATGATTCAAGAGATATTGAAGATGGCGCTGCAAATGGCAATGAAAGATGTGTTTTAGCTGAAGATATGGCATCAAGAAGAATTGCTAATTACATTGCTACTTATAATAATTTATTAAACGGTGCTGATGTTATTTGTTTTACAGCTGGGATTGGTGAAAATAGTCCAAAAACTAGAATGGATGTAGCCAATAAAATTAGTAGTTTAGGTGTCGTATTAGATCCAGAAAAAAATAATGAAAGAGGACATATAAATAAAATTTCTACTGATCAATCAAAAATTGCTGTATATGTTGTACCAACAAATGAAGAATTAATGATTGCCATGGATACTATTGAAATAATTAGTAAGGAAAATTAAAATGATTAAAAAAATATACAAAAAAATTAAAGAATTTGATGAAATTGTAATTGCTAGGCATATTGGACCAGATCCTGATGCGGTATCATCACAAATTGCTTTAAGAGATTCAATTAGATTAACTTTTCCTAATAAAAAAGTATTTGCAGTTGGGGCAAGAGTATCAAGATTTAAATATCTTGGCTTACTTGATAAAGTTGATCAAGATAAATTAGTTAAACCTTTATTAATTATTGTTGATAATCCAATATTTGATCGAGTAGATGGTATTGATTATAAAAAATTTGATCAAATAATTTTAATTGATCATCATCCAAAAGAAGATGTTTATAATTTAGCAAATGTTTCCTATGTTGATGAAAGTGCATCATCAGCAGCTCAATTAGTTGCTAAATTAATATTAAATACTAAATTGAAAATTAATGAATCAATCGCAAGTAAATTATTTATTGGTATTGTTGCTGATAGTGATCGATTTTTACTTAATTATACTAGTTCATCGACATTTAAAATCGTTGCTGAGTTAATGGAAAAATATCCGATAAAACTTGGTAATTTATATAATAAATTATACGAAAGGCCATTATCAGAATTAAAGTTTAAAGGCTATATTTTTTCAAATATTAATGTTACTGAAAATGGTTTTGGTTATATAAAACTAAATCAAAAAATATTGGATGAAATGGGTGAAGGAGTAGATGCCTCATCTGCATCAAACATGGTTAATGATTTAAATTATATTAAGGAACTGTATGTTTGGGCATTTTCAACATTTGATGAAAAAAGTAAATTACATCGTGTTAATATTCGTTCAAGAGGGCCAATTATTAATGAAGTTGCAAGTAAATATAATGGTGGTGGCCATAAACTTGCTAGTGGTGCTAGAATTGAAAATATTGAAGATGTTGATGCTTTATTTAAAGATTTAGATAATGAATGTAAGAAATATAAAGAGTTGATTAAGGATGAAAATAAAGAAATATAAAAAATTAAGTGATAATCGTTATCAAGTTACTATTGATGATGAAGTAGTAACTCTTTATGATGATATAATCATAAAATATAATCTAATTAGTAAATCAGAATTAACCAATCAAGAATTAAAAGAAATAATTAAGGCAAATGAAGAAATCAAAGGCTATTACTTAGCTATAAAATATATCAACATTAGACTTAGAACTAATGTTGAAGTAAAAAAATATTTAGAAAAAAAAGGAATTGATTCAGAGAGTATTAGTTTAGTATTAAATAAATTAGCTGATGAAGGATATTTTAATCAAGATCTATATTTGCAAAGTTATATAAATGATCAAATAAATTTAACAAATAATGGGCCATATAAGATATTGAGAGATTTAAATAAACTTGGTTTTAATGATGATCAAGTATATAAATATTTAGACCTTAATGCTAGTTGTTGGCAAGAAAAAATAAGTAAATT
>CAYOMH010000019.1:0-3660 GCA_964405055.1 uncultured Muribaculaceae bacterium | reverse complement strand
TTTTTTATTTATACCATTCTTTATTTATATTAACATTTTGGCTGATTGGCATTGGATCAGGTAAAGAAAATTTTGTCATAGTTGGAATGGCAAATGCAGTACCAAATACCATAGCCATACCAGGTTGAAAATCTTTAATTTTATTTACTTTTTCTTTAGTTACATTTGATATTATTGCTTGAATTATATTTAAATCGTCTGGGTAATACATTCTAAAAACAATAAAATTAGAACATTGACTTAGTGCTGTTTTTGAAAGTTCACTAGGTCTTTGAGTAATTAACCCAAGAATAATTCCATATTTTCTTCCTTCTTTAGTAATTCGATCGAAAATGTTATAACCAATTATATTGACGTCTTCATCATTTTGAACAAATCGATGAGCTTCTTCTAAAATAATATGAATTGGATAAGTAGCCTTTTCACTTAATTCCGTTGCAAAAGTAAAAAACAATTTTGAATATATTTTAGTTAATGTTTTTGCAAGAGGTTCATCGATGTTACCAAAATTAAAATTAATTATTTGAGCATTTGTTAGAGAAGAAGTTTTAAATAAGTTATTTATATAATCTCTTTTAGTAATATAATTTGGATAATCAAAAAATTTACTAATATTGCTATTTATCATCGAGTGAAGACGAATTTTAAGAATATTATTTCGATCAAATACCTTGTTACTTTTTAATATACCTTCACTAATTAATGCAAACTCTAAAGCATAATAAAAATCATTTAATGTATAAGTTAATATTTCATTTTTTGGCATTGGATCTAGGCTTGCATTAACAAATTTTTCCAACAATTCAACCACTAATTGAATATTAGCAATTTTCCCTTGAGCATCAATATTTAAACATTGTCTTAAGGTTCTTGTATAACCAGGTTGAACAATTGGTGTGGATAAATTTAAATCAACAGTATTATATTTTGTTAAAACTGCAATTATTTGATCTCTAATTTGCGTATTATTATTGCCGCTAGTTAAAATATCAATTAGGGCAGTGGAAATAATATTATTTTTCCATAACTCAGCATGTTCACCTTCGCCCTTAAAAATGTTAACTAACGCTAAACTTTTTTCAATTATTTGAATTTGAGCAGGATTATCAGCATTTAATAATAGAGCCCAATCATCAGCTTCAAGTAAAAATGGAGGAATTTTAATTATGTTATCAAGAGAACTGTTTTCGATAATTTCAGTTGAATAATTACGAACACCAAGATTTGGAATTGTGCCTATTTTAGAAAATGCAGAGTTATATTCACCATAAATATCAAATACGGCAATATGGGCATTTTGAGGTAATTGATCATCAATATGATAAAAAATATTTTGAATAATTTTAGTTGCTCCACAAGATTTACCACTACCAGTATTACCAAAAATAGCAAAATGTCCGGATAAAAAATTTTGGGCATTAGCACTTACTTTATAACCATCATATATAATTGAATCGCCAATATAAATATTATTTTTATTAGCAATATCTTGACTGCCTAAAATAATTTCTACTTCGCTTTTATAAATAAGACGACAACTTGATTTTAAACTTGGTTTTTTGACAACACCAGCAATGAATTCATTATTTATAATTTCACCAACTAAAGAAACAGTAATAATTTGACTACTAATAGCAATTATTTCTCCAATAATTTTTATTTCATTGCTAGCAGCAAACACAACATGAAAATTAAGTAAATTTGTTTCAGCTTCGCTACTAACATTTTCAATTAAAACATTATTATCTTGAATTTCAATTATTTTTCCAAACATGAGCATATACTCCTATTCTTATGTTTTAATTTTAGCATATTATCAAATAAATAAATAGTATTTAAATTGACTAATCCATTATCTTATGATAAAGTTTAGTAGTATTTAGGAGGAAACAGCAATGGCAAAAAAAGTAACAACTAAAAAACCGTTATTCGGCAATCTTAGATCACATGCACTAAATATTACTAAAAGAAAACAAAAACCAAATTTACAAACAAAAAAGATAAATGGTGAAAAAGTAGTAATAAGTACACGTGAATTAAAAACATTAAATAAAAAAGAACCAAAAAAATAATTTGGTTCTTTTTTTAATACTATTTATTTTTTATCGTCTTCAATTGCTTGATTAATTATATAATTCATATATTGACCATATTGTTCTTTAAGTAATGAATCATTAATTTCCATTTTATATTCTTTACGTAATTCAATAATAGCTTCAATACTATATATTGATTTTTCTTCAATTTTTTCATCAACAATTGTATTAATTATTTCATTTTTAATAGTGTCTAATTTAGCTTTATCATATTCTTTAGTTTTAAGAATGATATGATAACCGTGTTCAGTTTTAACTGGTTCTTTTGACATTTCATTTAATTTTAATGCAAAAGCAGCTTTTTCAAATTCTTCGACCATTGTTGTTTTGCCAAGTGCTTCAGCAATTTTTCCTTTATTAAATGCACCTAATGCACCACCAGCACTTGCTGAACCTGGATCATCAGATTTTTCTTTAGCAATTTTAGCAAATTCTTCTGCTAACTTTTCAGCATCTTTTAAATCAGCAATTATTTCTTTAGCTTCTTTTAAGGCTTTAGCTTCCGCATCTTTTTTTTCACTTGAAGACATATCTTCATCAACTTCTGGTTTAATTAAAATATGACTAGCTTCAATATCACCAAAAACATTATCAGTGTAATATTTTGTTATTTCTTTATCAGTTATTTTAGTTTTAACATAATCATTTGTTGCATATTCACGCATATAATTTAAATAAACGATATCATATAAAGCTTCAACATTATTTACCCCATATGATTGACGTAAGTAACTAAGAAAAAAATCTTCATTAAAATTTTCACCGTCGTAGCCAAACATATTTTTTATTCTATCTACTTCAGTTTCAGCTTTAGTTTCAGTTGCTTCGATTTTGTCTTTATACTTAGCTTCAAGTATATGTCGGTCCATCATGTTAATCATAACACTAAGAGCGTAGGTATCTTTCATTTCTTTATATAAATCATTAACACTTAAATTCTTATCATTTTTAAATGATAAAATTGCATCATCACCATTATTTAATTTTGGAACTTCACCACAAGCAGTTAACATAAATATTGCTCCAATTATTAATACTATTTTCTTTTTCATTTTTTCCTCCTTAACAATAAATAATATATCAATAAAATTAATTAGGCGCAACTAAATTTAACGTTTAATTAACATTTAAAAAGGTGGACAATCGCGGGTAAATTAAATATAATTAACTGAAGGAGAATAAAATGAAAACAGATGATTATGACTATGAACTAGATCCAAAATTTATTGCCCAAACTCCCCTTGAGAATCGTAGTGATTCTAAACTATTAATTGTTAATCGTGAAACAGAAGAATTAAAACACGATCATTTTTTTAATGTTATTAATTATTTAAATTCCAATGATGTTTTGGTAATCAATAATTCAAAAGTTATTCCGGCAAGGTTAATTGGTGAAAAAATTGATACAAAAGCAGTTATTGAATTATTACTATTACATCAAGAAATTAATGATGAATGGGAATGTTTAGCCAAACCAATCAAAAGATTAAAAGAAGGCACATTAATTAATTTTGGTAATAAATTAACTGCCCAAGTAATAAAAATCAAAGAAGAAGGTATAATA
>CAYOMH010000018.1:12755-14200 GCA_964405055.1 uncultured Muribaculaceae bacterium | reverse complement strand
CGACCACTATAACCAACTATTTGACCATGTTGATTAGCAATTGGAAACATGATTCGATTCTGAAAAGTATCAATTGGTTTATCTTCACTAATAATTAAACCTAATTGACTAATTGCATTGTGATCATAACCTTTATTAAATAAAATTTTACTTAATGATGTTCCATCATTTAAAGATAGACCAATACCAAATTTATTTATTATATCGTCATTTATTCCTCTATTATGTAAATAATTTAATGCTTTTTCGCCCATATTTGTTGTTAAATTATTTACATAATACTTTTGAGTATAATCTAATATTTGATATTCAACTTTATCTTTTTTTAATTCTTTATTTTTTAGATTTATTCCTAAATTGATACCAACCTTATTTCCAACTTTAATTACTGCTTCAATAAAGGAAATATGTTCGTAGTTTTGAATAAAAGTAAAGACATTACCAGTTGCTCCACACGAAAAACATGTGTATATTTGTTTTTCTTGACTTACACTCATACTTGGACTATGGTCATCGTGAAATGGACACACACCAAAATAATTTCTTCCCTTAGCAGTTAAAGAAACATATTCACCTATAATCTCTACAATATTAGAATTATTTCTAATTAAATTAATTTGTTCATTGTCAATATAAGCCATTTTATCCCCTACACAACTATATATTAAACAATAAAGACTAAATTCCTTTATTTTTTTAACTATTATTTAATTATTGTTTACTAAATTTAGTTTTTCGGAAAACTTTATTAATTATATTGGTAAATATACTTGCAATAGAAATAGCAAATAATAAAGCTAATTCGAAATTATAATGGCCAATAATTAAAGTGAAAAGTGCAATTATGAAACAATATATTACCATTCCTAATATTGTGTATGGTGTACTTCTATTATCTGTACCAGCAAAAATTAAAAGAAAGATAAATGATGATGACATAATATTTCTTAATACATCATTAACACTACCAAAAAATAGTAATGATATTGTTGCCATTAGGATATATAACATTAAAGAATAAAGTGGAATTTCTTTTTTATAATTAATTTTCGAAGATAAATAAATATAACCAATAATAACTAAAACAATATTAGAAGCAGCAATACCACTATAATTATAGCCAAATAATAATCGAATAATACTAGAATTAAGTTGAGCAGTAATTTCATAATTATTTAAATATAATGATGATAAATTAATATCTTTACTTATAAATAAGTTAATAATAATGACAATTAATGTGGTTAATGTTATGAAATTTATACTGATTTTCTTTTGATAGAAAAATCTAATATATATAATAGTTAAAATAAATATAGTTAAAAAACTTATAATAATATTAATATTAATTGGTAATAACATTCCAATAATCAAAGTTAAAATTGGTAAATTATAATTTGCAAGTATTCCATCTGGTTTATGATAATAGAATTTATTAAAAAATA
>CAYOMH010000018.1:9484-12655 GCA_964405055.1 uncultured Muribaculaceae bacterium | reverse complement strand
TTTTGGTTTATTTCATTTGAAATAGTTTTTTGAATATTACTTGGGTATCTATTACTTATTAATTTTAGTTCGATATTAGGAAAAGTACCTAAAATATTTATTAAATTATTTATTACTTCGGTTTCATAATCATTAATTGCAAAATATATTTTTTCTATTCCTAATAGTAAAGCTAAGTCATCGGTAGTTTCTAATATTTCATCCAGTTTAGTTTTAAGTAAGATACTATAATTTGCTACATATGGTTCATCTTCAACCGCATTTATTACTAGTACTTTTGGTTTTTTACTATTAAAACTAAAATATTCGTTTTTGTCATCATAATATGTTACACCACAATTTTTCATAATGGAATTTAAATCAAGATTATTATATTTTGTAAAGTCGCTGTTTACCCCTTTAGATACAACAGATTTTTCCTTAAAATCATTTTTTATTACAATTGATTTTTTTTGTCCTGAAATAGTTTTAACTACTTTTATTTCAGTAATAGTTCCACTTATTGGTGATGAATCAATATAACCATTTGTATTGACAATTAATGGTTGATTTTTAAAAACTCGATCATTTATATTTACTATTAATTTTGCATCTTCATTTATTGGAACAAAACAATAATCGGGATTAAGATAATCACTGATTTTGCTTTTTACTTGAATATCATATTTTTTTTTAATTTTAATGCCAGTCATCTATTTCACCTATAAAGATTATACAATAAATTATGTCATAGTTAAAGGCAATTTACACTATTCAATCTCATTAAAGTAATTATTTACTTTAATTGCAAGACTTGTTGGTAAAACTTCTTCTAATTCTTTTATAGTTGCATTTTTAATATTGCTTATATTATTAAAGTGTTTTATTAACATTTCTTTTCTTTTTGGTCCTAGACCAGAAATATTATCTAATGAACTTGCTATCGAACCCTTACTGCGAATGGTTCGATGATAATTAATTGTAAATCGATGAACTTCGTTTTGAATTCTAGTTAAATAATGAAATAAATCTGATTGTTTATCAGTTACAATAATATCATTATTATCACCATCAACTAATTCACTAGTAACATGATGTTTATCTTTTTTTAAGCCTATAACTTTTATATTTAATTCTAAATCATTTAATATTTCTTTAGTGGCATTTATTTGATTTTCTCCGCCATCAATAATAATCAAATCTGGTAGCTCTGATTTTTCTAACAATGCCCGATAATATCTTCGATATATAACTTCCTTTACCATGTGATAATCATCATTTTTATCAATTGATATTTTATATTTACGATATAGTTTTTTAGCTGGCTTACCATTTTTAAATACAACCATTCCACTAACTGAATAGTCACCAAATAAATTTGAATTATCAAAAATATCAATTCGATCTAATTTTTCTAGGTTTAATAGTTTTTTTAAGTCTTGATTTGCATAGTAAGTTCTTTTTTCATCCTTAGCAACTATTTCTAAATCATTTTCTAAATTAATTTTAGCATTTTGATAAACTAAATCTAAAACATGTTTTTTTTCACCACGAATTGGTGACAATACTTTTGTATTTAAAATATTTGCTAACACATCACAATTAATTTCTTTAGGTACTAATATTTCTTTTTGAATTTCATGTTTACTATAAAATAAAGCAATGTATTGTTCAACCATTTCAGTAATTTCGTCAGTTATTGGAAAAATATCTCGATGACTGCCAATTAACTTACCATTTCGAACAAAAAATATTTGAATGCAAATATAAGAGTTATTACTATAGTAGTTAATAATATCACGATTAACAATATCGGATAATTCAACTACTTGTTTTTTTAATATTAAATCAATAAAATTTAAATCTTCTTTTAACATTTTAGCCGATTCAAAATTTAGTTCCTTAATATATTTATCAATTTTAAAGTTAATTTTATTTTTTATTATTTCATCATTACCATTTAGAAAAGCAATTATTTCATTTTCCATTTGTTCAATTAATGATTGGTCAATTTTTTTAACACAATAACCAAGACATTCACCAATATGATAATAAAGACATACCTGTTTTGGCATAGTATCGCACTTTTTTAATGGATAAATTCGATTAATTAAATTCACTACTTTTCTTGCAGCATAACTATTTGGAAATGGGCCAAATAATTTATTATTTGAATTTTTTTTGATCTTTAAATAACGAACTATTCTTAATTTTGGAAAGGGTTTTCTAATTAATTCAATATATGGATAACTTTTATCATCAGTTAGTAATATATTATATTTGGGCATAAGTTTCTTTATTAAATTTATTTCTAATATAAATGATTCAAGTTCTGAAGCAGTGATAATATATTCAAAATATTTTACTTCATTAACCATTACTAATGTTTTTCCAGTTACTTTACCATTAAAATAAGAACTTAATCTTTTCTTTAAGTCTTTAGCTTTACCTACATATATTATCTGATTATTATTATTAAACATTTGATAACAACCAGGTAAATGAGGAACTAATTCTAATTTATCTTTTATCATAAAAATCTCCAATAAATTATAACATATTATTAATATAAAGTAACTTGACGGCTATATCTTCGACAATCATTATTATTATCAAAATAGTTATATGTTATTTCGTAAACTCCAGATAAATTAGTAGTACTAAAAGTTCGATTAACAACTTTAATTCGATATCTACTTAAAGATCCGGTTGTTTGGGTTAATGTTATTACATTACCATCCGAATTAATTAAGCGAAAATTAATTGTGTTTAAATCTAAAAAATCAATGCTAGATAAACCACCAGGTAATGAATCAATGGTAATTGGTGTTGATTCAATATATTCAATTATTGAATTTTTGTCTGGAAATATTACTTTATATTTGCCATCACACATATATTTAATTGTAATTTTTTGTTGACGATCAATAGAGTTGTTAGTGTTGGGATCTATTAAGTCTTTATCTAAAAAACCACCTTCAATTAAAGAAGCAATATTTATTTGAAATATTCCACTCTTATGTTTAATATCATTTTCAATGTTTTCATTATTGGCAATATATGCTTCAGTTGCAATATTTATTTTATTTATCATTCGATCATATGCTTTTTTTGTGTTAGAACGATTAATTCCTTCCATATTATTAATAAACATAACAGCAATAATAGCAATTAATGAAACAGCAACTAATA
>CAYOMH010000018.1:7957-9384 GCA_964405055.1 uncultured Muribaculaceae bacterium | reverse complement strand
GGATTATATCGTGCATATTTACAAGCAACTAAAAATGTATTATCAATTTTAGAAAATAATAATAATTTATAATAAAAAAATCTTAATTACTTAAGATTTTATCATTGCTTCAATAGTGTTTTTATCAAGAAATCCAATAAATTTATTTATTTCTTGATTATCTTTATAAATGTACACTGTAGGAATAGTCATTACACCATTAGCTGTTGCAATTTCTGGATGTTTATCAACATTTATTTTAATAACAGTAACATCTTTGTTTTCATCGACTAAGTCTTCTAATACCGTTGCCATCATTTTACATGGTCCACACCATGTAGCATAAAAATCAACAATTTTTATACCAGTAGTATTAATTTCTTTGTAATTTTCATTTTCTAATTCAATTATCATATTTTCCCTTTCTAATTATCGATATTTATCGACAATATCAGCAGCATTTTTAATGTTTATTTTTTTTAATTTTATTAATTTATCGGCTGAATCGACGCTAATTATATCATATTTTAGTAATTTGTCAAAGGCTTTTGCATTAAATTCTTCTTTATCTTTAGTATCGTTATATTGATCAGCCAATTCATAAATTTCATTAAATGCATCATAAATATCACGAACATATGGAGATAAAATTGGTGTTTTAGTTAATATAATGTGACTAGATTCACTAGCTTTTATTTCTGGAACAAATAAATTTATTTGAGTAAAAACAAATAAAGTACAAAATATTAAAATATATGATTGAATTGCTCCAACCGCCATTCCTAATATTTTTGCTGGAAAAGACAAAACAATTATACTATTAATTAGCCAATCAATTATCTTAGTAAACATTATTAATAATTTAATTACGATACCAATTACTGTTACAACTGCAACAAATGCTATAGCCTCATAAATTAAAATATTTATAACGGTTACACCAGCTAAATCACCAGAAAAATTAAAAAAAGGTAGTTTCTCATATAAAAAAATAGCCACCGGATTTTTAAAATTAAAAGCTAAAATAATAGCGATAACTGCACCAAATAATTCAACAACACTTTTTATTAATCCACGCTTGAAACCAACAAGTGCACCACAAATAAGTATAAAGATTATAATAATATCAACAATATTCATATCTATCACATCCTATTTTAATTATAGCCTAATTGTAATGAAAAAAAAAGATAAATATGGTAAAATTAACCCGAAAGGAAATAAATTATGACTATTTCTTATAAAACAAGTGAAAATATTAAAGATAAAATGATTGAATATTATAATGATAAAAAGCGTTCTAATCCTCCACAATATTCTGAATTTCAAGCTGAAGAAGGTGGAACAATTGTTACATTATATAAATCTGGAAAAGTAGTTTTTCAAGGGGTAAGTGCTGATATTGATGCAAATTTATGGTTTGACTTAGAATTGCATCATAATAATCG
>CAYOMH010000018.1:0-7857 GCA_964405055.1 uncultured Muribaculaceae bacterium | reverse complement strand
GTGCTGATATTGATGCAAATTTATGGTTTGACTTAGAATTGCATCATAATAATCGAAATGTACGAAAAGAACTTGAAAAAGCCGAAGCAAAAAAAGAGGATAAAGAACAAATAGATTATCAATATTTTAACTATTCAGCAATTGGATCTGATGAAGTTGGAACAGGTGATTATTTTGGTCCAATTGTTGTTAGTTCAGCTTTTGTTGATAAAATTAATCACCCTACACTTATTGATATGGGGGTAATGGATTCAAAAAAAATCAGTGATGACAAAATTAGAAAAATTGCACCAAAATTAATTGAAATGATTCCACATGTGAGTTTTATTCTTGATAATAAAACATTTAACCAAAACAATGAATATAATATGAATAAAATTAAAGCAATTTTGCATAATAAAGTATTAACTGCCTTAATTGAAAAAGATAAATATCCATATGAAAAAATAATAGTTGATCAGTTTGTTTATCCAAAAAAATATTTTGAACATATAAGTAGCGCTAATAAAATAGTTAGAGATATTTTATTTATTACTAAAGCTGAAAGTAAAAATTTAAGTGTTGCAGTAGCTTCAATTATTTCTAGGTATTACTTCATTATTGAAATAGATAAATTAAGTAAAAAATATAACATGACTATTCCTAAAGGTGCTGGACCACTTGTTGATGCTGCAGCTCAAAAAATTTATGATGAATATGGAATTGAAGAATTAAAAAACATTGTTAAGTTTAATTTTAAAAATACAGATAAAATAAAAAAAGATAATTAATTATCTTTTTTTTCATCACTAATTAAACTTAAACTTACTTTTTCTTTTTCAATAGATATATCTATTACATAACAAGTAACTATATCACCAACACTAATTACTTCACTTGGGTGATTAATATAATGATTACATATTTTAGATATATGAACTAAACCATCATTATGTAAACCAATATCAATAAATGCACCAAAATCTACTACATTTCTTACTACACCATTTAATTCCATACCAATTGACAAATCTTCTATTTTTAATACATTACTTTTTAGCATTACCTTAGGCATATTATCACGGGGATCAAGATTTGGTTTTTTTAATGATAATAAAATATCAGCAATTTTAATTTTATCGATATTTAATTGTTGAGCTAAATCATTTGGGTTAGTATTTTGAATTTGAAAAATTATTTTCTCAGTTCCAATATCATTTTCATTACAATCAATTGCAGATAAAATTCTTTTAGCATCATCATATGATTCTGGATGAATAAATGATGCATCTAATGGATTAATGCTATTAATTATTTTTAAAAAACCAGCTGATTGCTCAAAAACTTTGTCATTAAAACCTTTCACTTTTTTTATATCATTACGGGAATTAAATTTTCCGTTTTTTTCACGATATTTAATAATTTCTGCAGCAATTTTACTATTAATACCAGAAATATAATTTAAAATTGCTTTTGAGGCGGTATTAATATTTACTCCAACTTGATTAACAACTTTTTCAACAACAAAATTAAGTGATTCATCTAATTTTTTTTCTTTAACATCGTGTTGATATAATCCTACTCCAATACTTTTAGGATCTATCTTAACTAATTCAGATAAAGCATCTTGAAGTCTTCTGGCAATACTAATTGCACTTCTTTTTTCAACAGTTAATTCAGGAAACTCGTTAATTGCTTCTTCACTTGCAGAATAAACACTTGCGCCAGCTTCATTAACTATAACAAATTCAACTCGATGTGAGAAATCACTAATTATAGAAGAAACAAATTTTTCTGATTCTCTTGATGCTGTTCCGTTGCCAATTGCAATTATTTCTACATGATATTTATTTATAATGTCTATCATGGTTTTTCTACTAGTTTCAAGTTGATTATGGGGTTCGGTAGGATATATTACTGCAATATCTAGTAGTTTTCCACTAGCGTCGACTACAGCTAATTTACAGCCGGTTCTAAACGCTGGATCAAAACCCATTACTACCTTTTCTTTTATTGGTGGTGTCAATAATAAATGCTCCAAATTAAGAGAAAAATTATTTATTGCCGCATCTTCACCAAAATCTTTAAGATCACTACGAATTTCTCTTCCAACACTTGGAAAAATCAAACGTTTATATGCGTCTTCAATTGCTTCTTTAATAATTATTCCACATTCTGAATTTTTGTTTTTTATGTAATCATTACAAATATAATCAATTATTTGGTCTTGATTAATGATAATATTAACATTAATTACATTTTCTGTTTCAGCCCGATTAATTGCTAAAATGCGATGTGGCTTTATATTATTAATTTTTTCTTCAAAATCATAATATATTTCATAAGTTTTTTTAATATCAACAGCATCTTTTTTCTTTTTTGATGAAATGATTCCTTCGCTAATTATTTTGGTTCGTAAAAACTTACGATATTTTGCTTCATCACTTATTAATTCAGCAATTATATATTTTGCTTGATTAACCGCTTCCTCAGCAGTTTTTACTTTATCGCTAATATATTTATTTGCTTCCAAAAAAACATTGTCATTATAAGCTAATATATATTTACTTAATGGCTCTAAACCAAGTTTAATTGCTTCAGTTGCTTTTGTTTTTTTCTTTTCTTTATATGGTCGATACAAATCTTCAACATCAACTAACTTTTGAGAATTTAAAATATTTTGTTTTAATTCATCTGTAAGTAATCCTTTTTCATCAATTAGTCTAATAACATCTTCTTTTCTTTTAAACAAATTAACTTCGTAATTATATCGATCACTAATATTTTTTATTTGTTCTTCATCAAGAGAATTAGTTACCTCTTTGCGGTATCTTGCAATAAAAGGAACAGTATTATCACTTTCTAATAACTTAATTGTTGCTTCAATTGAAGAAGCATTAATATTAAGTGTTTTACTTAATTCATTAATAATTGTTTGTTTCATAATTTACCTTTAAATATATCGAATAGAAATAGATCAAACCCTATTTCTTCCTCAATCCTTCCTGATTTTATTTGATAATCTAAATTACTTAGATTAATAATATTTGCTAATAATTCTTCACTATAATAATTACTACTGTTTTGTTTTGCTAATTTTATTGGATAATCACTTTTCATTTTTAATTTGCTTTTTAATTCGTCATTATTATTTTTACTATTTTTTACTAAATACATTAACCGATATTCATTTGCTAACATTGATAAAAAAGGAATAATACTATTTTTATTCAATAAATAGTTTTTTAATAACATAAATGTTTTATATCCATTTTTCTTAATTATTGCATCTTTGATATTAAAAAAGTCATCACCATAATAATCACAAACTATTTTATTAACATCGTCTTCAGTTATTTTTTTTGCTTCAATAGTGGCAATTAAAAGCTTTTCACATTCATTAATTATTAAATCATAATTACCCAAACATTTTTGATTGATTAACTCAGCGCACAAATTACTACAAACATAATCATTGCTTTTAAAGTAATCAATTATTTTTTGATTAATCTGATTATCATCAAATGAATCGCAATTAATTATTGTACAATTTTTATTAATCATTTTAGTAATTTTTAATCTTTCATCTAGTTTTTCATTAGAAATAATAATTAAGGTTACATTAGGATTAGAATTTTGTAAATATTCACTTAATTTCAATTCTATTGGACTAGATGAATCATTATTTTGATTTTTAAATTTAATGTTTTTACAAATTATGTATTTTTGTTCAGCAAATAAAGAAATATAATCCATTTCATCTAATATATTGTTTAAATCACTATTTTCTAAATCATAATAAAAAACATTATTTGCTTCACCAATAATTTTACTTAGTTCTTGTTCAACAAAACGATGATATTTTGAAATAATTAAATAGTTTTTCATTCTAACCTCATATTCATTATAATAAATAAACAATAAAAAAGATAGTATATTAACTATCAAAAAAATATAAAAAATTATAATTATTTTGTTTTTTTATATAGTAAAATTGTCATTTTCTTGACTAACAGTGATTACTTTTTTAGGATCGTTTTTAGCATCAACTTTTAGCCAATGTAAGTTGGTTAAAGTTTTTCTAATTTCAAAAGGAATGAATTCAACTAATTTTTCAGCTGCAGAAAATATTTCTTTATATTCTATTTCTATTTTTTGAAGTTCTAAATCATCTGAACCAGCTAAAATTATTTGGGCATATTTAATTGAAAGTTTCTTTGTTTTTTCTACCAACAAATCATACTCTGCTAAATCATCTTCGACAGTTCTATGATTATTTAAACGTTCTTGATATCTATTCAAATATTCAATAATATTTTTACCCCAACGATGAGAATTTAATATTTTAAAACAAATATTAAGTATTGTAATACTTTTTGTTTTTAAATCTGCATCACCATTAATTGATGCAAGATATAAATCATCTATAGATTTTTTACCAAATTCTCTTGCTCGTTCAAAAGCAACACCAATTTCTTGTTCATCTTCTGTAGAAAAATTTGCAATTAATCCTTTATTTTCATGAGTTCTTTGATAATAATTACCTTGAATGTTTTTGTAATTTATTTTACTTTTTTCTTCAGGTGATAACATTGTATATATTTTATGATATTCATCAGCTAACTGAACTATTCTTTTATCATTTTCGGAAACAAATTCTAATTCCGTTGAAGATAATAATTCTCTTGAATCTAATGGAAAGTTGCTTTGTAAAATTCTTTCAGTTCTTATTGTAATTTCTTCGGCTAATTTTTCTATCTGTAATAGTTCTAACATAATTATTCCTTTCTCTATTAACAATTATTAGTATAACAAATTTAATAATATGGTTATAGTTTTTACATAATTATGCACTACTAATGTTTATTACTTAAATTAATTTGGTTTAAACTGTTAATATATTCATCGTATAAAGTTTTAATTTCCGAAGCAATTTCAGGATATGTATTACAAATACTAATATAAGCTGAATCTATATATTATTCATGTTCTGGATTGCTAAGTTGTCTTTCAATTCTAGATTTAAATAATTCTATTAAATCACTATATCGATAAAAATAATCTAAACCACATTCTTTAGTAAATTCATTTATTTTATCTAATAAATTTGGATGTAAATATGCAAGTCTATCAAAAACATTTTTTTCTAAATCAATGTTATATTTTCTTTTTAAATTAATTAATTTGTCTAAAATATTTGAACTATCTTGTTTCAATTTAGCTGGTTTATTTGGATATCTGTATATTTTTATCAATCCTTGTTGTTCAAATTTTAATATTTCTGCAAATACATTATCATAATATTCTTCACCAATAACATCTACGCCAACTTCAGATACAACTTCCTCAAAACCAGTTTTAATGTCTTTAAATGTTTCATCAGAAAAAGAATAAATTGACGCACTATTTGAATACATTTTTTCAAATGCACCCGGTATATTTTCTACCAACTCCCACGGTTCATTTTTACCATTACGAAAAAGATCATATGTATAATCATCACCACATCTTTTACTAAAATGCATTGCAATAGTTTTATCAGATGTTGCATAAACATAAGTGCCATGAGTTGATTTTCTTGGATCAAATCGTTTTAAATTTTGTTCTTTACTTCCATGATATACAATTCCCATATTATTTTTCCTCATTATATATTATTGTTTTGATTTAATAAATTCTAATAATTATTTTTCGCTTATTTCATCATAATATTCTATTATTAATTTTAGATTTGTTGTAAGTTTATCAAAATCAAAATCAGATTTTGCCGATTTAATTGATTAATTATTAAATAATTCAGTTATTAATCCTTTATAACAATATTTAATTACAATATTTGTATCAACTACTCCATCTAAACCTAATAAATATTCTTTAAAGTCTTTATCAAAAAAATCATCTATTACTATTTCCACCCAAATCACATCCTATAAATATTATAACATATTTTATTAATTGAATTTATTGATTTTTTATTATAGGAAACATATTGTAGATATTGATTATTTATCTTTTTTAATAATTTAATAAGTTCAAATTCTAAATCACTATAATTTCCAATAATAATTATTATATTCTCTATCTTACGGTTTATAAAAAAATTAATTACTTAATCCATATGATTTTCATCACATCAACCATCACAATCGTTTAGCACATATTATTAAGTTTAAAAAAAGTAGCAATTATTGCTACTAATTTTATTTTTTACTTGTAAATCTTGTAATTGTTTCCTTATCTGGCATATCACTAACATTAATTTCTTTCAACATTTTATCTCTATCAAATTTTACTAAAATTTCTTCTACATCATATCCAACTACTTTCTCTTTAATAATAATATATGATGCATAGTCAATAGGTTCATATTTACCATATCCCATAGAGACTGCTCTTAATGTTCTAATTCTTACCTTATCATCTTCTGTAAGCATACTAAAATGAACATGACCTTGAAAAATTTCATCATATGTATCGATAGTTTTGCCATTAAATAACGGATCACTTTTTGCTGATTTATACCCATTATATATAGGATTTTTTCTAACACTATTGTTTTCTATTTTCCTTTGTTGTAATTCGCTATTTGTATAATAAAATTGATGTTTGGGATTATTTATTGAAGTTTTGTAAGACCATGTGCTATTCATTCCAAAATCGATTCTTACATCATTTGCAAAATGACATAATCCGATTGTTAATCCGCCAACTATCAAATCATAACTATGTTTTTCTTTTTTTAAATCTTCAATTTGTTTAGATGTTAATTGAGAAAACGTCCATTCTTGGCTTGCTTGTTTTATAGAATTAAAATAACTTGAAAAAGGCTCAATTCCTAATGTTGAATAATCTTCACTATTTCCTGCTATTGATTTAACATTATGTTCCTCTAATATATCTAAAACTTTAGAGGGATTTGGCCCCACCCCAATATTATCTCCTAAAGAATATATTTCAATAATGCCTCTTTTTTTATATCTTCACATATTGCAATAGTAGGTTCTAGAAGACCATGTATATCAGTAAAAATTGCTATTTGTCTTCCTGTATAATTATTCAATAAAATCTACTCCTTTAAAATAATCATATCATATTTCTTTGTATTTTCTTAAGTAATTCTACTGAAAAAATTATTATTTATTAATTATCCTTGATTTCATCATATTATTTCATATTCATATCCTTTTATGGACTGATTGTTTTTATTTCATAATTATTATTTTTTAATTTGATTTTTACACTACCATTTAAATCTGTTCTATAAATATTACAATAATCATCTAAAGTATCTATTACTGATTCTTTAGGATGACCATATCTATTATTCTTACCCACTGATATTAAACACACTTTAGGTTTTATACTATCGATAAAATATTTACTAGAAGAAGTATTCGAACCATGATGCCCTACTTTTAAAACATCAATATTGGTTAAATTATATTTATTGATAATATCTTTTTCTCTTTCTACTCCCGCATCACCCATAAACAACAACTTTGTATTATTTATCTCAGTATAAATAACTGAACTATTTTCATTTTCATCATTATAATCTTTAGTATTTAAAAAAAACATTTTGTTTTTACCAATAATTAAACTTTCTATATTTTGATAATATGGTATTTTTTTCTTTTTTAATACATTAATAAGATCTAATTCTAAATCATTATAATTTCCTACGTTAAAGATTATATTATCAACTTTAAAATTATTAACTAAATTAATTGTTTCACCCATATGATCTTCATCACCATGAGTTGTTATTATGGTATTTATTTTTTCTATTCCAAGGCTTTTATAAAAAATAATCAAATTATTTGCTAATTGATAATTTGATTTTTTTATTTGCCAGGATTCTTGTTTATATTTTAATTT
>CAYOMH010000017.1:7539-14771 GCA_964405055.1 uncultured Muribaculaceae bacterium | reverse complement strand
ACTTGACCCATTACGCCACCTAAAGCATCAATTTCTCTAACAACTATTCCCTTAGCAGTGCCACCTATTGAAGGATTACATGCCATATCAGCAATGTTTTTTATATTACTAGTGATTAGTGCGGTTTTGTATCCTTGCCTACTACAACAAACTGCCGCTTCACATCCGGCATGACCTGCACCAACAACTATTACATCATATTTCATTTTTTCTCTACTTTCCTAAGCAAAAATTACTAAAAATTTCATCTAGCAATTCACTTTTGTATGTTTCACCAATTATTTCACCTAATAAATCCCAAACTTTTTTAATATCTATAGCAATCAAATCAATTGAAAGATTATCAATGTTATTAATCAATTCTAATATTGTCTGATTAACTTGTTCCATTATTGATACTTGTCTTGCATTTGATAAATAATTTGGATCTTTTGTAGTTATTTTTTCTAAATTAAACATTTCAATTATTTTTTGTTTTAATGCTTCTAAACCATTATCTTCGACAGTATTACCATAAATATATTCACTATCTTTAATTATTTCTGTTGATAATTTTTGTTCTAAATCAGATTTGTTAATAAAAATTATACTTTTCTTTGTTTTAATCATTTCGAGAATTTCAATATCATCTATTGATAAAACTTCATTATTATTTAGAACAAAAATAATTAAATCACTATTTTTTAAAATATCAATACTTTTATCAACACCTATTTTTTCAATATAATCATCAGTTTCCCTTATTCCGGCTGTATCATATAAATTAATCATAATTCCATCAAGCACTATAGTACCTTCGACAATATCTCTTGTTGTTCCAGCTATATCAGTTACTATTGCTTTTGATTCATCTAATAAAAAATTCAAAATACTACTTTTACCAACATTTGGTTTACCAATAATTGCAACATCAATACCTTTTTTTATTATTTTTGCTGTTACTGATTCAGCAAGCATTTTTTTGGTTGTTTTTTGGATTTTTTGTAATTTTGGTTTAATTATTTTATTTGTCATTATTTCTATATCATCATATTCTGGATAATCAATATTTACCTCAATATTTCCTAAAATACTTAATATTTCTTTTCTCAACTCTTTGATTTTATTTGATAATTTTCCTTGAATTTGATTTATTGCTAATTTATTTGCATTATCTGTTTCAGCGTTAATCATTTCACTTACTGCTTCAGCTTCAATTAAATCTATTCTACCATTTAAATATGCTCTTTTTGTAAATTCGCCTGGTTCAGCTAAACGACACCCATTATTTAAAAGTAAAGTTAATATTTTATTTGTGATTACTATTCCACCATGACAATTTATTTCTACTATATCTTCTTTTGTATATGTTTTTGGAGCAAGCATTATTGATAATAATACTTCATCGATTTTTATATTTTTATCAACTATATAACCATATTTTATTGAATGACTTGGAACATTAGATATTTTTCCACTAAAAACAGATTCAACTATTTTTATTGAATCTGGACCACTTACTTTAATTATTGATATTCCACTTGTTCCAAGTGAGGTTGCTATTGCACATATTGTATCACTCATTAATATCAACTCCTCGCTGATATTATAGCATAAACAATAAAAAAAGAAGTATTATTCTTCTTTATATTTTATAACAATATGTCTTTCTGGTTCTTCGCCTTCACTAATTGTATAAATATTTTTAAAATCACTTAAATAATTGTGAACTATTCTTCTTTCATAAGAATTCATATTTTCTAAAACTGCATCGATTTTAGTATTAACAACTTCGGTTGCAATTTTTTTTGCCAGTCTTTCTAAATTGATTTCTTGTTTTTCTTTATAGTTTTCAACATCTAATGAAAAATATGGATACATATTTATTTTATTATATATCATTTGACTTAAAATATGTTGCAATGATGCTAGTGTTTTACCACCTTTACCAATTAACATTGCATTATTATTTGAAAACATTTCTAATGATATTTTATTATCACGAATTTTTGTTTCATATGAACATTCAATTCCCATTTTATTTAAAATTTCTTCAAGTTCATTTTTAATAAATGATAAAATATCATTTAATAAGACGACAGATATCTTAACGCCACCAGATTTAAATAATCCACCTTTTATATCCTCGGTTTTATAAATAAATTCTGTTTTTGATATAACAAGTTCTGATGTTGCTTTTTCAATTGCATCATCTAATGTTTTACCTTCAAATGTAGCTATTTTCATTTAGTTACCTCCTTTTTGTTCATAAACATATTTTGAACAACAGTTACTAAATTTGTTACTATCCAATACAAAGCAACAGCAGTAGGTAAGTAGAAAGAAGAAATTGAAATCAAACCTAACATTATTATTTGCATTATTTTTCCTTGTTTAGCTTGATCAGGAGATGTTGATGGAGTTAATGGTGTGTTTTTTAATGAGAAATATGTCGCTCCAATTATAATTAAAATAATGATTATATATTCATAATTGCCACGGCTTATTGCTAAACTTGGAGTAGTACCAAGTTGAAAACTTAAAAATTTTCCTTCAAATATTACAGGAATACGATTTATAGCTTCTAAAAAAGCAAAAAATAGAGGAAATTGTAATAATGAAAAAAAGCATCCTGAAACTGGATTTATACCATATTTATTATATACTAATACTGTTTCTTGATTTTTTGCAAGCATCGATTCTTGGTCTTTTTTATCTTTGTATTTTTTTTCAATTGCCGCTAAATCTTTTTGGGCTTCTTTCATTTTATTAGTTTGATTCATATTTTTTTTATTTAATGGAATCATTATTAATCTAATTATTAAACCAACTAACATAACTGATAAACCATAGTTATTAACAATATTTCCAATTTTTATAATAACCCAAGCTAAAGGTTTAACAAATATTGCTTCCCATAATCCATTATATTTTATATCATTTGGTTTAAATTCTTTACAAATTGGTAATTTTGATAATTCAATATCCATTTTTTTTGCATTTTCAGTATATATTTTTTTTAAATCTGGATCCGTTGGTTGACAAAGAATATTTGCAGTTATTGATTGTCCTGTTTTAGAATAAGTAATTGGTTTATTATCTTCTTTAGTTAATGTTTTTGTACAACCAGATAAAAGTATTAATGACAATGATATTAAAAATATTTTTTTAAATCTTAATTTATTCATTTTTTTTATTAATCTCCTTAATAAGTATATTAAGTTCATTATTTAAATCATAATATTGTTCTAGTAAACAAGAACTCTTAATCATTATAATATAATTTTGATTATTTTTAAACAAATTTTTATTTTCATCAATTAAATTACGAGTTATTCTCTTTAATTTATTTCTAATATGTGCATCGCCACTTTTTTTTGAAACTGCTAAACCAAATTTTGGTTGATAATATTCTGATGATAGAGAATATATAGAAAAGTTTTTTGTTCTAAATTTTTTCCCTGTAGATATTATTTCATTAAATTCTTTATTTTTTTTAATCATTTCATATTTTTTCATTATTCACCATTAAAAACATTCTTGTTTTCTAATTATATATATCATCATTTTTTATGTCAAGGAAAAGGCTAATATTAGTTTTCAACATTTTAAACATGTTAATTAATTTTTGTTGAAATATTATTTTGTTGAAATTGTTGAAAACTATATACTTATGAGTTATTATATGAACTAAACATTTTTAGTAATGTTCAAAACTAGTTTACAATTTAGTTTGTTCTTTTAATTTAAAATTAATTAGTATAAAATTATGTTATAGATTTATTTAACTATTATCTGGGGAGGTTTTATGAATAATTTAGTTGTTTGGCAAATATTTTTAGACAATCTAAATCAGAAAATTTCCTCTGTTTCGTTTAATATGTGGTTCAAAAATTCAAAATTAATTACAATTGACAACTTAAAAATTACCATAAGCGTTCCAATGTTTTTTCAAAAAAAATTTATTGTTGAAAACTATCAAGAATTAATAGAAGATATTTTTAGTGAAATTTTAAATAAAAACATTAATTTAGAAGTTTTAAGTGAGGATGAAGTATTTGATAAAAAAGAAGATATTATTATTGAACAAAAAAAAGAAATTCTTGATGTAAATTTAAATTCAAATTTGAATCCAAAACATACTTTTGAATCATTTATGATCGGAGATTCAAATAGATTTGCTTACACAAGTGCTTTAACAGTTGCTCAAAATCCTGGAAAATTATATAATCCATTCTTTTTATACGGAAAAAGTGGTTTAGGAAAAACTCATTTAATGCATGCAATTGGAAATTATATTGTTCAAAACTCTAATTTAAAAGTTTTATATGTTACTAGTGATCAGTTTAAATCAGATTTTGTAGATATTTGGCGCAATGATAATAATGTAGAAAATAACACAAATAACATAGATTATATGAATTCATTTAAAAATAAATATCGAAATATTGATGTTTTAATTATTGATGATATTCAATTTTTTAATGGCTTAGAAAAAACAAGACAAGAATTCTTTCACACATTTGAGTATCTTAAAAATTTGAATAGACAAATAATAATAAGTTCGGATCGATCACCAGATGATTTAAAATTTTTGGAGGATCGACTAAAAACTCGATTTAGTTGGGGATTAACTGCAGATATTTATCCACCTGATATACAACTAAAAATTAAAATTATTAGAAATAAAATTAAAGATTTAAATATTTTTAATAGTGTTGATGAAGATGTTTTAGATTTTATTGCAAATAATAGTGAAAATGATATTAGACACCTTGAAGGGGCAATAACTAGATTAATGGCATATGCAGCATTAATGAATATAAAGGAAATAACACTGGAATTTGCTAATGAAGCCCTCCATGATTATATGAAAAAAAATTATTATTTAAAAAGTAATATAACAAAAATTCAAAAAGCAGTTGCTGATTACTATCAACTATCTATTGATGATTTAAAAGGAAAAAAGAGAAATGTTGAAATAAATTATCCAAGACAAGTTGCAATCTATTTATGTAGAATGATTACTGATGAAACTACCACAAAAATAGGAATAGAATTTGGAGGTAAAAGCCACTCAACAATTATTCATTCATGTAAAAAAATTAATGATGATATAAAAAGTAACCCACAATTAGGAAAAGTTATTGAAGAAATTAAAAATAAGATTAATTAACAACTAATGAACAAAATGTTATATAATATAATTATGAATATTACTAAGAAAAAAATAGTTATAAACAATTTCAACGGAAATAATAATATAATTTAATAAATATAAAAGAAAGAAGGATTAATAAAATGAAATTTACAATTAATAAAAATATCTTATTAGAAAATCTATTATATGTAATAAAAGCAATCTCACCTAAAAATATTATTCCAGTATTAAATGGAATTAAATTTGAAATTACTAAGAAGGGTTTAGAACTTACAGCAAGTGATTCAGAATTAGTAGTAAAAACACTAATATTAACTAAAGATATTGATAATATAGAAAGTTTTGGGCAGGCTATTGTTCAAAGTAAATATATAATTGATATTATTAGAAAAATGCCAGAAGAAAAAGTTAATATAGAAATAGTTGATGAATTTAAAATATTAATATACACAACAAATAGTAAATATAGTTTAAATTGTTTAAATTATAATGATTATCCAAACATTCAATTAGAAACATCACCAAAACCAATTATAATAAACGGTGAACAATTAAAATCTATAATTAATCAAACAGCTTTTGCAATTTCTCAACAAGAATCTAGACCATTACTAACAGGTGTAAATTTTAAAATTAGTGGAAATATATTTGAATGTATTGTAACAGACTCATATCGATTAGCTAAAAAAATAATCAAATTAAAAGAAAATATTGAAGAAACAATAAATATTGTTATTCCAGGAAAAAATTTACTTGAATTTGATAAAATAATTACTGATGATTCCGATGTTGAAATGCATATATTTTCAAATAAAATTATGTTTATTTATAAAAATATTATTTTTAAATGTAATTTACTTAACGGAACATATCCAGATACTTCAAACTTAATTCCAGGTGAATTTGAAATAATAATAGAAGTAAATAAATCAGATTATTATGATGCAGTTGATCGTGCAGCGTTATTAACTCAAAATAAGGAAAAAAATACAATAAAAATGATTACAAACAAAAATAATTTATTAGTAACATCATTATCAAATGAATTAGGTAGAGTAGAAGAAAATTTAATTGTTGATAAAAATAATTCTAAAGAAATAGATATATCATTTAGTTCAAAATATATGTTAGAGGCACTAAGAACAATGGAAGAAGAAAAAATATTTATATTATTGAATAGTGATGTAAAACCAATAATTATCAAAAGTATTAAAGATGAAACTTTAATTCAGTTAATATTACCAATTAAAACATATTAATAAATAATATAAAAACACAGTAATGTGTTTTTTTTATTCATTTAAACAAAAAACGACAAAAAACGACAAAGTTATATGTTATAACAATTTTTGTTAGGGGGTGAAATACATGGAAAATTATGAAATTAATGAAAATACTTTAGCTTTAATTCCTTTCAATAATCAAACTAAAGTATATGAAATTAATCAGGAATTAATAATTAAAAATAATATAACAAAAATAATGGATTATAGTTGTGAATATTTTGGTAGTTCGTTAAATGGTCGACAAAAAGGCACTTTTAATTTAATTGGAATAACTCATAAAGTACCAATAATAGTTGAAGAAACAAGTGAACTAATCTTTTTTCCAACTATGTCGCCAAGAGTAGAAGCATGTTCTTGGTATGCATTAAAAAATATTGATAAAATATTTACTAAAAATAATAAAAATTTTGTTTTATTTAAAAATAATATTTTAATTGAATCTGATGTTTCATATACAGTTTTAAACAATCAACTATTAAGAGCAACACGACTTGAATCAGTTTTAAGAAATAGAAAATTATTTAAATAAATAATATATATTCTTAAAAATCTTTTTAAAAACTAAAATAAGTGTTATAATGTATTTAGGTATAGGAGTACCAAAACACATTAAAATTGATTATTTATCAATTAAAGGGGGTAAAAATGCATATATTAAAAATAAAACTTAAAAATTTTAGAAATTTTACCTCCTTAAATTTAAATTTTTCTGATCATTTAAATTTAATAATTGGAAACAATGGCTCTGGAAAAACAAATTTAGTTGAGGCAATATATGTTTTAGCTCTTACTAAAACATTTAGAAA
>CAYOMH010000017.1:3764-7439 GCA_964405055.1 uncultured Muribaculaceae bacterium | reverse complement strand
GATGATTTATATAGTGAACTTGATTCAAAAAAAGTAAAAAATATATTAAATATTTTAGATTCAAATATTCAAACAATAATAACAATAACCGATTTAAATAAAGTAAATAAAAAAATAAGTAGTATTGCAAATATTATTAGAATTAAAAATGGAGAAGTGAAATAATGAAAAATGAAGAATATTCAGATAGTGACATTCAAGTATTAGAAGGCTTAGAAGCTGTAAGAAAAAGACCTGGTATGTATATAGGTAGTACTGGTGAAAGAGGATTACATCATTTAGTTTGGGAAATTGTTGATAATGCGGTTGATGAAGCTTTAGCCGGATTCTGTGATGATATCGAAGTAACAATTGAAAAAGATAATATTATTACTGTAAAAGATGACGGAAGAGGAATTCCTGTTGGAAGAAATGCTAAAACTGGCCTTTCAACTCTTGAAACAATATTTACAGTATTACATGCTGGTGGTAAATTTGGTGGTCATGGATATAAAATATCTGGTGGATTACATGGTGTTGGAGCAAGTGTTGTAAATGCATTATCAACTTGGTTGGAAGTAAAAGTATATCATAATGGCAATATATATTATCAAAAATTTGAAAATGGTGGTCATTCTACTGGCGATATAAAAATTATTGATACTTGTTCACCAGATCGAACTGGTACAACGGTCAGTTTTAAAGCTGATCCAGAAATATTTCAAGAAACAACAACATACAGTTATGAAACATTATCAACAAGACTTAGAGAAATAGCTTTTTTAAATAAAGGTTTAAGAATAATATTTGCGGACGAAAGAACAGAATTAAAAAAAGATACTTATTGTTATGATGGCGGAATTGTTGAATATGTTGAATTATTAAATAAAAATAAAAAAGGTATTCATGAAAATATCATATATGTTGAAGGAAAAGAAGATGATATTTCAATTGAAGTTGCAATGCAATATAATGATACATATAATGCTTCTGTTTATTCATTTACTAATAATATTAATACTTATGAAGGTGGATGCCATGAAGAAGGTGTAAAAAGAGCCTTAACAAGAGTAATAAATAATTATTCTAAAACAAATAAATATATTAAAGATAATGAAGAGCCATTAACAGGCGATGATGTTCGAGAAGGTCTAACAATGATTATTTCTTGTAAACATCCAAATCCACAGTTTGAAGGTCAAACAAAAACAAAACTTGGCAATGTTGAAGTGAGAAAAATTGCTGACGATGTCTTTTCATCAGGGCTAGAAAGATTTTTATTAGAAAATCCGGAACAAGCAAAAATAATACTAGAAAAATGTTTAACTGCTTCACGTGCAAGAGTTGCTGCAAAAAAAGCTAGAGAATTAACAAGAAGAAAAGGTGCATTAGAATTAACTAATCAATGGGGAAAATTAACTGATTGCATATCAAAGGATCCTTCCGAAGCCGAAATATTCATTGTAGAAGGAGATAGTGCGGCAGGTCCTGCAAAACAAGGAAGAAATTCACAAACTCAAGCAGTTTTACCAATTAGAGGTAAAATATTAAATGTTCAAAAAGCTCGTCTTGATAAGGCATTATCAAATGAAGAAATAAGAAGTTTAATAACCGCTTTTGGCACTGGAATTGGTGATGAATTTGATCTTACAAAATTAAGATATGATAAAATTGTTATTATGACTGATGCAGATGTTGATGGTGCACATATTAGAACACTTTTATTAACATTATTATATAGATATTTAAGACCATTAATTGAAAAAGGTCATGTTTATGCTGCACAACCACCATTGTTTTGTATTAAACATGGTAAAACAAATAAATACGTATTAAATGAAAAGCAAAGAGATGAATATATTAGTACATTATCTGAAAATACTAAATATGAGATAACTAGAATGAAAGGTTTAGGAGAAATGGATGCTATTGAATTGCGAGAAACAACTATGCATATTGATTCTCGACAATTAATTCAAATGCATTTAAGTGACGCAATTATTGCTGATGAAACATTTCAAATATTAATGGGAGAAGAAGTCGAACCAAGAAGAGAATTTATTGAAACTAATGCTTTAAATGTTCGAAATCTTGATATATAGAGGTAAAAATGAAAAACGAAAATATTATTATTAATGATTTATCAGAAGAAATGAAAACATCGTTTTTAGATTATTCTATGAGTGTTATTGTATCAAGAGCAATTCCTGATATAAGAGATGGCTTAAAACCTGTTCATCGAAGAATTCTATATACAATGTTCGAAGAAGGAATGACTCCAGAAAAGAAACATCAAAAAAGTGCAAATGCTGTTGGTGCAGTAATGGGTCATTATCATCCACATGGTGATTCAGCAATTTACGATGCAATGGTTAGAATGGCTCAAGATTTTACTTATTTGCACCCTCTAGTTGATGGTCATGGTAATTTTGGCTCAATTGATGGTGATAGTGCCGCTGCATCCCGTTATACTGAAGCAAAATTATCAAAAATTTCAATGGAACTATTAAAAGATTTAAATAAAGATACTATTGATTTTCAAGTAAACTATGATGGTCAAAGAAAAGAACCAGAAATTTTACCAAGTCGTTTTCCAAATATATTAGTTAGTGGAAACATGGGAATTGCAGTTGGAATGGCAACTAATATTCCACCACATAACTTAGGAGAAGTAATTGACGCATGTGTTGCATACATAGATAATCCTGAAATAAATATATTTGATTTAATGAAATATATTAAAGGCCCAGATTTTCCAACAGGTGGAATTATTTTAGGAAATAACGGTATAAAAAACGCATTTGAAACTGGAAAAGGAAGCATTACTATTCGTTCAAAAGTAGAAATAATTGAAGATGAAAACAGATCAAAAATAGTAGTTACCGAAATTCCTTATCAAGTAAATAAACAAAATATTATTACACGAATTGCTGAATTAGTTAGAGATAAAGCAATTGATGGAATCGCAAACTTACATGATGAATCCGCATTAGAAGGTATTAAAATTGTAATTGATGTAAAAAGAGATGCAAATCCAAATGTATTATTAAACAATTTATTTAAATTAACTCAATTACAAGTTTCTTATGGAATTAACATGTTAATGTTAGTTCACGGCCGTCCTAAAACACTGGGATTGTTAGAAATATATCAACATTATTTAGATTTTCAAAAGTCAATTATTGTTAGAAGAACTAAATTTGATTTAGAAAAATCAAAAGCAAGAGAACATATTTTAGAAGGATTGAAAATTGCTTTAGATAATATTGATCAAGTAATAAAAGTAATTAAATCATCAAAAAACGATGAAGAAGCAAATAAAAATCTGATGAGTAATTTTTCTTTATCTAATGAGCAATCACAAGCAATATTAGAAATGAAACTAAGAAGACTTACCGGTTTAGAAAAGGAAAAAATTGAAGAAGAATTGGCCGAACTTTTAAAATTAATTGCCGATTTAATTGATATTTTAGCAAATGAAAGTAGAATATTACAAATTATTAAAGATGAAATGCTAGAAATTAAAAATAAATTTGCAATTGAAAGAAAAACATTAATTGATATGACTGCAATAGAATATATTGAAGATGAAGCCTTAATTGAAGAACAAAATAGTATCATCACATTAACAAACAAAGGTTATATTAAAAGAATGACAACCGATACTTATCGTGTACAAAATAGAGGTGGTGTTGG
>CAYOMH010000017.1:0-3664 GCA_964405055.1 uncultured Muribaculaceae bacterium | reverse complement strand
ACAAACTCTGGAATGATTATTCGTTTACCAATCAATCAAATATCACAACTTGGAAGAGTAACCCAAGGAGTTAGAATAATTAATCTTAAGGATGAACAACTTGTATCAACAATAAGTGTTGTTGATAAGGAAGAAACAAACACTGAAAATGAAGAAAATTTAAATGAATCTTTAGAAGAAATAGAAAACTAAATTATTTCCCGGGAAATAATTTATAATGTTTCACGTGAAACATCTAATTAGAAATCATATAATATGATTTCTTTTTTATTTGTTATTTTTTAAAACTATGTTTCACGTGAAACATAGTTTATTATTTAAAATTATTTCCCGGGAAATAATTCAAGTTGATAAACAGCAATATATATGCTACAATTTGCACGTGCAACAAATATATTGGAAGTTGGTCAGGATTGGAAAATAGCAGCCATAACAATCAATGTTTGTGTGCACTTTTTATTTGGAAGGTAAATATGTTGGAACAAGAAATAATAAAAAAATTATTTAAAATAGTAAATAAACCTAAAAAAAATGGTGATTTTCCTGTTGGTGCACTAATTATTAAAAATGGTAAAATTATTTCTAAAGGGTGTAACAATAGATTAAAAAGTAAATATACTACTGATCACGCGGAAATTATTGCAATTAGAAAAGCAAATAGAAAGTTAAATAATTGGCGCCTAAATGATTGTGAATTATATGTTACTTTAGAACCTTGTGATATGTGTAAAAGTATAATAAAAGAGGCTCGAATAAAAAAAGTATATTATTATGTAGAAAAAAACACTGATAAATTTCAATATTCTAAAACTAAATTCATTAAGCAAGTTCCGGAAAAAAACAGCAATTATATTGCTGATTATTTAAATAAAATCAAACTATTTTTTTTAGATAAAAGATAATTGTTATGATATAATATTTATAGAGGTGATTAGATGAGTTATAAAGTTTTGTATAGAAAATATCGCCCAACATCTTTTGATGAAATAATTGGACAACAAAAAATAGTTAATATTTTAAAAAAATCAATTGAATTAGAAAAAACAGCACATGCATATATATTTACAGGTATGCGTGGTACCGGTAAGACAAGTATGGCACACATTTTTGCAAAATCAATTAATTGTTTATCACCAGATCATGGAATTGCGTGTGGAAAGTGTAATAATTGTTTAAATATTAATACTTCACCAGATATAATAGAAATTGATGCTGCTTCAAATAATAGTGTTGATAATATTCGTGAATTGATAGAAAATTCACGATTGGTACCAACATCATTAAACTATAAAATTTATATAATTGATGAAGTTCATATGCTATCAACCGGAGCTTTTAATGCTTTATTAAAAACTTTAGAAGAACCGTCACCACACATTAAATTTATATTAGCAACAACGGAAATTCAAAAAGTACCTATAACAATATTATCTAGATGTCAAAGATTTGATTTTACCAAGATAGAATATGATGAAATAACAAAATTAATATTAAATATTTGTTTAAAGGAAAATATTAATATTGATAAGGAAGCTGCTGAAGAAATTTCTTTTTTAAGCGATGGATCTTTAAGAGATGCGTTAAGTATTTTGGATCAATTAGCTAATAATGTTGAAAAAATTACATTAGCAATACTTGAAGAAAATTTTGGCACATTATCAAATAAAAGTGTTAAGGAATTTGTTGATATTATTAATTCTGGTGTATTAATTGAAATACATAAAAAAATCGAAGAATTTATAACTAGTGGAATAGATTGTATTATATTAATTAACAAAACACTACATTTTTATAAAGAATTAATTTTAAATAATATAAAAAATGGTGAAAGTTTTAGCAATTATCAAAAAATAATTATTGCATTGTCAGAAAAATTATATACAATTAAAGGGTCGTATGATCCTTATCTAATGTTTGAATTAGTAATTATGGAGAATGTACAGAGCATAACAAAAAAAACGGAAATAAAAGATGAAAATTATGCTATTGATAATGAAATAAAAGAAACTAAGAAAAATATAAATGAAGCAGAACCATTTAAAGAAAAAATATCAACAAGTGTATTTGATAATCTTAATAATATTAGGCTGAATAATTGTTTTACTAACGCTAGTAAAGAAATGAAAGATTTATCTCAAAAAAAATGGGGAGAATTTACCGAATATATTAGAGATAAAAACTTAACAATTTATTCTGTTATAGAAAATTGTGAAGTAGAGGCAAGTTCAGAAAAAATAATTGTATTATCAACCGAAAATGCTAGTACATATAATTTGTTAAATATCAAAATGCAAGAAATAGAAGAAATTTATAATAAAACTAATAATTCAGATTATAAATTTTGTTTTATTATTAAAACTGATTGGCAAGAAAAAAAGAAAGAATATATTTTAAATCATAAAAACAATATAAAATATGAAATAATTGAAGAACCAATAGTTGAAAACAAGAAAATTGATAAAATTTCCGAACAAGCAAAAGAATTGTTTGGCGAAGATAATGTTGATTTTAGATAGGAGAAAAAAACATGAATATGCAAAATTTAATGCAACAAGCCCAAAAGATGCAAAAAGAAATATTAAGTGCAAAAGAAGAAATTAATAATCAATTATTTAATGGTGAATCTCAAATTGTCAGAGTAGTAATGAATGGTAAAAAGGAATTAGTATCCATAAATATTGATAAAAACGTTGGTTTAGATAAAGATGAAATAGAAATTTTAGAAGATATGATAGTTATTGCAATAAATAATTGTTTAAAAGAAATAGAAAGTTTTACAGAAAAAAAATTAGGGAAGTATAGCCAATCAATGAATGGGTTGTTATAAATGATTTATCCAAAAACATTAGAAAAAATAATGGAATATTTAAAGAAGTTGCCGGGAATTGGTGATAAAACTGCAGAAAGAATTGCTCTTTCTTTTCTTGATTTAAATGAAAGCGAACTATTTGATTTATCAGAATTATTAAAAAAGTCAAAATTAGAATTAAGAGAATGTTCAATTTGTAATCATCTAACTGATAAGGAAGTTTGTAGTATTTGCACTAATGAATCAAAAAATCAACAATTAATTTGTGTGGTTGAAGATTATAAAAGTGTTTTTGTATTCGAAAAAACTGGTAATTTTAATGGAGTATATCATGTTTTGGGTGGATTGATTTCACCAATTGATAAAATTTATCCAGAAGATATTAATATAAATAGTTTGATTAAACGTTGTGAAAAAAATGAAAAAGAAATAGAGGTAATTATTGCTTTAAAACCAACAATAGAAGGCGAAGCAACCACAATGTATCTTAAAAAGATTCTAACAGATAAAAATATTATTGTTTCACGACTATCATATGGAATACCAATGGGAGCAGAAATTGATTATCTTGATACAATAACGCTAGGTAGAGCAATTCAAGATAGAAAAATATTGTAAAGGGAAAATATCCTATGAAAAAAGAAAATATTGAATTATTAACAAAAAAATATAAAAACAATTGTTTGCCACATGCGTTATTAATTGAAACAAATAATATTAATAAATGTCTTTTTGATATAAAAAAATTAATTAAAAAAATGTTTAGTGATAATAATATTAATAAAGAAACTATTGAAATAAATAATCGATTAATTGATGAAAATAATTTTCCAGCAATAAAATTAATTCAACCAG
>CAYOMH010000016.1:11924-16636 GCA_964405055.1 uncultured Muribaculaceae bacterium | reverse complement strand
GCAAATAAAAAAACAATTACAATTAAAAATAGTTTACTAAATTTTACTCTTGTAATTTGTTTTTCCATTTGTAACACATCCTAATTAATTGTCTTTAATTACTATTATATTATCATTATTGTAACTTAAACCATATTCTTTTGCAACTTCTTGAATATTAGTTAATGATGCAAGTTCATTTATTTTCATAACCATACTTTGATTAATTGATTCTTGTTGACTGATTTTATTTTTTAATTTTTGAAGATCAATACTTGTTGCTGAGATAGTGGCTTTAAAAAACACTGTCATGATTGGTAAAACTAAAAACAATACAACTGCAATTATAGTTAATTGAATTTTATCTATTTTATAATATTTATATTGTTTTTTATTCATTGTCTTCAATCCTTTCGATGACACGCATCTTTGCACTTTTACTTCTTGAATTATTATTTATTTCTTCATTACTTGGAATAACAGGTTTTTTTGTTATTAATTTATATTTTGGATATAAATCTTTATTTACATATGGATCACCTTTAATTAAATCTGGTACTTCACAATATTCTTTAAAAATATTTTTAACAATACGATCTTCTAAAGAATGAAAGGTAATAATTACTAATCGACCATTGGAATTTAATAACTCAATTGCTTGAGGAATTGCAGTTTTTAATACTTCTAATTCTTGATTTACTTCAATTCTAATGGCTTGAAATATTTTTCTTTCCGGATGATTTTTTATGTAATATTTATATGGTACTGATTTTTTAATTATTTCGACCAAATCTAATGTAGTTGTGATTGGTTTTTTTTCTCTAGCACTAACTAATTCTTGAGCTATCTTATGACTAAATTTTTCTTCTCCATAACTAATAAATATTTTAAACAATGAATTAAAGTCATATTCATTAACTACTTCGTATGCCGATAATTTATTTTTTTGATTCATTCGCATATCTAACTTAGCATCTTGCATGAAACTAAATCCACGATTTTTATCATCTATTTGTGGACTAGATAAACCTAAATCAAATAATATTCCATCAACTTTATTAATATTTTCATTTTTTAGTTGTTCAGTTAATTGACTAAAATTACTGTTTAATATTTTATAATTAGAATTAATTAGTTCTAATTTCTTATTACTGACCAGGATGGCATCTTCATCCTGATCAAAGGCGAATAGGAAACCCCTTTTTAATCTCCTTAATATTTCGCTGCTGTGCCCTGCATAACCTAGTGTTGCATCAACATAGATGCCATCATCTTTTATATTTAATGCCGCAATAGCTTCGTTTAATAGTACACTCTTATGCATTATTCATTAACATCCATATCTAAATATAGATTTTCAGCAATGTTTGATAAGTTATCTGAATTATTATTGATGAATTCTTCCCAAGCACTTGCTGACCATACTTCAAGTCGGTCGTTTACGCCGATTATAACGCAATCTTTTTTTAAATCGGCGTAACTAACCAATGGGGAGGTTATGTTAATTCGACCTTGTTTGTCAAATTCACATTCAGTGGCACCTGATAGAAAAAATCTTAGAAAGTTTCGGGTATCTTGTTTTGTAAATGGGAGATTTTTTAACTTATTAACTAATTTATTCCATTCGTTTTCACTATAAATAAATAAGCACTTATCTAGGCCTCTTGTAACAATAAATTTTTCGCCAAGATCATATCTGAACTTTGATGGAATAATTATTCGTCCTTTTTCATCAATTGAATGATGATATTCACCCATTAACATAACTTTTTCACCCCACTTTTCACCATATTGTACCACTGTCTACCATTATCTTACTATTGGTAATATAAAATTGCAAGGTATTTTAACCATCTTTAAAGACTTTACATAAAATACTGTAAACATAATATTAATTAATATCTATGCAAAGATAAATATTGTGTGATAAAATTAATAAAATGCGAGGTGTTAATAATGAAAATCGGTTTTGATAATGAAAAATATGTCAAAATTCAAAGTGAAAAAATTAAAGAACGAATGAAAAAATACGACAAACTTTACTTGGAAGTTGGTGGTAAATTAGTCGATGATAATCATGCCGCAAGAGTCCTACCTGGTTTTGCCCCAAATTCGAAAATAATGATGTTAGAACAATTAAAAGATGATTTAGAATTTATCTTTGTTATAAATGCCAATGATATTGAAAATAATCGGATGAGATCTGATTATGGAGTTACTTATGAGACCTATTTATTTAAGACAATTGATGATTTCCGTGATATTGGTTTTAAAATTAATTCCGTAGTAATTACCTTGTTTAATAATCAAAAAGGCATTAGTGCTTTTCAAAGTAAATTAGAAAATAAAAAAATTAACACCTATATTCATACATTTACAAAAGGCTATCCAACAGATATTGATATTATTGTAAGTAATGAAGGATATGGTGCTAATCCATATATAAAAACTACTGAAAAATTAGTTGTTGTAACTGCTCCTGGTGCAAATTCCGGTAAACTTGCCACTTGTTTATCGCAATTATATCATGAATATAAACGAGGTAATAAAGCTGGATATGCTAAAGTTGAAACTTTTCCTATTTGGAATTTACCACTAAAGCATCCAATAAATGTTGCCTATGAAGCATCAACCGCCGATATAAAAGATATTAACATGATTGATTCATTTCACTTAGATACCTATGGAATTACCAGTGTAAATTATAATCGTGATTTAGAAGTATTTCCTATTTTAAAAAATATTTTATATAAAATTACTAATTCCAACGTTTATAAATCCCCTACTGATATGGGAATAAATATGATTGGTGATTGTATAACTGACAATAAAGTTGTCGAACTTGCAGCAAAAAACGAAGTTATAAGACGTTATTATACTGCTCTAGTTGATTCAAAAAAAGGTAAAGAAGATTATGAAATAGCTAGTCGAATAAAATTGTTAATGAATGAATTAAAAATAACTACAGAAATGCGAAAAGTTGTTCCAGTTTGCTTAAATAAGGCAGCATTAGAAGGAATTCATGTTGTTGCCATTGAATTACCAAATGGTAAAATAATTACCGGTAAAGAATCAGCACTTTTAAGTGCTTCTAGCGCAATGATATTAAACGCTATCAAAGCATTAACAAAAATTCCTGATCAAGTTGATTTATTATCTAAAGCTGTTTTAAATCCAATTTTAAAATATAAACCAATGATTTTTGGTCGATATCAAAAAGCATTAAGCTTACAAGATGTTTATATTGCCTTATCAATTTGTTCAGCTACCAATCCTATAATTGATGAAGCTCTAAGAAATTTAGATAAATTAGCCGGCTGTGAAGCTCACGCCTCTTATATACTTCAACATGATGATTCACAATTATTAAAAAGTATTAAAATTAATTTAACTTGTGAACCACAATTTTATAATGATCGCTTATATAATGAAAAATAAAAAAGGATTATCTCCTTTTTTTATTTAAATAATAAATTAAAATTATTTTTCTTTATTAGTTTTAATTTCTTTTTCACTAACAGTTAAAACTTCTTTTCCTTTATAGTATCCGCATTCTGAACAAGCACGATGTGGTTGGATTAAAGCCTTACAGTTTGGACAAGTTGATAATGTTGGTGCATCTTTCTTTAAATGTGTACGACGCATTCTTTTTTTAGTTTTACTAGTACGTCTAAATGGTACTGCCATTTTGTTTGCTCCTTTCGTAAGTGGAATTTTTATTTTCCGTTATTTATGAAATTAATAATAACTTCTCGCTATTCATTTTAAAACAAAAAACCAATAATATCAAGATAATTTAAACATTCCTAAATATATGTTATATTATGTTGTATAAAAAGGATGTGAATTATGCAAATAATTGGTATTATTGCCGAATATAATCCATTTCATAATGGTCATTTATATCATCTTAAGAAAATTAAAGAAATGTATCCCGATTCATTAATAATTTTAATTCTTAATGGTTATTTTTTAATGCGTGGTGAAGTATCTTTACTATCAAAAGAAACAAAAACAAAAATTGCCCTAGATAACGATATTGATATAGTAATTGAACATCCTTTTTTCTTTTCAAGCAATTCCGCAGACATTTTTGCACTTTCGGCTGTTTATTTATTAGATCAATTGAGTTGTGACTATTTAATTTTTGGAAGTGAGTCTAATAATATTGAATTATTAAATAACTATGCCACTGCCCAATTAGAAAATATGAAATTTACTAGTGAACTTAAAAAACATCTTAAAACTGGAATTAGTTATCCTAAAGCATTAAATAATTCATTAGGTATTAGTGATATTAACCAACCAAATGATTTGCTTGGTATTTCATATATTAAAGCAATTAAATCAATAAAATCAAAAATGATCCCATTAACAATTCAAAGAACTAACGACTATCACGATACTATAAAAGATGATGAAATAATTAGTGCCTCAAATATTAGAAAAAAAATAAAAGACAAAAAAGACATTAAAAAATATTTGCCTTTTAATGTTATAGAAGAATTAAACGATATTAACGAAGAATTATTATTTAAATTAATTAAATATCAAATATTAACAAATAAAGATCTTAGCACAATATTATCAGTTGATGAAGGTTTGGATAAAAGATTAATTAAACATCTTAATCAAGTAGATAATTTAAATGATTTAGTTACTAAAGTAAAATCAAAAAGATATACTTATAACCGAATTAGAAGAATGTTAATTCATGTTTTATTAAATTATCA
>CAYOMH010000016.1:4108-11824 GCA_964405055.1 uncultured Muribaculaceae bacterium | reverse complement strand
GATATACTTATAACCGAATTAGAAGAATGTTAATTCATGTTTTATTAAATTATCAGAAAGATTTAAAACAAGAATATATTTATCCCCCATATATTAAAATATTAGGATTTAATAACCGTGGACAAGTTTATTTAAATAAAATAAAAAAGAAGATTTCAATTCCTCTTTCTACTAAAATTGTTGCTAATAATATCAATTCTTTAGAAATAAAATGTGCAACAATATATCAAATGATTAGTAATGAAGATGTATTAACTTTTGAACTAGCAAATAAACCAATTAAAAAGCCTTAATATTATTTTTGACAATTCGGACAATAATAAGTACTTCTACCACCAATTTTTATTTTTATTATTTGATTATGACATATTTGACAAGGTTCATTTGCTTTTAAATGAACTTTTAATTTTGTTTGATATTTTCCAGTAACACCTAAACTTGAAGTATAACTTTTAATAGTTGTTCCTCCCATTTCAATTGCTTCAGTTATAACTTTATTTGCTGAATCACAAATATTATTTAAACCAATCAATGAAATGTTTTTGGCTGGGATTAAAGGATTAATCTTTGCTAAAAATAATACTTCATCAGCATATATATTTCCTAAACCACTAATAATTGTTTGATCAAGTAATACACTTTTTACTGGAATATTTTTCTTGGCAAATTTTAATTGTAAATATTCACTATTAAGTTTAGGAGAATTAGCCTCAATTCCTTGTTTATTAATCGCTTCAACTTTATATAAATCTGCTTTTTTAATTAATAACATGCGCCCAAATTTTCTTGTGTCATGATATCTTAAATCAAGATTATCAGTTAAATTAAAAATAACATGTTCATGTTTTTTAATTTCTTCAGTTGAAGTTTTAACAAAATATTTTCCTTCCATTCGTAAATGACTTAATAAATAAAAATCATTTAATTCAAAAATTAACCACTTACCTATTCTTTTAATATCAATAAATTCTTTATTAATAATTTGATTAATATTTTCATAATCATTATTAATCATCTTCGGATAAATAATTTTTAAATTTATTATTTTTTTGCCAATTATCATATTTTTTAAAGTTTTTCTTACAGTTTCAACTTCTGCTATTTCCGGCATATTTATCTTCCTTTCTCAAATTATTTAGTAATAATAAATGATTAATAAAACTAATTACAATTCCTATAATAGTGATAATAATTAATGTAGAATCAACTAATTCGGTTTTTAAATCAGTATTTTTAACTAAATAATTACTAGTGTTTAAATGAACTAGATAATAGATTATAAAAGATGAAGCACTAAAAAATATAGTTAATAAAATTAAAAATATATTACTTTTCTTATTAGTTAAACTAAAATTAAGTAAAAAGATTATTACAAACATCACAATAATATAAACAATATTGTAATTAATGTAATATATTTGTTTGTTTAATAAATAATAACTAAATAATGTAGGAATTAGTGCCAGTGTTGATTTAATAAAACGTTCAAAATATTTTTTATTAAATGGTAAACTAAATAATGATAAATATATGGGAATAAATAAAATAGAATAAATAACTATTGATAGATATATGTCTTTTAAATTAATAGTTTGTTTAATAATTATTGATACTAATATTGAAAATATTAGCCATAATATTAAAACTAACTTACTAATTTTTATAATTAATTTATCACGTTTCATACCAATTAGCTCCATATTCGATGTTTACGGTTAATGGAACATCTAATTTGATAATATTTTCCATTGCGGTTTTTACTATATTACTTAGTTTTTCTTTTTCCGCTATTACAAGATCAAAAATTAATTCATCGTGAACTTGTAAAATCATTTTGCTTTTTAAGTTATTTTCATTCATTTTTTTATCTATTTCAATCATTGCTAATTTTATAATATCAGCACTTGTCCCTTGTAAAGGTGTATTTAAGGCTATTCTCTCACCTGCTTGTCTAATAACATAAGAACTATTAGTTAATTCTTCTATATTTCTTCGACGATTAAATAAAGTAGTTACATAACCATTTTGATGAGCTGTTTTTATAATTTGATCCATATACGTTTTTACTCCAGGGTATATTTCAAAATATCTTTCAATAAATTTTTTTGCTTCCGCTGGGGATAACTTTGTTCCCATACTTAAACCATAATTACTAATACCATATATAATACCAAAGACAACTGCTTTAGCATTTTTTCGCATTTCTTTTGTAACTGCAGATTCAGAAATATTATATAATCTGCTTGCAACTTGAGTATGAATATCATCACCATGAATAAATGCGGCAATTAACTCTTTTGTTTGTGATAAATGAGCTAATAATCTTAATTCAATTTGCGAATAATCAACACTTAATAATAAATCGTTAGTTGGTAAAAATGCCTTGCGAATATTTCTTCCTTCTTCATCTCGAACAGGAATATTTTGAAGATTGGGTTCAATTGAAGATAATCGACCGGTTCTAGTTAAATTTTGTTTATATATAGTATGAATTATATTTTTTGTATCAAGGTAATTAACTAGTCCTAAAATATATGTTGATTGAATTTTTTTGTAATTACGATAATCAAGAATTAATTCAATTATTGGATGATAGGTTACTAACCTACTTAATACTTTAACATCTGTGCTATAACCAGTTTTACCTTTTTTTCCATAAGGTAATTTTAATTTTTCAAATAAAACTTCACCTAATTGTTTTGGACTTGAAATATTGAATATCATTTGGGCTTCATCATAAATTTTATTTTCCAGTAAATCAATTTTTACTTGCATTTCTTCATTCATATTAGTTAATATTTCTTTATTAACTTTAATGCCATTTAATTCCATTTTTGCTAAAACTGTAATTAATGGCATTTCCATTTCAATAAATAATTTTTCCATACCTAATGCTTTTATTTGATCTTCATTTTCTTTTTTAGTTAAATAAATATAGGCGGCTTTTTTAGCCACTACTTGAGCAATATTTTGAAAATTGTTTTTCTTTAATTCATCATAATATGGTACGTCATTATTCATTAAATGCGCTATATCATCTTCACTTTTACCAAGTAAATATGAAGCTATCATCAAATCATAATTAGTGTTTAATGTTAATATTTTTAATAAACAAATATTTTTCTTTAAATCATAAGTATATTTTTCAGTTGTTTGATATTTTTCAAAAATTAATTTTATTAATTCTTTTGGAATAAAATATGTTTTATTTTGATTATATATTGCCATTCCTAATATATTTGCTTGATGATAATTAACTTGATCACATTCAATATAATAAGCAAAATCACCAACTATACTTAATTCATCAATAGAACTAATATTGATAATATCAATTTCGCTATTCATTATTTCTTTTTTTGGGATAAGTGATTTAAAACCTAGTTTAGTAAATATTTCTTCTAATTCTTGACGATATTCATTATGAAATATTGTTTCTTCTAAATCAATATTTATAGGTACTTGACAATAAATAGTTGCAATATCTTTACTAAAGAATGCTGAATCCTTATCGGCTATTAATTTGTCATGAATGCCACCTTTTATATCATTTATATTTTCATATAATGTTTCAATTGTTTTATACTGCTTAATTAATTTTAAAGCAGTTTTATCACCTATGCCCTTTACGCCCGGAATATTATCTGAAGCATCACCAGCTAAAGCTTTATAATCAATTATATGAATTGGTTCAAATCCATATTCATAAATAAAACTATTTTCATCATAACGAACAAAATCTTTTTGTTTTAATAATTTCATTGATATTTGTGGTGATATTAATTGTAGTAAATCACGATCAGATGAAATAATTGTCCCAACAAAGTCTGGATCATCAATTGCCATACAAGCTAGTGTCCCGATTATATCGTCAGCTTCATAGTTTTCCATTTCATAATATTTTATGCCCATAGCTTTTAGTATATCTCTAGCAATTGGCATTTGTTTTTTTAGATCTTCAGGAGTTTCTTTTCTACCTAATTTATAGTTTTTATATTTTTCTTGGCGAAAATTTTTACCAATATCAAAAGCTACAGCCATATAAGTTGGTTTTTCTTCTTTTATTATTTTATTTATCATTGAAACAAAACCAAATAAAGCATTAGTTGGAAAGCCTTCTTGATTACGCATTATTACACCTTGATAAGCTGTTGCATAATAACTTCTAAACAATAAATTGTTACCATCAATTAGGATAATATTTTTCATTTTTTTCCTCCCTTACTAAAATAAACTTAATTGGCTAGATTCTGGTATACCATCTAAAACCCCTAATAATCTTAGTCGATCAATTGTTGTAGCATTTATTTTTCCACGATTTTGTAAATCTTCAATGCTTATGTATGGACTCTTTTCTCTTTCTTCAATAACATTTTGAGCTACAGTATTACCAAGACCTTCTATTGCTCTAAAAGGAATAATTAAACTATTATTTTCTATAACAAATTTAGTTGCTGATGATTTTTCAAGATCAATATTACTAAACTTAAATCCTCTTAAATACATTTCATTAGCAAGTTCTAATGTAACTAATAAATCTGCTTCTTTATTAGTAACTTCATTTGGTTTTTTAGTTTTTATTTCTACTATTTTTCTTTTTATTGCATCGTGGCCACTAACCATAACACCGACATCAAATTCATTACAACGAATACTAAAAAAGCCAGCATAATATTTTAGAGGATGATATAGTTTAAACCAAGCAACACGATAGGCCATCATTACATATGCTGTTGCATGAGCTTTTGGGAAAAGATATTTAATTTTTTCACATGAATTAATAAACCATTCTGGTACATTGTTTTTCTTCATTAATTCTTTGTGATTAGCCCAAACATCAACTTTTACACTTGCAAAGCCTTTTCTAACAAATTCAGAAATAGTAAATGCTTCACTTGGTTCTAAATTACATTTAATTAATATATCCATTATATCGTCACGACAACCGTGAGCTTCTTTAAGACTAACTACACCATCAACAACTAAATCACGAACATTACCGGCCCAAACATCAGTTCCATGTGCTAAACCGCATATTTTTACTATTTCCATAAACGTTGTTGGCTTTGCTTCTTCAAGCATGCGAATCGCAAAATTAGTTCCGAATTCTGGTAAACCTAAAGTTCCGGTTGGATAGCCAATTTCTTTTTCATTTACATTTAGAGCTTCGGCACTATTAAATAAACTAATTACTTTATGATCATCAAAAGGAATATCATCAATATTAATTCCAGAAATATCTTGTAAATATTTTAGCATTGTTGGATCATCATGACCAAGAATATCTAATTTTAAAACATTATCATGAATGGCATGAAAATCAAAATGAGTTGTATGCCAAGAACTATTAGGTGAGTCTGCTGGAAATTGATATGGAGTAAAATCAAATACATCCATATAATCAGGAATTACAATTATTCCACCTGGATGTTGACCAGTTGTTCTTTTTACGCCAACACAACCACTTGCTAAACGTTCAATTTCAGGAGTACGTAAATTAATATTTTTTTCTTCCATATAGCCACGAACAAATCCAAAAGCAGTTTTATCCGCAACAGTTCCAATTGTTCCAGCTCTAAATACATTATTTTCACCAAATAATACTTTGGTATAGTCATGAATACTTGCTTGATTATCACCAGAGAAATTCAAATCTATATCTGGGACCTTTTCCGCTTTAAAACCTAGAAATGTTGCAAATGGAATTCCTTGACCTTCTTTTTTCATTTTTTTACCACATTCACATTCATGATCTGGTAAATCATAACCACTCTTATAATTTTTTTCTAAACTTTCTCCTTCAACCGCAAATATAGTTTTTTTACAATCTAAACATAAGTAATGAGGTGGCAGTGGATTAACTTCAGTTATTCCTAACATAGTTGCAACAAAAGATGAACCAACAGAACCTCTTGAACCAACCAAATAACCATCTTCATTACTTTTTTTAACTAATTTTTGGGCAATTAAATATAATACCGAATAACCATTTTGGATGATTCCATTTAATTCAGCTTCGATTCTTTCTTCAATTTCAATAGGTAGGTTATCACCATATATTTTTCTTGCTTGGCTATAAACCATTTCTTTTGTATTTTCATCGGAATCAGCCATTTTTGGTGGAAATAAACCTTTATGAATTATTTCTTGTTCTTCAATTTCATCAGCTATTAAATTAGGATTAGTAATAACAATTTGTTCGGCTTCTTCTTTACTTAAAAATGAAAAACATTCAAGCATTTCATCAGTTGTTCGAAAATGTTGAGAAGGTATATCTCTTATTTCTGGTCTATTTAACGGATGTCTCCCAACGTTAGGAGTGTTTTGTTTACTAATTATTTCCCGATAAATTTTATCTTCTTTAGTTAAGTGATGAACATCACCAGTAGCACAAATAATTTTATTTAAGCCTTGTGCAACTCTAATAATTTTTTTAATATTATTTACTAATTCACTTTCATTATCAAATTCTTTTAAATCAATTAAATAAGAACCATTTTCTGGTGGTTGAACTTCAATATAGTCGTAATAACTCATTAAATCAGCTAATTCTTGATCATCTTTTTTTCTAGCTTCGTTAAATATTTCCCCATTCATACAACTACTACCAAATAATAAACCTTCACGATATTCATTGAGAATACTACGAGGAATTCTTGGTGTTTTATATAAATATTTAGTATTTGATAAAGAAATAATTTGATATAAATTTTTCAAACCAACAGAATTTTTTACTAAAACATTTAAATGAAATGGTCGTGAAAATTTTAACATATCGTTAGTCTTGGTGTTTTCTAATAATGAAGAAGTTGTAAGTATTTTTCTACTAGCTAATTCTTTAGCCATTTTATAATAAACTTCAGCTGTTCCCTTAGCATCATAATCGGCACGATGATGACTATCTTCATCAAATTCAACACCATATTTTTTGACTAAAGCAGATAAATTATGCTTTTTTTCATCAGGATTTAAATATCTACTTAATTCAACAGTATCTAATAAAGTATTAGTAAAAGGTTTTAAATTATATTTTTTAATTGCTCCAGCTAAAAATGATAAGTCAAAAGAAGCATTATGGGCAATTAAAGGTAAGTCACCATACCAATCAATAAAATCTTTTACGACTTCTTCTTCTTTTCTTTTACCTTTAACCATTGCCATTGATATTCCAGTTATTTCAGTTATTTTATCTGATAATTTTTTTTGTGGTTCAATTAATTCACTAAAGCTATCAATTACTTTACCATCTTGAACTTTAACAGCCCCAATTTCAATAATTTGGTCTTCACCACCAGCATTAAAGCCAGTAGTTTCAGTATCAAAAACTACAAAAGTATCATTAATTAAATTATAATCTTGATTATTAATAATTATTTTTACATTATCATCAATAACATTTAATTCGGCTCCATAAATAATTTTCAATTGATCTTTTAATTTATATGCATCAGGATAGGATTGAAGACAATTATGATCAGTAATTGCTATAGCTTTATGGCCATATCTTTTAGCTGTTTTTATTAAATCTTTAACATCAACTACACCATCCATTTGACTCATAAAAGTATGAGCGTGTAATTCTACCCGTTTATTTTGGGCAACATCTTCAATTATTACATCCTTTGAATCAATTGCTTCAATGTCTGTAACATTTAAGACAATATCTTTACTATATGCATCATCCTTAACATTACCACGAATTTTATACCATGACCC